>CAJGCX010000045.1 GCA_904501895.1 Clostridiaceae bacterium
GTACAGCATAAACCTTTTTGTCAGGACGCAAACGGATAAGCGACCATACACAGTTAAGTATCACAGCAATAGCAAGAAAGCAAAGTATATATCTTAAAATGTATTCAAGCACTTCCATTTTCGCCCCTCCTTTTTGATAAGTATAGTATTACCAATTTTATACTATTAGAATAACTTTAAAAATTTTTCTTGTCAACAAAATGTTAAAAAAGTAATAGAAAATTAATATTTGCGCAATAAATTGGAGGTTGTCGGAGTATACAATCGTAGGGGACGATGAGTCTCACCTGCCGGTTCTACTCAACGACAAATTATAATTTGAATACAAACAAAAAGGTGGGAGCTTACTCCCACCATACTATGTATTATTTCATCTCTTCTGCTAATTTCTTGATTTGCTCAATGCTCTCATCATTTACTGCTGAGTGGATTGTTACAACATTTTCAGCAAATTCAAGATTCTTGCAAAGCTCAAATGCCTTCACAATCTTATTTTTCACAACAGGAGCCCATGAGCCATTTTCCACGATACCGATTTTACGGTTTCTGTAGCCTCTTTCAGTAAGCTCGTTTACAAATTCTCTCATAAATGGGAATAAATCACCGTTGTATGTTGTAGTTGCAAGAATGATTTTGCCATAACGAAAAGCATCTTCAACTGCCTCTGCCATATCACAACGAGCAAGGTCATTCACAACCACCTTTGGACAACCTGCATTTTTAAGTTCATCAGCTAAAATTTCAACTGCTTTTTTAGTGTTTCCGTAAACAGATGTGTAGCAGATAAGTGTGCCTTCACTTTCAATACCATAAGATGACCATGTGTTGTATAAATCAAGGTAATAGCCAAGATTTTCATTAAGAATTGGTCCGTGTAATGGGTAAATTGTCTGGATGTCAAGTCCTGCAGCCTTTTTAAGTACAGCTTGAACCTGAACACCATATTTACCAACGATACCGAAGTAATATCTTCTTGCTTCACAAGCCCAATCCTCTTCTACATCAAGTGCACCGAATTTACCGAAGCCGTCAGCAGAGAAAAGTGCCTTTTCATGGCTTTCATAAGTCATCATAACCTCAGGCCAATGAACCATTGGTGCCATTACGAAGGTAAGGTTACATTCACCAAGGCTTAATGTGTCACCCTCGCCAACAACAAGTCTTCTGTCAGCATAATCTGTGCCGAAAAACTTTTTCATCATTACAAATGCTCTGTCAGTTGCAACGATTGTAGCATTCGGATATGCTTTCGCAAACTCGTCAATATTTGCTGAATGGTCAGGCTCCATATGTTGAACAATTAAATAATCAGGCGCTTTATCACCGATTGCATTTTTAATATTCTGAAACCATTCATCCTTGAAATTACCATCAACAGTATCCATAACTGCGATTTTTTCATCGTCAATAATGTATGAATTGTATGCCATACCATTTGGCACATCATACTGACCCTCAAAAAGGTCGATATTGTGGTCGTTAACACCAATATACTTAATCTTTGAATTTGCCATATTTTAAAAAACTCCTTTATTTTATCTCGTCTATTTTAACCTAAAAGCACATCAAATGCAACCATAAGGCAGAAGCCTGCCAACAATGAATATGTCGCACCTCGTTCACTACCGTGAGCGTGAGTTTCAGGTATCATTTCATCACTTATTACGTAAAGCATTGTGCCACCTGCAAATGCCAGTGCAAATGGTAAAATTGCAGTTGAAACAGTTACTGCGAAATATCCAAGCAGTGTACCGATTACCTCAACAACACCTGTGATAATCGCAATTAAAAATGTCCTTTTGTGGCTTATTCCTGCAGTAAGCATAGGTGCTATAATCACCATACCCTCAGGAATATTCTGCAGAGCAATACCACCTGCAATAACAATAGCGTCTGCAATATTTCCTGTACCAAAGCCAACACCTGCAGCGATACCCTCAGGCAGATTATGAATTGCAATGGCAATTACAAAAAGCAAAACCTTATCAAGCTGTTTTTGTGCGTCAGGGTGAGTTTCCGTATCAACACCTGTAAGTCTGTGAAGATGTGGCACGATTTTATCGATAAGATTCACGCAGAATGCACCACAGAAAACTCCAACGATGGTTACAAGTAACGAAAACTTTCCACCATATTCAAGTGACGGAAGTATAAGTCCGATAACAGAAGCCGAGAGCATAACGCCCGCTGCAAATGAAAGAATTATATCACTGAATTTATGACTGATTTTTTTAAATGTAAAGCCAAAAAGTGCACCGATAACAGATGCACCACCAACACCCAGAGCAGTCAGCAATACAATTTTCATATAATTCACTCCTTTTCCCAAAATTTTCAGAATGGAATTATATCGCCATATTATCCTATTCATTCTATCATAAAAAAGTGCAAAACGGAAGAGGATAAATTTGCAAAATTATTTAGATAAAAAATAAAAGATAACAGATAATAGAGAATAGTTGAAACGGCACGAATTTGCGCAAATCTCTTATCTATTCAATATTATCTATTATCTTAGGCAAGATTCATCTTGCCGTTTCTTGGCACCCCCTGCGGGAATCGAACCCACATCTAATCCTTAGGAGGGATTTATTCTATCCATTGAACTAAGGAGGCATATCGAGGCGGAACTTTCCGCCTTATTTTACTTTATAACTTTGTGACCACTGGTCAATCATCTGGTCAAAGGCTTTACCCTTTAACGCTCTTAAGCACTGTGTTCTGTATGAGCCATAATAATTATAGGTCTCGTCAAAAACATCTATTCTCTGAACAAGGAAAGCATAGTCATCAAGCACAACAGTTGAGGCTGAGCCTGTCTTTATATTGGCAACCTCTTTAAAAAATCCTGTTGGGAACGCACCGTCAGAAGATGAATTTATAATAGCGTTATGCACATCTTTAGTTGTTGCACCCTCAATTGGAGTGCCTGTATTCACAAGGCCCTCTGCATTTGAAAAGCCATTGATAATCGTTGCCTTATCGTTATCGCTCATAGGCATCATTTCACCTGCTTCATCAATGTTGAACAGGTATTCTGTAGCATAGGAAATAGCGATATAATGTGTTTTGAAATACTTTTTCAATTCATCTTCACTTACAGGCTCAACACCGTCTTCGCCATAGTAATAATCAAGCAAAGCATCCTCATAAGCCTTTGATGCTTCAATCTTATATAACGTCACCTTTGAAACGCCGATTTCCACATAATGAGGTCTGTATAAATGCCATAAGTTATCAACATTTGTAGACAGGCTTGATTTCTGTGCAGGAGTAAGTGTGAGGTCTCGCTTATTGAATTCCGAGTTGATTGTTACATATCTTGAAATCGCTTTTTTAATTTCGGGCTCATTTTTATCGTGCAAATCTTCAAAATAGGCATAAACCTCATTGTCGATTTTTGTTCCGTTAACCCTAACCTTTGCAGGACCTGAGCAAGAGGAGAATGACAACATACAGACAATCGTCACAAGAAACAATGAAATTACTTTTTTCATTCTGTTTCCCCCTTTGATTCAAGGTATTCCTTATAAAGCTTATCCTTTAAAAGTCGTTTTTCATTTTCAAGTCTGCGCTCTTCCTTGACCTTTTCCTTATCCTTACCGATAATTCCGTTTCGAAGGAATGAAACTAAAAGCATTGTAAGCACGGCACCGATTGAACAGCTGATAAAGTCAACCATTGTGTCAGTATTGCCCTTCTGAAGAGTCATTCCGTAAAGGGTATCCATTGTGAATTCGTAAACCTCCCAGCCGACAGCAATACCAAGGGCAAAGGTTATTGAAAACAATGAGGACATTGCAGGACCTAAATCTCCACGCTTACGATAAATAATGTTTGCAAAATCATAACCGAACCAAGCAGAAATAACACCTGAAGCAAAATGAGTAACAATATCAAAATGCTCAAAGGTTGTTCTGTTGTTAATTGTTGAGCCAATACACACGCCTACAAAAATGAAAAGTGAAAGCATAGTCTGAGTTGATGCTTCGACTTCAATTATAAAGGATTTTGTTCCGAAAATCTGAAAGAAATCCCAAAGGTGAGTAAAAATGATTGCAAAAATAGCCTCTAAAAATTCCACAACTGAACCGTGAAAAAGACCAAAGATGCCCCAGCATAAAATCACTACACGGAGACAAATCCAAAGTATTCTTTGATTTTTAGACACGTAGCCATAAGTCTTAGTCATTTTTTAACCACCAAATAAAAATATCACTTAAATAATATCACACTATACTTAATATTACAAGGAAAGGATTACAAATGAGCATCCGTCAATATAAACTTCACCATTTACAATGTTGTCACCATAAAGAGTTTTTGCATTTTTATAAGATTCAGGAAGTCCATACATAATTGAATGTTCATTTCTGTTTACAATAATCATAATATCGCCATTTTCATTATGACGACGATATGCAATACAGCCAAGCATTGAGGAAACAGGTGAGAAAAATCCGTCAGAAAACACCTTGTTATTTCTTCGGATTTCACCCATTGTTCTGTAAAAGGTAACAAGCTCCTGATTTTCCTTTCCCCAAGGATAGCAACCACGATTGAACGGGTCCTTATACCCTTGAAGACCTGCTTCGTCACCATAGTATACAGATGGCACACCCGGTAATGTGTATTGCAATGCTGCCGCACATTTTAAAAGCTTAACGCCCTTTGCATATTTTTCATCATCAAGAAAATGTACTGATTGCCAATTTCTATCACGATATTCACAGGACTCACCTGTGATTTTTGTAATCGCTCTTTCAGTATCGTGTGTGCCGATATGATTCATCATAACATCAAGGCATTGCTTAGGATAATTTTCCACAATCTGCATTACTGCTTCCGTAAAGGCTTCTGCCTTACCGTTACGGCAAAAATCAAGAATAGCGTTTGCAAATGGGTAATTCATTACGGAGTCAAACTGACTACCGAGAAGATAACGACGACGACTTCCATAACTGTGCTTTGTTGTGGCATCTTCCCACACTTCACCCATAAGAAGCGCATCTTTTTTCGTAGCCTTAAGTCTTGCACGAAGCTCATCGATGAAAATATCAGGTAATTCATCAGCAACATCAAGACGGAAGCCATCAGCACCTGCTTTAAGCCATTTTTCTATAATTCCACCCTTGCCGTTGATGAATTCACGATATTCTTCACCCTCTTCAATGACCTCAGGAAGAGTTTCAAATCCCCACCAGCTTTGATATTTATCAGGGTAATTTGTAAACTTATACCATTTATAGTATGGACTTTCAGGTGAATTATAAGCACCTAAGGTTTCATATCTGCCTTTTCTGTTGAAATAAACGCTGTCGTCACCTGTGTGAGAGAAAACACCGTCAAGAATTATATGAATATCCTGTTTTTTAGCCTCTTTACAAAGATTCTTAAAATCCTTTTCAGTACCGAGAATAGGGTCAATTTTTCCGTAATCTGCAGTATCGTAACGATGATTTGAATGTGCCTCAAAAATAGGATTAAGATAAATGCAATTAACTCCCAATGATTTAAGGTAAGGCAATTTTTCCTGAATACCCTTTAAATCGCCACCGAAAAAGTCGTTATTAAGCACTTTGCCATCTGCAGTAGGTCTCCATTCAGGCTCATTTCCCCAATCATCACGCAAAACTCGGTCGGAAGGTACATTTTTCTTCACTTCTCCTGAATTATAAAATCTGTCAGGAAAAATCTGATAAATAATACCACCCTTAATCCAATCAGGTGTTGTGAAATTCTTTTCAGTAACTGTCAACTGCCAATCCTTATGTGCAAACTGTGACCCTGCAAAGCCACCGATTCCGTTTTCGGTCTGCAAAACGGAGCTTCTGCCATAGGATGAGCAATAGTCAAAGTGATACCAATAAAGACCTTCCTTATCTATTTCAGTATGAATATCCCAGATTTCAGCATCGTCACCACACATACCTGCCCAGAGCATATCTCTTTCCTCATAATGTCCGTCATCACGACGAATCAACAAAATTGTTCTGTTACAACAAAATGAGCGTGGCATACAAAGGCGAAAATGAATTTCTTCACCTACTGAAACACTACCGAATTTATCTTTAAAAAACAAATCTCTTGAATTAAATGGAATAAAACCCATTACGACACCGCCAAAATGAATATTGATTTATTTTACCAAATTAAAAAATATATTGCAATAGTAAAGAATACCTATAGTTTAATATGTTATGTAAATTGGAGGTTGTCGGGATATACAATCGTAGGGGTGGATGCCCACATCCGCCCGCAGTAAGTTAACAGCACACTTTGGAGCGGGACGATGTGGGGTGCGGGTGTCCAGTGGACACCTCTGCGAAGCAGAAGCACCGACCGAACCGGCAGGTGAGACTCATCGTCCCCTACAATTCTACGCAACGACAAATTATAATTTGAAACATAAATTTGCACAAAAAGTTTTATATTTATTTATTCATTCCGTCAAGTGACTTTTCCATCAAATTTCAGTATAATTAGAAAATCAAATTATACAAGGTGATACGTATGAACAATACACAATATGCAATTCCTGCAAAAAGTCAGAGTGGGAAATATCTTTTTGCTTATTTTGTGGGAAACGATCCTGAACAGGAGCGAATTCATTTTGCAGTAAGTGAAGATGGTTACAACTTTGTAGCACTTAACAATAACGAGCCTGTCATTCTTCAGACAAAGGGTAAAAAGTGTGTCCGTGACCCGTATATTGTAAAGGGTAATGACGGATTTTACTATATAATCGGTACTGACATGAAGTGTATTGAAGGGTGGACCTCAAACCATTCCCTCGTCACTTGGAAATCGAGTGATTTAATTAATTGGACAGACGAAACAATTATTGATATGCGAGATTTTGACGGAGATTTCAAAACTACAACACGTGCTTGGGCACCACAGGCAATATGGGATGAAAAAGCGAAGGCATATATGGTTTATTGGGCACATTCTGACGAGAAAAATGATGTTGCACAGATGTATTACGCCTACACAACAGATTTCAAGACGATAACAAAACCATCACTTTTGTATGAAAGACCGGGAATACAGACTATTGACGGTGATATTGCATACAACAAGGATAACGGAAAATATTACCTTTATTTCAAGCATGATGAGGACCAGACAATAGCGTATGTTGCATCTGAAAGTCTTACAGGACCTTATGAGGATAAGCCTGTTGTGGTTTCCCTTGCAAAAACAGGTGTTGAGGGCAGTGAAATCTATAACATAACAGGTACTGACCAATGGGTTATGGTTATGGATGAATACGGTACAGACCGATTTTTCATGCAACAGACAACTGATTTTGAAAACTTCTTACCTGTAAATCCTGATGATTATAGTATGGATTTTAATCCTCGTCACGGTGCGATTACGCAAATATCTGACGAGCAATACGATGCTTTGATTAAGCATTTCGGAAAATAAAGATTAAGCCGTTGTGAAAAGCTTCCACAACGGCTTTACTTATATAAATTTTACAGCTTTTTGATTTTTGCGATACATTCTTCGCAAACGGACATTTCAGCATTTACATTTTCTTCTGAGCCACAGATTTTGCACTTCGGATTAAGCTTTTCAATAATAATTTTTCCGTCATTTTCTGTGATTCTTACCTCTGAAAGGTCGGTTATCCCTGTCTTTTTTCTGTACTCTGCAGGAAGAACAATTCTCCCCATATTATCCAATTTTCTCACAAATTGTGTCATTTCTGTCACTCCTCTTCCTTTTTTGACATATATTACCATAAATTATAGCACACCTTTGTCGAAAAAAGAAGATAGAAATAAAATTTTTGTACTTGTTGAAATACTTAATGTATTGTGATAAAATATTAGAAATGTTATTTTTTCAGGTGATACAAATGGATTATTATTTTTCAAAAAGAATTTCAGAGCTTCAGCCATCTGCAATTCGTGAGATTTTAAAGGCTACTCAGGACCCATCAATTATTCCTTTTGCAGCAGGTAACCCTGATGCAGCATCATTCCCTATTGATGAGGTTAAAAAGATTTCAGCAGAAATTTTTGAAAACTCTCCTGTTACAGCTTTACAGTATGGTGTAACTGAAGGCTACAAGCCACTTATCGACAGACTTACTGCTTTCGTTAAGGAAAGATATAATATAGGTAAGGATTTTGACTCACTTATTATAACTTCTGGTGCACAGCAGGTTATGGACCTTGCTACAAAGGCACTTTGTGACTTTGGTGATACAGTTATCTGTGAATGTCCTTCATTTATCGGCTCTCTTAACTGTTTCCGTTCATATGGTTGTAAACTTGCAGGTGTTCCTGTTGAAGCAGACGGTATGAATATTGAAGCATTGGAAGAAGCAATAAAAAACGCAGTTAATCCAAGATTTATTTATACGATCCCTAATTTCCAGAATCCATCAGGCGCTACAATGAGTCTTGAGAAGAGAAAGGCTGTTTATGAGCTTGCTAAAAAGTATAATCTCCTTATTCTCGAGGACAACCCTTATGGTGATTTAAGAGTTTCAGGTGAAGATGTTCCATCAATCAAGAGCTTTGATGAGGATGGAATCGTAATTTATGCAGGTTCATTCTCAAAGCTTTTAGCACCTGGTATCCGTGTTGGTTACATTGTTGCACCATCACAGATTATCGCAAAAATGACAGTTGGTAAGCAGGCTGCTGACGTTCATACTCCTGTTTTCTCACAGATGCTTGTTGACAAGTGGATGGAACAGAATGACGTTGAGGCACATATTGAAAAAATCCGTGAGATTTACCGTGAAAAGTTAAATCTTATGTGTGACCTTATTGACAGTGAGCTTGGCGATTTCGTTAAATATGTTCGTCCTGAGGGTGGACTTTTCGTATGGTGTGAGCTTCCTGAAAGCGTTGATATGCTTGAATTTGTTAAGGAGTGTATTGCAAATAAGGTTGCCGTTGTTCCGGGAACTGCATTTATGATTAATGATGAAAAGACAAATTGCTTCAGAATGAATTTCTCAACTCCTTCAAAGGAAAAAATCGTTGAGGGTATGAAAATTTTAGGTAAGGTTAAGGAAAAATATATTGGATAAGAAGAATTACACACTCACTGACCTTTCTGTTATCAAAAAGGTTATGGGTGACCACGATGTTACATTTTCAAAGGGCTTAGGACAGAATTTCCTTGTTAATCCAACCGTTTGTCCTCGTATGGCAGAGGCTGTACGAGAAAGCACAGATGGTAAAATCGGCGTGCTTGAAATCGGTGCAGGTGTCGGCGTGCTTACAAAGGAATTGTTGGAAAGATGTGACAAGGTTGTTTGTGTTGAGCTTGACACAAGACTTTTCCCTGTGCTTAATGACACACTTTCAGGATATGACAATCTGACACTTATTAATGAGGACATTCTTAAAGCAGACCTTGATGCAATTGTTAAAGAGCATTTTGAGGGAATGGAGATTTTTGTATGTGCAAATCTGCCATACTATATTACATCCCCTGTTATAATGCGACTTTTAGAGGAAAAGCTTCCATTCAGTAAAATAATTGTTATGGTGCAAAAGGAAGCCGGTGACCGTCTTTGTGCAAGAGTTGGGTCAAGAGAAAGTGGCGCTGTGACTGTTGCTGTAAATTATTACGCAGAGGCTAAAAAGCTTTTTGATGTTTCCCGTGGGTCATTTTTCCCAAGTCCTAAGGTTGACAGCTGTGTTATTCAGCTTGACCTTACTAAAAAAGGTGACTATAAGGTAACTGATGAATCAGTTTTCTTTAAAATGGTTAAATCTGCTTTTGCACAGAGAAGAAAAACTATTCTCAACTCCGTATCAAGTGGTATGGGAATTGAAAAGGAAAAGTTAGCATTTGCTATTGAAAAATCCGGCCTTTCTCCTACTGCACGTGCAGAGGCACTTACAATGGAAGAATTAGTAACACTTTCAAATAATATCTGTGAGGTTAAATAAATGAATTTTAATTATAAGACACGTGGCACTTGTGCTCGTGAAATTTCTTTTGAAATGGAAAACGGAATAGTGAAAAATGTTTCCTTTAACGGTGGCTGTAATGGTAATCTTAAGGGTATAGCAGCACTTGTTGAAGGCAAAAAGGCAGAGGAAATAGTTCCTCTTATTAAGGGGATTAAGTGTGGCTTTAAGTCAACCTCATGCCCTGACCAGTTAGCACTTGCACTTCAAGAGGCTTTAAGTGAACAAAACTAATCAATTCAAACCTGCCTCAGAAACTGCAGTTGCTATGCTTAAAAGCAACAGTTTTGAGGCATTTTTAATCGGTGGAAGTGTCCGTGATTTCATTATGGGATTGCCTATCGGTGATATTGACATTACAACAAACGCAACACCAACACAGGTTAAAGAGGTTTTCAAGGATTTTCGTGTTATTGAAACAGGCATAAAGCATGGTACAGTCACTGTGCTTATTGATAATGAGCCTCTTGAGATAACCACATACAGAAGTGAGGGCACTTATTCCGATAATCGTCATCCTGATAGTGTTGAATTTTCAAAGTCGCTTTCAGATGATGTTATCCGTCGTGACTTTACTATGAATGCTATTGCCTACGATTTTACAGATGGCTTTTGTGACCTTGTGGGTGGTGTTGAGGACATAGGCAACAAAATTATCCGTTGTATCGGTGATGCTGAAACACGATTTCGTGAGGATGCATTGCGAATTCTTCGTGCATTGCGATTTTCTTCTGTTTTAGGGTTTAGTATTGAAGACAGCACAAAAGTAGCAATTCACAAATGTAAGGATTTGCTTAAAAATATTTCAGCAGAAAGAATTCAGGTGGAATTCACCAAGCTGATTTGTGGCAAAAATGCTTACAATGTGCTTGAAGAATTTTCAGATGTCATTGCTGTATTTATTCCTGAAATAAAATCTTGTATCGGTTTTGAGCAGAAAAACAGGCACCATTGCTTTGATGTTTACACCCACACCTTAAAGGCAATAGAAAAAAGTAAGCCTGACTCTGTTATCCGTCTTGCTTTGCTTTTTCACGATATAGGAAAGCCTCTTGTTGCTCATTTTGACGAAAAAGGTGAACAGCATTATTACGGTCATCCTAAGAAAAGTGCTGAAATGACAGAGAAAATACTTACAGGACTTCGTTTTGATAATGACACAAAAAACAAGGTTGTGACTCTTGTTGCATTCCACGATTCACCAATAATGGTTGATAGCAACACGCTTCCTGACAGAAAACGACTTAAAAGGATTATGTCACAAATAGGAAAAGACCTGATTTTTGACCTTATTCATATTAAGTGTTGTGACAATTCAGCACAGAATCCTGAATATTTCCGTGGTGATGAATTTTACAGAATCGCTTATGATATGATAAATGAAATAATCGAAAATCAGGAATGCTTTTCGATTAAGGACCTGAAAATCAATGGCAACGACCTGATTTCTATGGGATATAAAGGTAAGGATATCGGTAAAACACTCAATGAAATCCTTGACCTTGTAATAAAAGAAAAAATCAAAAATGATAATGATGATATTAAGGATTATATCCATTCCCACTTTAAGCCTTGACTTTAATTCATTATTTTTTTATAATGGATATATAAAATAAAAAAAGGAGAAATCAATTTTATGAAAAAACTTTTATCTATCTTTTTAGCTGCGCTTATGCTTCTTACTATTATTCCAACTGCATTTGCTGCATCTGTTCCATCAATTAAAACTACTGTTGATAAGACAACAATTAAGGTTGGAGATATTGTAACAGTTAAAGCAACAATTTCTGCAAAATCACAAATTTGCGCTTTAGGTTACGAGCTTAGCTACAAGGCTTCAGATTTTGAATATGTTTCACACGAATTAGGCGGAGTTTTCAGCTTGGAGCTTGCACAGAACAACGAAACATCAAATGGTGAAAATGTATTCAAATATGCCGGTACTACAGAAGGTTGTCACACAGGTGCTGCTGCAACATTACTTACAGTTAAGTTAAGAGCAAAGAAAACAAACGGTAAGATTTATGCATCTCTTAACGAAGCATACACTTCTACTGGTGGTGACGATTATGTAAACGTTCTTCCAGAAATGTCTAAGACATCAAACACAAGCTTCGCTTTTAAATCTGATGCTAAGGATTATATAAAAATTAAAACTCCATCAAACACAACAATCCGTTATAAGGATGGTATAGTTCTTCACGCAGAGACAAATACTACTCTTCCATCAGGCGCAACAATCAAATGGACAGCAAGCAATGGCAATTTTAAAACATCTGAATCAGACAACGGAAAGAAATTGACAATCATTTCAGAGTCTAACGGTAAAACAGTATTTACTGCAACTCTTTATAGTGCATCAGGTAGCGTTATCGAAACAGAAACAATCGAAATGACATCAAAGGCAGGCTTCTTTGATAAAATCGGTGGCTTCTTCCGTAACCTTTTCGGCACAACAAAGATTTACGCTGAATAAATCTAAGTTTTCATACTTTTTCCTTTCAGAACAGGGCAGCTCAA
>CAJGCX010000046.1 GCA_904501895.1 Clostridiaceae bacterium
GGTGGTTCTGAATTCGTTATTCCAATGGCTGTTGTAGGCCTTGTGTTAAGTTTCTTCAAGAAGACTCGCAAGTTCGGTATGTCTGTTCTTTTTGCAGTTCTTGTTGGTACGCTTCTCACAAACGTTATTTTCAAACCAATGTTTGACCGTCCTCGTCCATATGTTTACTATGCAGATAACCCACTCTTTATGAGTTGGTATGAATTTGCAGGTGCACATGTTGAAAGTGACAAGTCATTCCCATCAGGTCACACAACTGCAGCATTTGAAATCGGCGTTGCACTCTTCCTTGTGCTTAACAAGAAATACAGCTGGATTTTCCCTGTTTTCTCAGCACTCGTTGGTCTTTCAAGAATCTACCTTATGGTACACTATGTAACAGACGTTCTTGGTGGCGTGGTTATTGGTACATTTGCAGGTATTATGGGTTACCTTATTATGACTGCAATTATGAAAAATACAAAAATTGCTGAATTCGATTTGGTAGAAAAGATAAAGAAGAAAAAAGCTTAAATAAGGTTAAAATTTATCACCTGTGTCAAAACTTGATACAGGTGATTTTTTATGTACAAAAGAATTGGTATTGCATTTTCCCTTCTCATATTTGTATTTGGAATTTTGATTTCCAACATAGGAATAATTATGATGAAAACAGGTGTTTCACCCTCTTCACAAAGTACAAGCACAAAAAGTGTCGTGCTTTCAACCTCAAGAGGAATGATTTACGATACAAATATGAAGAAAATTGTTAATAAGGAAACAAAGAATATTACTGTTTGTCTGCCTACACAAAAAGCTTTGAACACACTGGAAAGTAGTCTTGATAATAATCAGGTAAATGAGCTTTATGAAAATGCAAAAAGTGGAAAAATCAGCATTTTTGAGACTGATAATATTTTTCGTGATTCACATATAAAATCAGTTGCAACAATTAGTCGATATTCAGACAATCAACCTTGTGTGCATCTTATTGGACATCTTGATGAAAATAGTCATGGTGCTCTAGGACTTGAGAAAGCATACAACAGTTACCTATCAAATTATTGTGGTGAATTAAGAGCGAAATGGAGCACAGATGCAATCGGCAACATTCTTTTAGGTGAAGGAATAAAATTTGAGAGTAACGGATATTTATCACCTGCAGGTATTCAGCTGACAATTGACCTTGATGTTCAGAAAATTGCAGAAAATTCACTTGTTGAAAACAATATTGACAAAGGTGCTGTGGTTATTCTCAACTCATACACTAATGAAATTCTCGCACTGGCTTCTGCACCGAAATTCAACCCAAACGATATTTCTGCAGATATGAACAATCCGAATTCACCCTTTATAAATCGTGCAATAACACCATATAGCGTTGGCTCTGTTTTCAAGCCCATCATTTCAGCCTGTGCATTGGAAAGCAACATACAACTGATTTATGACTGTAAAGGCAGTATCAATATAAATGGGACAACCTTCAGGTGTAATAATGGTAATGCTCATGGAAGGGTTAATATAAATTCAGCTATGGAGCAATCCTGCAACTGTTATTTTATTGCATTAGGACAAGAATTAAATGTTGAGAATTTTTTAAGTCTTTGTGAGGCTTTCGGATTTGGAAAATCCATTGAATTAGCTGATAGTTTTAATACTAAATCAGGTAATCTGCCTATTGCAGATTCTATAAAGTCACCACAAGAATTGGCAAATATCTCATTTGGTCAGGGTGAAATGCTTATAAGTCCTCTGCAAATGGCAGTTGCTTATTCCTGCTTTGTAAATGGTGGATATTACAGACCACCTACACTTATGAAAGGGATTATTGATGAAAATGGTCAGGTTATTCAAAAGGTGAAATTGCCTGACAGTTATATGATTTTAAATAAAAGTACAGTAACCAAAATTGATATGATTCTTAAAAATGTTGTGAAAAACGGTAATGGTATCAAGGCGTTTTCGGAATACACCATCAATCACGGTAAAACTGCAACTGCACAAAGTGGTTGGTATGAAAACGGCAGAGAAATTAATCACACATGGTTTTGTGGGTATTTTACTGTCAACGATACAACTTATACTGTTGTGATTTTTAAGGATGATGGTATTTCAGGTGCAAGTGATTGCGCACCTGTGTTCAAATCAATCTCTGAGGGAATTTACAACACTTTTGAAAACGTATAAAATCCTTCTATTTACTCTTATGATTCCCTTAACTAAACTGTTGAAAATCTGCATAAAATATGATAAAATTATTATTTAGAGGAATTAGAGGTAATCCTATGACAGAAAAAGATATTCAGAACCTTAAAGCCATTGAATTTCACGAAAACAACGGTGTTAAAATTCCTTATCATACCGGCGTTATTATTGAAGAAAATGTAGCAATCGGAAAGGGTACTGAAATTCTACCTGACACTATAATTTTTTCAGGTGTTATTATCGGTAAAAATTGTGTTATCGGTCCGAACACGCTTATTAAAGATAGCGTTATTGGGAACAATGTTAAGCTTAACGCTGTTCAATGCTATCAATCTAAGGTTTTGGATGGTGCTGATATCGGTCCTTTTGTTCACATAAGACCGAATTCGGTTATCGGTGAAAATGTTCATTTAGGTAACTTTGTTGAAGTTAAAAACTCCAACATTGATAAGGATACAAAGGTTTCACATCTCACCTATGTTGGCGACTCTGACGTAGGCAAACGAGTGAATTTCGGTTGTGGTACAGTTACTGTTAATTACGATGGTAAGACTAAGCACAGGACAACAATCGGTGATGATTGCTTTATCGGTTGTAACACAAATCTTGTAGCACCTGTGACACTTTCTGACGGCGCTTATACTGCTGCAGGGTCAACGATTACTGAAAATGTTCCTGCCCATTCACTTGGTATTGCAAGGGCAAGGCAAGTAAATATTGAAAATTGGCGAAATAAAAATAAAGACAAATATAGAAAATAAAGGTAAAATTATGTTTAACAAATTCAGAAAACAAACTGCGTCTGTTGGCACAGGCACACACGAATTTCTTATTGTGGGACTTGGTAATCCCGGAAGTAAATACACATTGACACGACACAATGCAGGATTTCTCTGCCTTGATATGCTTTCCCAGAAATTGGGATTTAGAATTGACCGACTTAAATACAAGTCACTTATGGCTGACACCAACATTAACGGTCACCGTTGTATTGTTATGCAGCCACAGACATTTATGAATAACAGTGGTGAAGCAGTAAGAGAATGTGCTTCATTTTACAAAATTCCACCTGAAAGAGTTATTGTGATTTATGACGATATTTCTCTTGATGTTGGTAAGCTTCGTATCCGTAGAAAGGGTACTGACGGTGGTCACAACGGAATTAAGAGCATTATCTATCACTTGAATTCTGACCAATTTCCAAGAATCAAGGTTGGTTGCGGTAAAAAACCACATCCTGACTATGACCTTGCTGATTGGGTACTTTCCGAATTCAAAAAAGACGAGCAGAAAGCTTTAGAGCCTGCTTTAGAAAACGCTTGTAAGGCAATTGAGCTTTTACTTGATAATCAGATTGATAAGGCTATGAATTTATATAATAGTTAAGCAGAGGCAAAAACTATGTCCGCATTTACCGAAGCAATCAAAAATTCAGCAGAATATGAGGGTGTTGTAAACAGCATTAAAAAAAGCTTTTTACCACAGGGAGTTTTAGGCTTAATTCCCGTTATGAAAGCTCATCTTGTATCTGCAGTAACCGGGGGTCTTGAAAAAAAGGCCCTTGTTGTCGTGCCTGACGAAGCTACTGCAGTAAGACTTTGTGAGGATTTAACTGCTTTTGGAGTTTCTGCACTTCAATATCCTGCAAAAAGCTTTTCATTCTACACAACTGACTCACAAAGCTATGAATATGAGCAGAAAAGAATAAAGGCGCTTCGCAGAATGCTTGATAATCGTTGTGACATTGTTGTTGCAAGTGCTGAGGCCTGTCTTTCATACACTATCCCACCTGAAATTTTACGTCAGAAATCTGTCCTTCTTAAAAAAGATGAGGAAACTAGTCTTGAAAATATCGTTATGTCCTTGAATTGCGCAGGATACACACGTGTTGATGCAGTTGAGGGTGTTGGTCAATTTTCTGTCCGTGGTGGAATTGTGGACTTTTTCTCACCTGATGATGAGGAGCCTGTACGAATTGAACTTTGGGGTGACACAGTTGATACAATGTGTCATTTTGATGTTGTGTCACAACGTAGAACAGTTAATATTGATGAGGTCTTAATTGCACCATCAAAGGAAATTGTCATTGACAATCCACAGGCTTTAATTGAAAAAATCGAAAACCTTGCCCATTCAATCAGAGGCAAGAAAACTGATATTATCCGTGAAAAGCTTTATAGTGATATTGACCGACTTAAAGGTGGTTTATCCGTTGGCTCTGCTGACAAATATCTTCCACTCGTTTACTCCCCTGCTACAATTTTTGACTATGCAAAGGACTATCTCCTTTTCGCATTTGAAACTGCAGGAATTAAGGAGAAGGTATCATCCTCACAAAAGCTTTTATACGAGGACATCAAGGCTTGTGTTGACGACGGTACACTTTGCAAGGGCCTTGATAAATTTACGCTTACATTTAATGAGCTTCTTGATAAATATCAGGAATTCGGTGCAACATATGTTGACAATTTTGCACGAGGAAGCTTTGACACTCCTGTAAAGAGTCTTACAACCTTTAACGGAAACACTCTTCCTATATGGAACGGAAAGCTTGATGTTCTTATGGAGGACTTAAAGCCTGTCAACACAAATGACAGTACAGTTGTTGTTTTTGCAGGTACTGAAAAGAGTGCTAAAAATCTTGCAGAAGCACTTAACGATGAAAATTTCGTTTCAGTTTATTTTTCAAACATTCCTGCAAAATTCCCTAAGGGTGCTATCTGTGTCCTTGCAGGGTCATTAAGCTCAGGTTTTTCATATCCAAGAGAAAAGCTTTATGTTTTTACATATTCAAAGGTTTATCAGTCAAAGGCAAGAAGAAAAAATACAGGCTTTAAGGCTAGGGATACAATTCACTCTCTTGATGAAATCAAAAAGGGTGATTATGTTGTTCACGCTGTACACGGTATCGGTGTTTTTGACGGAGTTACACAGCTTGAAGCCAACAAAATTATAAAAGACTATATCAAAATCAAATATGCAAAAAGTGACGTACTTTATGTACCAGTCACACAGCTTGATTTGGTAGCTAAATATATTGGTCCACACGAGGACGACGGTAAGGCACTTAAGCTCAACCGTCTTGGTGGTGGGGATTGGGAAAAGACAAGAAATAAGGTGCGTTCAGCTGTTAAAGATATGGCTGACCAGCTTATTAAGCTTTATTCACAGCGTTTACACAGTGAAGGTTATGCCTTTTCACCTGATATTGATATGCAGATGGACTTTGAAAGAAGATTTCCGTTTGAAGAAACCGGTGACCAGCTACGAAGCATTGACGAAATCAAAAGTGATATGGAAAAGCCATATCCAATGGACAGACTTCTTTGTGGTGACGTTGGTTTCGGTAAAACTGAAGTGGCGTTGAGAGCTGTTTTCAAGTGTATTGCTGACGGAAAACAATGTGCAATTCTTGTACCTACCACCATTCTTGCATTACAGCATTATCAAACTATTTTAAAGCGATTCGAAGGCTTCCCTATTGAGGCAGAAATGCTTTCACGCTTCCGTACTCCTGCACAGAGAACAAAGATTATCAAGAGCGTTAATGCAGGATTTATTGACATTATCGTGGGTACTCACTCACTTATTTCAAAAAACGTGAAGTTCAAGGATTTGGGACTTCTTATAGTTGATGAGGAGCAACGCTTTGGTGTTGCACAAAAGGAAAAGCTTAAGGAATTATTCCCAGGTGTTGATGTGCTTACACTTTCTGCTACACCTATTCCGAGAACACTTAATATGGCTATGTCAGGAATCCGTGATATGTCAGTTATTGAGGAAGCGCCTTCTGACCGTTCGCCTGTTCAGACTTATGTTGTTGAACACAATATGCCACTTCTTTGTGAGGCTATGGAAAAGGAGCTTCGTCGTGGTGGTCAGGTTTATTTCCTTCACAACAGAGTTGAAACAATTGACGGAGTTGCAAATTCCATTCAGGAATATTTACCTGATGCTCGTATTTCCGTTGCTCACGGCAAAATGAACGAAGAACAGTTAAGTGATATATGGCGTGACTTGATGAATGGTGAAATTGACATTCTTGTCTGTACAACAATTATTGAAACAGGTGTTGATGTGCCAAACGCTAACACTCTTATTATTGAGGATGCAGACAAATTAGGACTTGCTCAGCTTCATCAGCTTCGTGGTCGTGTTGGTAGAAGTGCAAGAAGAGCAAGTGCATATCTCACATATAAGCGTGACAAAAATCTTTCAGAAATTGCATACAAACGACTTCAGGCAATACGTGAATATACTGAATTTGGTTCAGGATTTAAAATTGCTATGCGTGACCTTGAAATCCGTGGTGCAGGTAATCTTTTAGGTGCACAACAGCACGGTCATTTAGCATCTGTTGGTTACGATATGTATATGAAGCTTCTCAGCGAAGCAATAAGTCAGGAAAAGGGTGAAAAACCAAAGCAAAAAGAATGTCTTATTGACTTGCAAATCAATGCTCATATTCCTGACAAATACATTTCTGCACTTGCACAAAGACTTACTGTTTACCGAAGAATCGCTGATATTCGTTCGTATCAGGATGCAGAGGATGTACGTGATGAGCTTCGTGACCGTTTTGGTGATATTCCGCCATCAGTTGAGGGACTTATTGAAGTTTCACTTTGCAGAAATACTGCCGCATCCCTTGGAATTTATGAAATCGGTCAACGTGGCGAAACACTCTGCCTTTACTGTGAGGATATTAATCCATCATTGGTGCTTGACATTTCCGGAATTCTTCGTGGTCGTGTCAGCGTAACCTCAAGCGGTAAAAAGAGTATAAATGTTAAAAAGAAGCCTGACCAGAATTCCCTTGATACATTAAAGGAAATTTTCACAGCAGTTGAGAATGTGAGGTTAGATAAGCAATGATTGGTACAATAGTAAATACAGCCACAATACTTACAGGTAGTATTATCGGTAGCTTACTGAAAAAAGGCATTAAGGAGAAATATACAAAATGCCTTATGAATGCAATGGGACTTGCTGCAGCAGGTATCGGCATAAATTCAATTGTACAGAATATGCCAAACAGCAAATACCCTGTTTTATTCATTGTTAGCCTTGCATTAGGCTCACTTTTAGGTAATGTAATTGACCTTGATAAAAGATTTAACGGTCTTGTTGAGAAAAAAGGTAAAAGCGAGTTAGGAAAAGGACTTTCAACTGCAATTCTCCTTTTCTGTATCGGTAGTCTTTCGATTTTAGGTCCTATAAACTCTGCTCTTAACAATGACCATACATATCTTTTCACAAATGCAACACTTGATTTTGTTACAAGTATGGTTTTAGCCTCCACCTACGGAATCGGAATTGCACTTGCAGCACCTGTGCTGTTTTGTTGGCAAGGCAGTATTTATTTACTTGCAACATTTTTAGGTGAATTCATGAGTCCTGAGCTTATGTGTGAAATCAGCGTTGTTGGTGGCTTTTTGATTGCATCATCAGGTCTTGCAATTCTTGAAATCAAGAACCTGAAAACTCTTAATATGCTCCCTGCACTCCTTGTGCCACCTGTCTGGTTTATATTAATGTGGATAATTACTCTTATTTAAAGAAAGGAAGTTGTATTTATGGTATGGGTTGGAGCAATTGCTATTGGAATTCTTATTGGCATTGCTGATATGCTTCTTTTAGCAGATAATAAAAAAGTAGGAAATTGGATTACAGTCATTTTTCGCGACGGATTGCTTTCTGTACTCTCCGCTATGGTACTTGCAGAAGATATTCTTGGTGTAAGCAATATTTTTGCAATATCATCACAACGAATTTCTTATAGCTGGAAATTTTTAGGACTTATTCTTGCGATTGGTCTTATTCTTCTTATTGCTTCAGGCTTTATTAAGCGCGTATTTGCAATTGAATTCATTAATGGAAACGGAAAGAAAGGTACGGCTGCACTTAAAGTGATTTCGACTGTTTTCTTTGCTCTCGGTATTGCAGCAATTACAGGTACATTCTGGGGTAAAGAAGCTTTCGGTGACCTTTCTCCTGACCAGATTATTATAAATCTCAACTCCCCTACTGAAGGTACTGACGTTGGTGTTTATATTTCACTTTTTAAAGGGCCTGTACTTATAACCGTGCTTTCAACTGTATTTTTCTGCACGATTTTCTTCCCAAAATACAAGCTTACATACAAAAAAGCAGAAAAGACAACAACTATTCTCCCTGAAATTGCAGTGAAAATTATATGTCTCGTACTTTCCCTTGCTATTCTTGTGGGTGGTTGTGCTTTTGGCATAAACAGATTTCAGCTTATGACACTTTTTGATGCATATCTTGGTGATTCATCATATATTGAAGATAATTATGTCGACCCAAATACAGTCAATATGACCTTCCCTGAAGAGAAGAGAAATCTTATTCACATTTATCTTGAGTCAATGGAGAACACATTCTTCTCAAAGGATTTAGGCGGATTTTTTGATGAAAATCTTATGCCTGACCTTGCCGAGCTTTCAAAGGAAGGCTATAATTTCTCACATCAGTCTGAGGGATTTGGCGGACCTCCAAGGTCAACAGGTGGAAACTGGTCTGTTGCATCTTTTGTTAATCAAGGCACAGGCTTACCTATGAAGGTTCCTACCGAACGCAACTCATACGGTGCAGAAAACAACTTCTTACCTGGTGCTACTGCTATTGGTGACATATTAAAAGCACAAGGCTACGAGCAATCTGTAATGTTCGGTGCAGATGCTTCATTCGGTGGACTTGATTTCTATTTTGAGTCACACGGTGATTTTAATATTTATGACCATAAGGGCGCAATTGAAGCAGGTTGGATTGATGAACACTACAACGTGTGGTGGGGCTATGAAGATGACAAGCTTTATGAGTTTGCAAAAATAGAGCTTACAAGACTTGCATCAACTGACAAGCCATTCCATTTCATTATGGAAACTGCTGACACTCATGCTCCTGAAGGCTGGCTCAGCCCTAATGCTGAAAATAAATTTGATACACAATATGCAAACTGCATTTATTACAGTCAGGCAGAGGTAGTTAATTTTGTACGTTGGATTCAGCAGCAGGATTTCTACGAAAACACAACAATCGTGCTTATAGGCGACCATTTAAGCATGTCAAAGTCCTTCAGTGCTCCTGTAAATGACGCCGGTTATTACCGTACTTGCTACAATCTTATTCTTAATCCTGCAGAAAGTGTTGGGGAAGTTTCTGATTCTCTCTTACATAATCGTGACTGGGCATTATTTGATATGTTCCCGACAATTCTTACAAGTATCGGTGTTGAATTTCAAGGCAACCGTCTTGGAATAGGTACAGACCTTTTCTCCGGCGAACAAACACTTTTTGAGCGTGATGGCGTTCGATTTGTGAACAACGAGCTTGAAAATCGCAGTAATTTCTATAACAGCAACATCCTTGTCAATCTTAAAGCTATTGGCAAGTCAGATGAAAAATAAAATTCAGTAGGTGTGAAAATGAAGAAAAAAGGAAATAAAAAAATGGGATTAAAGATACTTATTGTAATGGTAGTTGCAATTGTTATTTTTGGAATTGCAAGTACATTTGCAAATAAACAAAACATCAAGAAGCTCACAGAATATGCTTCAAGTCTTGATAGTGTTGTAAGTGAGGATAGAGTCGATGTTTCAAAAGATAGTGACGGTTGCTATGTAATAACTACCGACCGTGACCTTAAAATCCTTCAGCTTACAGACATTCACATCGGTGGTGGCTGGATGACACAGAAGGATGATTTAAGAACAGTTAAAACAGTTGCATCAATGATACTCGCCGAAAAGCCTGACATAGTTTTTGCAACAGGTGATATCAGCTATCCTGTACCATTCCTTGCAGGTACATTCAATAACCTTTATGCTGCTGAGATTTTCGCAACACTCATGGAAACTCTTGACGTATATTGGATTCCTACATTCGGTAACCACGACTCTGAAATTTATTCAATATACAACCGTAATGAGGTTGGTGATTTCTATGAGCGTGAAGAATGGAAAAACTGTCTCTTCCAGAAGGGCGACGAAAACATTGACGGTGTGAGTAACTCCATTATCAAGGTTAAAAACAGTGATGGTGTTATAACTCAGGCACTTTTCACAATTGATACAAACGATTATCCTCAGGAAAATAAGTTTGCAGGAATTGTTGCTGGTGTTACAGGCAATTACGATAACATTCACGAAAATCAGATTGAGTGGTACAAAGCATCCTGTGAAAAACTTAACACTGAAAACAAGTCATTTATCGAAAGCACATTTGAGGGTGATGAAAAAGAGCAGTTACTTGAGAACTTTGGTCTTGTTAAATCACTTGTATTTATGCATATTCCTCCTGTTGAATATGCTGAAGCTTGGGAAGAATTCAAAAACAACGGATATAAGGATACAGAAAATGTAAAATATTATTACGGTACACTCGGTGAAAAGGTTTGCCCACCTACTAATGATGACCTTTTCTTTGAAACTGCTGTTGAAATGAAGAGTACACAGGGTATCTTTGTAGGTCACGACCACATCAACATCTTCTCAATGGAATACAAAGGAATCCGTCTTACATATGGCATGAGCATTGACTATATCGCTTACGGTAAAATTGATAAGGTTGGCACACAGCGTGGATGTACAGTAATTACATTAAAGCCTGACGGTACATTTGACTGTTACCCTGAAAACTATTATCAGGACAAATACGTAAACTCTGATAAAGAAGAGGTTACAATGCAACAGTTGAATGAAGAGTTCAATTAAATAACCAACAAACAAAAAAACGGAGAATGACCACAAAATCATTCTCCGTTAATTTTATATTTTAATCTGCCGTTATTCTATCTCGTCAAGGTTTGCACCTTTTGTTTCCTTAACACCCTTTGCAAACATTATTGCTGCAACACCTACTGCAACAACAGAGATTACAAGGCATACCCACCAGATTGGGAATTTAATCATACCAACGATTGCAAGTAAGTAACCTACAGCAAGACCGATAATTACAAGAAGTCCCTCTGCACCCACAACTGATGCACGGATGTCAGTAGGTACTTTTTCTGTCATCATAACGTTCATATAATCTCTGCCGATCCAATATGAGCCCTGATAAAGTCCTGCAAATGCACCGATAAGGTAAGGACTCCAGCCACAGAGAATACCTGCAACAAAAAGACAATATCCTAAAATACAGGTAATAGAGAAGCCTGTAACAGTAGTCTTTCTGCCGAGCTTATCTGCAATAAAGCCTGAAAGGAATGTGATTGTTGCGTAAACCACCGGCACCATAAAGAGTGCTTGTGTGATTTCACTTGTACTCATACCAACCTTATGCATTGAAGACTCAGTGTAAAGGGCAATTGCAGGCATAGCAGAATCAAAAACAATATGTGAAATAATGAGATTTTTTGTATCCTTGTTAGAGAAGATGTATTTCACACCATTGAAAACACCAGACTGATTTCTCTGTGCTTCCTTCTGCTTTTTCTTAAGCTCTTTTTCAGCCTGACGCTCTGCAACTGGTCTTGAAAGATACTCAATTCTTTCATTCACAAACACCTTTGTATCCTTTGCAAAAAGAACAACGAGAAGTACTGCAATAAACCCGATTACAGCCGGCACCAAGAAGATTTCACGCCATTTTGTAGCGTCGTCACCCATAAGCATATCTCTAAGTGCAGGAATGAGGATAACGCCTAAAATACCAAAGCTTTTGAGAAAACTGTATATTTTTGCACGGTGCTTGTCAGGTGCTTCCTCAAGAATATAGATAATCTGAATATCGTGGCCCATAAAGAAGCTGATAATTGCAAAGCCCACAAGGAACATTATGTAACTTGTTGACAAATGAATAACAAGAAGTCCGGTTGCCATACCCAATGTAGAAATTGCAAAAAGTGGTTTTCGTCCCCATTTATCTGCAAGTGCCTTATAAAATGGTGTAAAAATTCCTAAAACATAAGTAAAAACACCTACACCTGAATGAAGAGCAAGACCCTCCTGGAAAGTATAGTATTTACCCATAAATGGATTATTCACGAAAAATTCCGTTACAAAGGAAGATTGAACAGTAACAGTAAGATTACTTGTAACCTCATCAAGAATATTTACAATGGCAATAAGAATCAGTAAAACGAAGAAATATTTACCGCTGTTATTTCGACCCTGCATCTTTTTAAGTCTTTTGATTTCCTTTTGCTCACTAAGGGATGTTTTATCAGTTATTTTCATTATCAATTCCCCTTTCATAGCTTAATTATAAATAAGAAAA
>CAJGCX010000047.1 GCA_904501895.1 Clostridiaceae bacterium
AGATGTAAGCTTTTCGTCAACAGTAACTCGCATTTCCTCAAGCTTCTTTTCATTTGACTCCTGCATTTTTGTGATTGATGCTTCAAGTGCTCTGTTCTGCTTTTCACTCTGTTCAGCATTCTTGTCACGGATTGAAATAAGCATTTCATTCATCTTTTCACGATGCTCAAAATTGCCCTTGTTCATATTGTCAATACGAAGTGACATATCATCAAGACTCTTTTTAACGTCTTCACGGATTTCCTTGTTGGAATTTTGATTTTCAACACGGATTCTATGGAATTCATCACCCATATTTTTGTTTATGTAGTCAATCTTCTGCTGGAGTGAATCACTTGATTTATCACTCTTTGAATTCTTAAGAACAATAACCATAATAACTATGGAAATAACTGATAAAACTATAGAAAGCATAAGTAAAATATCGTTCTGTGGCATAAAAATCTCCTTACTATGTACTTATATATTCTATTATAGCAAAATGATGAGATAAAAGATAGTTCTTTATAAAACTTTTTCTTAAAATTTATAACTGCAGTTTGAACCTGTCAATAAAATGTTATATTTTTATAAAATTTTGTATTTACTTATAGCCAAGTTTCACTTTCTCTGTTATAATTATAAATGGTGAATAAGATGTTTAAGAAAATTATGGCAATTTTAATAGTGGCGATTCTCCTTGTAACCACATTTGTAGGTTGCTCTGATGATGAGGAAACATATCTTGCGTGTGGCGTTTCTCAAATGCCTCGTTATTTTGACCCGCAGGTTGCATCAACCACAAGTGAAAAAATAGTGGCGGTTAATATTTTTGATGGTCTTTTTAAGCTTGATGAAAAGGGCGAGCCACAGAAATGTATTGTCAAGGATTATAAGATTTCTCCTGACGGACTTACATATACATTCTATCTCAAGGAAAATATGAAATATTATATTTCAGGTGAGGCTAAAGATTTCCTTGAGGAAAAGGGTAAGACAGTTGAAGCACGTGTTACTGCAAGGGATTTTGTTTTCGGTATAGAGAGGGCAATTCTTCCTGAAACAAATTCCGAAGCATACGGAAGTCTCAGCATTATCAAAAATGCTGAAAAGGTGCACAATGGAGAGGCGTCAGTAGATGAGCTTGGAATTAAGGCAATCGGTGATTACACTCTTGAAATAACACTTGAAGAAAAATCATCTGATTTCCTTTATGTACTCAGTCAGCCTGGTGCATTCCCTTGTGATGAGGAATTTTTCAATATTACAGAAGGCAGATATGGTCTTGATGAAGAGTATATCATTTCAAACGGTTGCTTCTATCTTTCTGATATAAAGGATGGTGAATCTGTCCGCTTCTCAAAGAGTGAGGAATATGCGGGTGATTTCGGCACAACTGTCACATCAGTAAGACTACACGTAAATGCAAGCGAGAAGGATAATGCAAAAAAAGTTGATGATGGAACTTATCATATAGGCTTTTTCGCAGGTGAAGAAGCTATTGAAGAGCTTGGCAGAAAGACTAATAAGACTGATATTGAAAATATCACAACAGCACTTGCTTTCAATATGAACAAGCCTGCACTTCAGAATACAAAGTTGAGAATAGGCCTTGTTTCAAGTATCGATATTAAAGCAGTTACAGGTGCTGACTATAAAAACCTTGTTCCGTCAGGCTATAAGCTTTCAGGCGGATGCGTTGAAAGAGCATCATATAATATTGCTGTTGCAAGAAAAAATATGATTTCTGCATTTGAGGAGTTGGAAATTGACAATCTTACAATCAGCGTTCTTTGTACAACGGATAATGAAGAAATGGCAAAAGCTATTGTAAACTGTTGGCAAAGTAATATCGGTGTTGAGCTTAATGGTAAGGTTGTTGTTGCTGAAAATGACGATGATTACGAAGCAAAAATCAGGGCAGGGGAATACAGCATTGTTATTTGCGATTTGACTGTTGATTCAGGCAAGGCGTCAGATTTCTTATCCGTGTTTATGACAGGGAACAATTTCTTCGGATATTCATCAGAGGAATATGACAGAATGGTTGCTGACTTAAATAAAAACTCCACAAAGGAAAAGGCTGCTTTGTGTGAAAGCTATTTGCTTAAAAATGCTGTTGCAGTACCGTTGGGCTACAAAAATACCATTTTAGCAGTTGCAAAGGATACAGTCGGAGTTTATTCAGCAGGTGACAGAGCAAATATATATTTCTACAAAGGAATACTTGAATAATGACAGTAAAAAGAAAAGTGTATGTAGCTGTATCGTGGCTTCTTGTGGTAATCTGTATGGGAATTATATTCTTCCTTTCAGCGCAGACAGGTGAGGAGTCGTCAGAATTAAGTCATTCATTTGTGTTGGCATTTTTAGAAAAGCTTGGAATTACAATAAATGAAGCCTTTCTTCGTAATTGTGCCCATTGTCTTGAGTTTATGGGGCTTTCAGTGCTTATGTTCAATGGAGTTTATGCAACGAGTGAAGCAAAAATAACGCCTGTGATTGCATTTTTTGGAACTGTGGCTTATGCAGTTACAGATGAAATTCATCAGATTTTTGTCCCTGAAAGAGCGTTTCAGTTATCTGATATTTTAGTGGATAGTACAGGTGCTTTGATTGGTGTCATAGCATCGTTGATTATATTAAAAATTATACTTACTATAAAGGAAAGAGGAAAGAGGAAAGAAAAATGGCAGTATTAAAACCATTTAAGGCAGTAAGACCAAAGGATGAATACGCATCACAGGTTGGTGCTTTGCCTTACGACGTAATGAATTCAGAGGAAGCAAGAGAAATGGTAAAGGATAAGCCTTACTCATTCTTGCATGTTGATAAGGCTGAGGTAGATTTACCACAGGGAATTGACATTTACTCAGCTGAGGTTTATGAAAAAGCAAAGGAAAATCTTGATGCTTTAAGTGAAAACGGCATCTGCAAGCAGGATGAAAAGCCAATGCTCTACGTTTACCGTCAGATTATGAATGGCCGTGAGCAGACAGGTATCGTTGGCTGTACTACAGTTGATGATTACATCAATAACGTGATTAAAAAGCACGAATTCACAAGAGCAGATAAGGAAGCTGACAGAATTCGTCACGTTGACACTCTTGATGCTAACACAGGACCAATTTTCCTTACTCACAGAGAAAATAAGACAGTTTCAGATATTACTGAAAACTGGAAAAATACTCACACACCTTGCTACGATTTCGTAAGTGATGATGGTGTTTCACAGACAGTATGGGTTATTGATGACGATGCAGTTATTGATACTCTCGTTAAGGAGTTTGCTGAAATTCCATATCTCTATATTGCTGACGGTCACCACAGATGTGCTTCTGCAGTCCGTGTAGGGGAGAGAAGACGTGGTGACGGTGAATACGATGAGAATGCAGAATTCAATTTCTTCTTATCAGTAATTTTCCCTTGTGACCAGCTTGAAATTATGGATTACAACCGTGTAATCGCTGACCTTAACGGTAATACAAGTGAAGAATTTATGGCAAAAATGGGTGAAAAGTTCGTAGTTGAGGAAACAGACGAAAGCCCTTACGCACCAAAAGAGCGTCACACATTCGGTATGTATCTCGATAATAAGTGGTACAAGGTTACTGCAAAGGCAGAGTTCATCAATGAAAATGACCCTGTTGAATGTCTCGACGTTTCAATTTTACAGAACAACCTCATCACACCAATTCTCGGCATCGAAGACCCAAGAACTGACAAGAGAATCGATTTCGTCGGTGGTATCCGTGGCCTCGGTGAGTTAGAGAGAAGATGTGCAGAGGGAATGAAATTAGCATTTGCAATGTACCCAACATCATTGAATGAGTTAATGGATATCGCAGATGCAGGAAAGGTTATGCCTCCAAAATCAACATGGTTCGAGCCAAAATTGTTGTCAGGTTTATTCATTCATAAATTATCATAATATGTATAAATTTTCGGTGGAATTCGTTTCACCGAATTTTTATACTATTTCATATGGCGAAATGCACAAAAAATAATATTTATATTTGTTAATTTGTGCCAATGGTAGAAAGTTAAATAATTAACAATATTTCATTGACTTTATCTTTTTGGTGTTGTAATATATGTACAAATCGAAGCACGGTTATATGTGCAAATTCAACAAAGAAAAGGCGAAATTAATAAATGACACAAATTCTCAAAAATATGAATCCTATAACAATAATCTCACAGAAGGATGGAGCAAAAAGAACAGTAATAATGTTTATGAGCATTATTCTTATGGGCTTTGCTGTTTCAGTTTTCTCATATTCAGGTATGGGTGTTGACCCATTCACAGCCCTTAATATGAGCATCAGCGCAAAGCTTGGAGTAAGCTTCGGTTTGTTCCAGATGTGTATGAACGGACTTATTCTCTTATTGGTGGCATTCACATCAAAGCACCTTATCAGCCTCGGTACAGTGGTTAATATGGTTGGTGTTGGCTATGTATGTGAGTTCTTCACAAGTATTTATAACGAAATTTTACCTGAAGAAATTCCGTTTTCAGCACAGCTTGTGTTTATGGCACTTGGAGTTTTCCTTTTAAGTCTTTCAGCTTCTCTTTACTTCAATTGCAATATGGGTGTTTCACCTTATGATGCGCTTGGCTTTGTAATGGAAGAAAACATCAAGCTTAAATACAAGTGGAGCAGAGTGATTACTGACCTTGTTTGTACATTGATTGCAATTTTGTTGGAAGGACCTATCGGTATCGGTACAGTTGTTACAGCGTTCTTTATGGGTCCTGTAATTAGTTTCTGCGACACAGCAATTTCTCAAAAGGTGCTCAAGGCAAAATACACATTCTTAAGACATTTTACAGTTATCAGATATTACGATTACACTCAATTCGGAAAAGGTGAGGTAGCATAATAACACTATATTGACAAATTGCGACAAATATGGTATATTTATGGTGATATGAGGGAGTAATTCCGCAAAACAAAAATAATGCGAGACATCATCGTCAAGACAAGAGATTTTCTCTTCGGTGTGTCATAAGTAAATGAGACTCATACATGGTTTTTCGCTGTGTATGAGTTTTTTTGTTTACAAATACTCTTTCATAGGAAAAAGAAAAAACAGGAGGACAATAAATATGGACACAAAAAAGATTGTAAAAATTGTAATAATTGCTGTATGTGCAGTTCTTGTTATTGGTGTTGCAATATCTTGCTTTACAGTAGTTTCAGCAGGTCACACAGGTGTTGTACTTACATTCGGTGCTGTTGAGGACACAGTTCTTGAGGAAGGTTTGCACTTTAAAGCTCCTTTTATTCAAAGGGTAGTGCAGATGAACAATCGTACACAAAAGATTGAAACAGAAGGTTCATCATCTTCAAAGGACTTGCAGATTATCTCTTATGTGGTAGCAGTAAACTATCATGTTAATAACGATTCTTCTGCAAATCTCTATCAGAATGTGGGAACAGATTATGGTTCAGTTATTATTATTCCTGCAATTCAGGAGAGCATTAAAGCTGTAACTGCTCAGTACACTGCTGAAGAACTTATTACAAAACGTCAGACAGTGGGCGAACAGATTAAAGATGCTTTGTCAGAAAAAATCAACCAGTATGGTATTACAGTTGAGATTTTCAACATTGTAGATTTTGATTTCTCTGAAGAATTCAACGCTGCAGTTGAAGCAAAGCAGACAGCACAGCAGAATGCATTAAAGGCTGAACAGGACCTTGCTCGTATCGAGGTTGAGGCACAGCAAAAAATCACTCAGGCAGAAGCTGAAGCAGAAAGCATTAAGCTCATTCAGGACGCACTTGCAAAATCACCTGATTATGTAGATTACATCAAGTGGAGTAAGTGGGACGGTAAGTTACCAACAGTAATGGGTGACAGCGACGTTCTTTTGAGTATGGATTCATTAGAATAATGTAACATAATTTAAGCGAAAAACCAAAAAAATCCCCGAGGGAGTTAAATCCTTCGGGGAGATTTTTTATTATCTGGTTTATTTACCAGCCTGCTTTGAATACTTGAGTCTGTAAACAATATTCATAATTCTTGTTTCGATTGGGTTGATTGGTTCAACCTTTTCAAACATCTGAGCGCTAATCTGAATCTTTGCACCCTTATTTGTGATGAATTCGATAGCACCTGCATCGTATTCACTACCTGCAACACAAAGAGCACCATTGTTCTCAAGAAGAACTGCGTTTCTGCCCTTAAGCTTCTTAACAACCTTTTTAGCAGTTGCAAGTGTATTGTTAGGGTCATATTTTGCACACTTAACATTTACACCAACAATCTGTGCGAAGTCGTCAATAAGAGGACGCATCTTCTTACCAAGCTGTGAACAAGCAACTGTGTATGGGTCCTTTGTATGAGAAATAAAGTTAACATCAGCACGGTTCTTGTAAACTGCACGGTGAAGCTCGATTGAACTGTTGTTTGCATCACCTGCGATAACGTCACCTGAATCAATGTCGATTCTTGTGATTGTACCGTCGCCACCGATAACTGAAATGTTGAAAACAGGACCGTCACGTTCACTCTTACAAGCCTCAAATTCAGGAGCAGTTGAAGGCTTCTTTGTAAACTTACCAACAACGTAATCGTTGATAGCAGTAAGATTTTCAGCAACTGTACCTGTAAGTGATGTATATTTATCTAAAACATACTGTTCACAGATATCCTCAACCTTCTGTGCAACGTTGAAAGCATCGTCATAGTCAACACCCATGCAAACTGCACCGTGATGAGCCATAACAGCAGCCTTAGCATCAGAACGTGTGATTGCCTCAATAACACCCTTACGAAGCTTCTTTGTGCCTGGAAGACCGTAAGAAGCAATTGGAAGATTGTTACCAACAACCTGTGCATTTTCACCCTCAATATTGTTAATGTCCATACCAAGTGAAGAAACGATTGAAGCGTTTACCTGATGTGTATGGATAACAAAGTTGATTTCAGGACGAAGCTTATAGCAAGCAGCGTGAATACCTTTTTCACTTGATGGCTTAATTTCACCCTCATATTCAAGGTCTTCAATATTTACAAGAACGATTTCTTCAGGAGTAAGAGTTTCATAAGCACGACCACTTGGTGTGATTACAAACTGTGTATCACTGATTCTGCAAGAAATGTTACCCCAAGTACGGGCGATAAGACCTGCAGCGATAAGCTCTTTACCAGCCTTAATGACTGTCTCCTTTGCCTGCATTATTTCCATTAAAATCACCTCAATTTAATTCTCAACGGCTATTTTTCCGCCATAGCTCGTCCCAAATACTCGTTAATACACAAAGTATTGCCTGCGTTTTGTTACGGCTCTGACGAAAAACTATCTCGTTGATAATTGTGTTCTATAATAATAAGCAATTACTATAATAGGTTAATAAAGGTGGATGAAGATGAATTCATCCACCCTAAAAAATCAATATTTATTTGCTTTCTGGCTTAACAGCAACGTTAGCAAATACCTTGTCGAAGCACTGAAGTGCCTGGTCAATCATCTTAGGTGTGTATGCAGCTGATGTGTAGAGACGGCTACCAGCAAGGGTAACAAGTCCTTCTGCCATGTAAGCAGCGCCCATGTACTGCATTTCCTTCTTTCTTTCGCTTGTAGCTGTAAGAACACCAGGAATCTTCCAAGGCTTGCACCAGTCAATTGAGTAGTGCATTGTACCAACAGTTTCAAGGTGACATACAGAACCTTCGTTCCAAACAACGAATGGAAGACCGTGCTTTGTAACGAGTTCCTGAAGACCAGCTGTAAGTCTGTCACCCATTTCGCCTGCCTTCTGACATGCGTTCTGCTTGTCGATTTCTTCAAGAGTGAAGTAACCTGCACAGCATGAAAGTGGGTTAGCAGTCATTGTACCACCTGTGAATGCCTTCTTAACCTTCATACCTGAATCGTCAAGACCTGCACCAAGGTGCTTCATGTACTGCTTCTTACCGCCGACACCACCTGCACCTGGGTATCCACCTGCGATAACCTTACCGAAGATTGTAAGGTCAGGAGATACACCGAAGAAGCCCTGAGCACCAGCCATACCGATACGGAAACCTGTAACAACTTCATCGAATACGAGAAGAGCACCGTACTTACGGCAAAGTCTTTCAACGCCTCTGTTGAAGTCATAATCAAGTGGAGTTGTACCACTTTCAGGACCGATTGGTTCGATAAATACAGCAGCTGTACCACCATTGAACTGGTTGAGCCAAAGCTTTCTTTCAAGGTCTTCAAGGTCACCAGGGAAGAATTCCTGAGTATGCTTGAAGAGGTAAAGTGGAACACCACTAGCCTGTGTGAACTTTGAACCAGGAACACGGATACCGTAACCAAGCTGGTCTGACCAACCGTGGTAAGCACCACCCATTTTAAGGATGTTCTTCTTACCTGTTGCAAGACGAGCAACACGAACAGCTGTCATACATGCTTCTGTACCTGAACCCTGCATACGGAACATATCAACTGATTCAACTGAGTCAGAGATTTTCTTTGCAAGCTTGTATTCAAATTCGTGGAAAAGACCTGTTGAAGGACCACATGTGTTAAGAAGGTCGATAACCTGGTCACGAACTACCTTAGGGTTTGAACCAAGAACTGTAGGTCCACCTGCCTGAAGGAAGTCAAAGTACTTGTTTCCGTCAACGTCGTAAAGGTAAGCACCCTCAGCCTTTGTGAAAACAAGTGGGAATGGATAGTTGAAAGCAAGGTTGTGCTGAACACCACCAGGGATGATTGTCTTTGCTTCAGAAATCATTTCCTTAGATTTAGCACACTTCTTGTCATAATACTCTTCTTCATAAGTCTTGAGAACATCAGGCTTAATTGAATAAATTGGTTTGCTGATAAGTTCATCAAGCTGCTTATTAATCTGAGCAGCGTCATGATAATGTGTAATAGCGAATCTTGTATCTGCCATAATTTTTTCTCCTCCGTAGATTAGTAGAATTTGTTACCTGTAAATACAGATAATCGTTCATATACAATTATATCATTAAATTTTCCTCTGTCAACATTTTTTGGGAAAATAGTCAAAAATGAATAGTTAAAAAATAACTAATAGTTAAAAACAATCTAAATTATAGTTAGAAAACATCTAAACAGTAGTTTTGAGGCATAAAAAATCGCCGTTTTTATCTATAATAGACAATTGGAACGACGATAATATGTAGAAAATATAGAAAATCGGGCTTTAAAAGGCGTTTAGATAAATTTTAACTACAAATTACTAAAATAATCTTTTTACAAGCAAGCCTGCATCTTCGTTGTTAAAGTCAGTAGGGGAGTTTTTAAAGTTTTTAAGTGTTTCCCAACGTGCAACATATCCCTTGATTTTTTCGTCAGGAATTGACAACTGCAAATCACACAAATCTGCAATAAGCTTTTCAGCTGTTGACTTGTCACAATTCATACTGTCAAGGACTTGATTAAAAAGGTCAGGATTTGATTTTTCTGCCTCTGTAAGATATTGTGGAATGAAAACAGCACAGGCAATTCCGTGTGGCACATTATAATCCTCAGTAAGTGCATAACCCATACCGTGTGGGAAGCCTGTACCACCCTTGTTAAGTGCAAAGCCTGCATAAAGTGATGCGAAATAAAGTGTGTCCCTTTCTTCGCTGTTGGGCAATTCCTTTGTGTCGTGAAGCTTCTGAAGAACAGGATAAATCATCTTAATTGAAATAAGTGCAAACTGCTGTGTAAGGAAATCTGCACGAGGTGAGAACATTGATTCAACAGCGTGAGCAAGCGCATCAAGTGCAGTTGAAACAGTTGTTCTGAATGGAACTGAATAAGTGTATTTAGCATCTGCTATTGCATATAAAGCGTAATAATTTTTGCCACTGATACTCTGCTTTCTGCCATTTTCACGAGTAAGCACAGAAACGCCTGAAACTTCACTGCCTGTACCTGATGTTGTGCCAATTACAACGAGAGGCAACGGCTTGTTTGTAACATCAGCTGTGTAAATGTCATCATTGATAATGTGAGGATTTGTGGCATAAACACAAACAGCCTTTGCTCCGTCAAGAGGTGACCCACCACCAATGCCAACAACGAAGTCTGCACCAAATTCTCTTGCAGCCTTACCACCGTCACAGCAGGTTTTAGTCAATGGATTTTCCGTAATCTCATCGAAAATAGTGTATTCAATGTTTAACTCATCAAAAACTGCAATAAGCTCGTCAAGTGCACCTGATTTTTTTGCAGATGATTTGCCTGTTACAATAAGACATTTTTTGCCAAGGGTTGAAAAAATATTTTTGTTATTCTGTAATGCGTTTTTACCACCAAGAATATTTACCGGCATATAAAAGCTGAAATCATAATTCATTTTAATCACTCCAATAGTAATATTGTACCATCACAAAATGAAAAATCAACAGAAAAATTAAATTGTTGGTGTGTTCGGTTCTCGTCTCCCCTGAAAGGGGAGCCAAGATGGTGTTGCTACCACTACAACTCATCGACAACCTCCATTTGTATGTTAAAAAATTAACATGAAAAACACGAGTTTATGGGCAATTTGTATCATTTTTTTGCCATTATTTCAATAGATTTACCAATTGATTAAAGTGCTAAAATGTTGTATTATATATAGTATGAGTTTTAGGTGGTGAAATTGTGAAAAAAGTAACAAAATCCTTGCCTTTTTTGGCAGTTTTTCTTGTGGTTTTTATTTTCATTTTTTCACTTATCAACGACACAAAAAATGACGCTTCTCTTACGAATTTTGCAATGGGTAGTCCTGTCACCATTAAGGTTTACGGTGAAAAAAACGGTGACGAACTTTGCAAAGGTGCGTTTGAGAGGATAAGCTTTATTGACAAGTCATATCTCTCACATGATATTTCTACATCTGCAGTTTCCACTCTTAATAAAGATGGTACAGTAACAGCCGACAAATGGTTTTGCGATTACCTTAACGAATGTGTTGGATTAGCTGAAAAAAGTGATTGCTTCACTCTTTTTTGTGGTGAGATGAAGAGTCTTTGGAAAATCGAAGACGGTGGTTATATTCCAACAGATGATGAAATTGCACAGACACTTGAAAATCATGAAAACACTGCATTGAAAATTGACGGTAATACTATTTCGATTAACAACGGAATCCTGGATTTAGGTGCATTGGGTAAGGGTACAGCCTGTGATGAGGCTATTGAGTATCTAAAAGAACAAAATGTACAAAATGCACTTGTAACAGTTGGTGGCTCAGTTGGTGCAATGGGTAACGAAAATTACAAAATCGGAATTCGTAATCCCTTTGGTGGGCAGAATGATTATTTCGCTGTTTTAAATGTAACTGATTGCTTTATTTCCACATCAGGTGATTATGAAAAATATTTCGAGAAAAATGGTGTGCGATATTCTCACATTTTTGATGCAAGGACAGGTACTCCTGTGCAGAGTGACATTACCTCTGTAACAGTTGTAGCAGACAATGGCACTTTAAGTGATTTTCTTTCAACAGCAATTTTCTGTGAGGGTGTTGAAAAGGGCATAAGCCTTGCAGAAGAGTACAACGCAGAAGTGATTATTGTAAAAAAAGATAAATCAGTTTTAATTACTGACGGTTTAGAGGAAAAACTGACAATTCAGGATAATAGCTTTGTTGTTTCGGTGATTTAATGAAAAAGCTTATAACGAAAAAAGATTTTATATTGCTTGTGGTGGTGCTGGGTATTGGTGTTGCAGGTTTTTTTATGATGAATTCTGCTAAAACAGGTACTACTGCAATTGTAAAAATTGATGGTGAGACAGTTGCTGAGCTTTCTCTTCGTGGTGAATATTATGAGATGAATTTTAACGGAGTTACTGTTTCGTGTGAAAATGGAGAAATATTTGTTGAGGACTCTGACTGCGCAGATAAGGTCTGTGTGAGAAGTGGTAAAATCTCAAAAGCAGGTGAGGGAATTATCTGTGCTCCAAACAGAGTTGCTATTGAAATAAGTGGTAAAAGTAAAAGTCCGCTTGATGCGTTGACAGGGTGAATGTATGAGAAAAGACAGAATTAAAAGAATTACATTTACTGCTCTGATGACTGCTGCTTCAATTGTGCTGTCGTTTGTGGAGAGCCTTTTGCCAACTGCGTATTTTATGCCACCGGGTAGTAAATTAGGACTTTCAAATATTCCCGTAATGTTTTCAGCGTCGACACTCACAATTGGTGAAACAATGCTCATAGTCCTTGCAAAGTCGGTTTTTGTTTTTATAACAAGAGGCTTTACAGCATTTTGTATGAGCCTTGCAGGTGGAATACTCAGTGCATTGTGTATGGTGCTTCTTATGAAGAAGAAAACAGGCTTCGGATATGCAGGACTCGGAGTGCTGTCAGCAATTTGTCATAACATAGGTCAGCTGTCTGTGTCGTTTTTCCTTGTGCAGAGCAGTGCT
>CAJGCX010000048.1 GCA_904501895.1 Clostridiaceae bacterium
AACATCAACATTCTCATCTGTGAAAATGTCCTCAATATTTTCATAAACCTTTTCGATATTGTATTTTTCTGCGAAAGCTACTGCCTTTTCATAAGTTCGATTTGCGACAGAATAAATTCTACCACCCATTTTGTTCATTTCTCGTGCAAAATCGTTTGCGATATTTCCGCAACCGAGTACTGCCCAATTAAATTTATTTAACACATTAATCACCTACTGTATTATATCATAAAAACTCATTGACAATCAACATTTTTTGTATATTATGAACATATGAAAAGCTTTTGGAGGGGATTTTTTATGAAAAAAAGATTATTAAAGTCTGTTGCTGTTTTAATGGTAATCGCAATTCTTTTCACTTGCACAATCAGTGTATTCGCATATAGCGGCAGAATTGACCTTGATATCGTTGCAGAAACTTCAAAAACTGCATTGAAAATTGAGGGTGAAGGAATTGTTCTTTTGAAAAACGAGGATAATGTTTTACCTCTTGAGGGCAAAAAGCTGAATGTGTTTGGTGTTGGTTCAGTTTGTCCATTCTTTGGTGGTGCAGGTTCAGGTTGTATTACCTCTGAAAACCCAATAAGCTTTTATGATGCACTTGATGAAAAAGGTATTGTGTATAATGAGGAACTTCGCAAACTTTATGAAGAAGAATGTGGCACAAGTGCAATTCCTACAACAAACCATCCCGTTGTAAACAACGCTCTTGGTCTTATTCTTACAAAGAGTCAGCTTCCTGAAATGCCTGTTTCGCTTCTTACAGACGAGATTATGGATAATGCTGTATCATATTCTGACACAGCACTTGTTATGATTAGCAGAACAAGTGAAGAGGGCACTGACCTTACAGAAGATGTGCTTCGTATCAGTGATGAGGAAAGAGCACTTGTTGAAAAGCTCAATGATAATTTTGAAAACATTATTGTTCTCTTTAACATTTCAAACATTATGGAAATGGGATTTGTTGATGAATATGAGAACATCAAGGCTGCTGCAGCAATCTGGATTCCAGGTGAATTTGGTATGCTTTCAGTTGCAGATATGCTCACAGGTGCAATTAACCCATCTGGCAGACTTGCAGACACAGTGGCTTACAATGTAAGTGACCATCCTTCAGGCGTTTGCTTCGGTACAAATGAATATGAAGGTGGTGAATACTATGTAGAATATCTTGAGGGTATTTATGTGGGATATCGCTATTTTGAAACATTTGCTAAAGACAAGGTTCAGTATCCGTTTGGTTACGGACTTTCCTATACAGAATTCAAGCAGGAGCTTGTTAATTACAGCTTTGATGATGGTAAGGTTACTGCAACTGTTAAGGTTACAAACACAGGTGATGTTGCAGGTAAAGAAACAGTACAGCTTTATTACAGCGCACCATATTATGAGAGCGGAATTGAAAAGAGTGCAATCTGCCTTGGTGGTTATGGTAAAACAAAGCTTTTAGAACCAGATGAAAGTCAGACATTGACAGTTTCTTACGACATTGAGGATATGGCATCTTATGACCATAAAAACAATGAAGCCTGGGTTCTTGAAAAGGGAACTTACAAAATTATCCTTGGTAAGAATGTCAGAGAACATATTGATACATTTGATTATGTTCAGGCTGAAGATAAAATTATGAAGTATGACAACAAGACAGGCGTTGAAATCTCAAACAGATTTGACGATGTTTACAGTGGATTCCCTATTCTTTCACGTGCTGATTATGAAGGCACTTACCCTGTTTTCAGACAGTTGACAGCAACTGATGGAATCAAGAATGTTGACCAGATTCCTGAAAAGACAACAGAGGGTACAGCGCCTGTTACCGGTGCAGTTTATGACGAAACAATAATGTTTGAGGATGTTTATGAAAATCCTGAACTTATGGATAAATTCCTTGACCAGCTTACTGTTAATGAAATGGTTATGATGGTTATTGACGGTGGTTACGGTACTCGTGGTGTTGAACGACTCGGTATTCCTCAGACATGGGATAATGATGCTCCATCAAGCGTTAAGGGTCAGAATGGTATCGCTTTTACTGACAGTGGTACTGCATATCCTTGTGAGGTTGCAGTTGCTTGTACATGGAACGTTGATTTAGCTGAAGAAATGGGTAGATGTGTTGGTATTGAAGCTCGTGATATCGGCACAGATATCTGGTATGCTCCCGGTGTAAATATTCACCGAAACCCTGCAGGTGGCAGAAACTATGAATATTATTCAGAAGACCCTATCCTTTCAGCTACAATGGCATCTGCTGTTATTACAGGTTGCTATTCAGAAGGACTTGTTGTTACAATCAAGCACTTTGTTATGAATGACCAGGAATCTCACCGTGAAGGCGTTTTCACATGGGCTGATGAACAGACAATGCGTGAAATCTATCTTAAGGCATTTGAAATTCCGATTAAGGAATCACCTTGTCTTGGTGTTATGTCAGCATTTAACCGTATTGGTACAAACTGGTGTGGTGGTAGCTCAGCACTTCTCAACGACCTTCTTCGTGGTGAATGGGGATTCAACGGATTTGTTGTTTCTGACTATTCCTGGAACTTTACAGGAATCGGATATATGAGTCCTATCATTGCTGTTTATAACGGTAACGATACATTGCTCACAGGTCTTTGGGCAGTTAACCTTCCATCTCATGTTATCGCAGTTACTGCACAGTATTATGCAGACCCGATAGGCTTTGGTACTGCACTTCGTGAAGCTTGCAGACATCTTGTTACAGTTAAAATGCATACTAAAGCATTCCAAGAACCTTATGAATATGATGGTTCACTTATGGGAGCTTTATTGAAACCTGATGAATGGGAATTTGAAGAACCATACACACTTTCAAATATTGAATATCTCCTTAACAATGTACTTAATACAATTATTTACTTTGTAAAATTTATTCTTTAATACAACTAATGCCCGTCAATTTCGTCGGGCATTTCCTTTACTTTTATGTAAATATATGATATTATCAAAAAGGTGATTTTTATGAATATTAAAATGGCGAAGCATTCAAACCCACAGTTCCAGAGAGATAATTTTCAAAACCTTGACGGACAGTGGGATTTTGGCTTTCAAAAAACAAAAATAGGGTTTAAATTTTCAACTGATGAAAAACGAGCAGTTGAAATCAGAAGCAATAACCAATTCACACACAAAATCAATGTGCCTTTCTGTGTTGAAAGTGAACTTTCAGGAATAGGATACAAGGATTTCATCAATATGGTCTGGTACAAAAAAATCGTCAATGTAAAGAAAGATGGTCATCGTGTATTTTTATGCTTTGGTGCTGCTGACCACCTGACAACCGTTCTCGTAAACGGTAAATGTGCAGGCAGACACAAGGGTGGTTACACATCTTTCAGATTTGACATTACTGACCTCTGTTCTGACGGTGAAAATGAGATTTTTGTACTTTGTGAGGATGACGTTAAAAATCCTTTCGTTATCCGTGGTAAGCAAAGTGAATGGAAAAAGAGTCACGCTTGTGACTACACACGTACAACAGGTATATGGCAGAGCGTTTATCTTGAATATGTGCCTGAAAATTATGTAAAGAATTTTAAAATTTATCCTGACCACAAAAATGGTCTTGTTACAATTAACCTTGACCTTAAAGGTAAAGAAAATCTTTGTTGTGAAGCATTTTATGATGGTAAGAGTGTCGGTAAAAATGTAATCGAAAATGCTTGTGGCAACGAGGTTTTACAGATTAAATTAGATGAAACTCACCTTTGGGAGGTTGGCAATGGTCGTCTTTATGACCTTAACATTACCTTTGGTGAAGATGAAGTAAAATCATATTTCGGACTTCGTAATGTACGACTTGACGGATACAAATTCCTTATTAATGAAAAGAGCGTTTTTCAGCGTCTTGTACTTGACCAGGGCTTTTACAAAAAAGGTATTTACACAGCACCAAGTGATGAAGATTTAATCAATGACATTAAAATTTCTATGGATTTAGGCTTTAACGGTGCAAGACTTCATCAGAAGGTATTTGACCCTAAATTCCTTTACTATGCTGACCAGTTAGGTTACATTGTATGGGGAGAATACGCTAACTGGGGACTTGACTACTCTAATCCAAAGAGTGTTGATGTTTTCCTCAATGAATGGAGAGAAGCACTTGAGCGTGACTTTAACCATCCTGCACTTATCGGTTGGTGTCCTTTCAACGAAACGTGGAATTACAAGGGCAGACGCCAGTATGACCCATTACTTGCAACAGTTTATGACTTTACAAAAGCTGTTGACTCAACTCGTCCTTGTATTGACACAAGTGGTAATTTCCATGTGAAAACCGATATTTTTGACTTGCACGATTATAGCTATGATGTGGAATTTTTCAAGAACAACTATGACCGTTTTATGACAGAAGATTATCTTTATCAGCATGTACTTGTTGAAAACGAAGGCAGGCAAGAATATAAAGGTGAGCCTGTATTTATCAGCGAATACGGTGGAATCAAATGGGTAAGTGACGAGTCAATCAAGTCCTGGGGTTATGGCAAGGATGTAAAAACTCCTGAAGAATTTGCTGACAGATATGTAGGTCTTACTGATGTAATCGTAGAAAACTACAAGATGTTTGGCTTCTGCTATACTCAGCTTTATGATATTGAGCAGGAGCAGAATGGTCTTTATACTTATGACAGAGAAAAGAAATTTGACGAAAAGATTTATGACAGAATAAGAGCAGTAAACACAAAGCTTGCTGCTATCGAAAAGGTAAAATGGACAAAGAATTAATCAGAGAATTTTTTAATGGCTTTGCACCAAATTGGGATAATGAGCCAATTGCTGAAAAAGAAATTATAGATACAATTATCCAAAATGCAGGAATAAAAGAAAATATTAATGTGCTTGACATTGCTTGTGGTACAGGGGTACTATTCTCCTTTTATCTTGAACACAATGTTAAGAGCATTACAGCAGTTGACTTATCCCCTGAAATGGTGAAAATTGCAAAATCTAAATTTCCACAAGCTGATGTAATTTGTAGTGACGCTGAAAGTATATCATTTGACAAGCAGTTTGATGTTGTTATGATTTATAATGCTTTTCCACATTTTCCTGAACCAAAATTGCTTATTGAAAACCTTTCAAAGGCTTTAAAATCAGGTGGAAAAATCAGCATTGCACACGGATTGAGTAAAAAGGAGCTTGATGAGGTACACAAAAAATCAGCAGGCAGAGTTTCAAATATTCTTCCTGAATGTGATAAATTAGCCGAGCTTTTAAGTCCATATTTCAATGTAGATATTCAGATTTCCAACGATAGAATGTATCAGGTTGTTGGTACTAAAAAATAAGGTGATTTTATGAGTAATTATTTCCCTGAGGTAAAAAAGAATTTTGGCTTCGGTTGTATGCGACTTCCTCGCAAGGGTCCGCTTATTGACTACAAGCAGACAAATCAGATGATTGACACCTTTATCGAGGCAGGCTTCAACTATTTTGATACTGCAAAGGGCTATATGGAAATGAGAAATGAGGCTACCCTCAAAAAGTGCCTTACATCACGTTATCCAAGAGATGCCTATGTCCTTGCTGACAAATTATCAGATGGATTTTTTAAGAAGGAAAGCGATATCAGACCACTTTTTGAAAAGCAGTTAAAGGCTTGTGGTGTTGAATATTTTGACTTTTACTTAATGCACGCACAGAATGCTACAAACTTTGAAAAATACAAGGAATGTCGTGCATACGAAACCGCATTTGAACTTAAAAAGGAAGGCAAAATCCGTCACGTAGGATTTTCATTCCACGATAAGGCAGAAGTCCTTGATAAAATTCTTACAGAATATCCTGAAATGGAATTTGTGCAGATTCAGTTCAATTACCTTGACTACAACGATGAGTCAGTTGAAGGCAGAAAATGCTATGAGGTCTGTCGTAAACACAACAAACCGATTATTGTTATGGAGCCTGTTAAGGGTGGTAGTCTTGTAAAGCTTCCTGAGAAAGCTAAAAAGGTATTGGATGACCTTAATGGTGGCTCACCTGCTTCCTATGCTATTCGTTTCACCGCAAGCTTTGAGGGTATTTTTATGGTGCTTTCAGGTATGAGTGATATGGAACAGATGAATGACAATATCAGCTTTATGAAGGATTTTGTGCCATTCAATGACAAGGAATATGAAGCAGTTAACAAGGTTTGTGAAATTATGAATGCACAGCATTTAATTCCTTGTACTGCTTGCAGATATTGTGTTGACGGATGTCCTAAAAACATACCTATTCCTGAAATTTTTGCTTGTATGAATGACAGAAAGCAGTTTAAGGACTGGAACGCTGAATATTATTATGAGGATGTTCATACTGCAGGCAAAGGAAAAGCTTCTGATTGTATTCAGTGCGGACTTTGTGAAAAGGCTTGCCCACAACATCTTGAAATCAGAAAACTTTTAAAAGATGTGGCAAAGGAATTTGGAAAATAATAAAATCTACTGAATATTATTTTGTCCGATATATCTTTAACAATGGGAATTACACTCCCCTTTTAACGGAATAAATTAATAAAATCGGCAATATGCTTATATTAGACAAAATGCATTTAGTACATATGAAAAATAAATAACATAATAAAAGAGAAGTCAAGGAACAAAACCAAGACTTCTCTTTTTGTTTATAATTAAAGTACTCTTAAGCGTTTATGCCGATTGTGATAATTTCAAACGGCTTATATTCAATACGGTCAGTTTCTTCAATAACATCTTCAAGGAAGTTAAGAAGCTTAACCTTACCACCAAGACGAATTACTCCTCGTCTACCATTTTGCTCAGAAAGACGGACAACAATCATATGACCCTTTTCACTCATTTTCATTGTCTGCATATAAAGCTCACCGAATGAATTTTCGCAGGTCAAATCTGCTTTTCCAAGTGGCACATTATATTCAAAAGCAATGTTATTGATTTCTGCCTTAACAAAATCGTCACCATGAGGATAAATCATATAACTGAATTCGTGGTGTCCCAAATCACTTGTAACATCAGGACGTATTGTTGCACGAAGCAGTGAAAGGCTCATTGAATTTTCAAGGAAGCCGATACCGTATTTTGAATCGTTAATCAGTGCAACGCCACCATCAGTTTCAGCCATATCAGCCCACTTGTGATGACAAACCTCAAAACGTGCCTGCTGCCAAGTTGTATTTCTATGAGTTTCACGCTCAACGAAGCCTGCACTTGTGTCACAAACTGCTTTACGAGTCAATACATTGCAATCAAACTGTGCCTTTGCAAGTACGTGCTTTTCGTCCCAATCAACGATATTTTCAACCTCTATGCCACGGCTCTGACGGAAAACTCGGATAATGCGTTTCCATGTACTCTTCTCTGTACCGAGAATACAAGCAAAAGACACAACCTCTGAATTCTTCTCAACTGTCTTAAGTGGTGAAAGAATTTTTACTTCTACTTCCCTATCCTTATAGTTTGGAAGAATATCCCAGGCATCATAAACACCAGGATTGTCCTTATAAAGCTTAAGCTTATTGAACTCACCATTTACCCATTCACGCTGAAGCTTTCTGTCATAAAGACTTGCGATGCTACCATCAGTATTAAACTCGATTTCATAGAATGGTGTAATCACCTTTTCACCGATTGTAAGCCATTCTTCATCTGATTCTTCAATCTTAATGTCACCACAGGAAAGAGGTGGAAGATTAGGAATTACCCAATTACCCTTTTTACCGTAACGATTGCTGTTGCCGTTTTCATTTTCAATGAAAGTAAGGTGTGTACGAGGGAAATTAAGTGAGTTGAAATACTGCTCACCTGTGCCGATAATTTTATCGACTCTGCGTTCAATTTCTTCATAATCAGCCATTGCATCACGATAAACCGGTGTAATGTGGCTTCCCGGAAGAATGTCGTGGAATTGATTTATAAGAAGTTTTTTGTATATGTCACGAATTTCCTCGTGTGGATATACAGCACCCTTAAGATGACGGAGAGTTGAAATAATCTCAGCCTCACGAAGCTTATATTCAAGCTGACGATTATATCTCTTCATCTTTGATTTTGTGGTGAATGTACCACGGTGCATTTCAAGATAAAGCTCGCCATCCCATTTTGCAAGATTTTTATTGTCCTTAAGATTCTTTTCAAGGAATTCCTGACCGCTGATATGCTCAGTTTTCGGCATAATTGAAAGCTTATCAAAGCGATGCATAACCTCAATCATCTCTTCAGTACAGCCACTACCACCGTCGCCGTAACCAAACATAGACATTGTCTGTCCACCCTGATTTTTATCCTGATATGCTTCCCAGTTTTCCTGAATCTGAGATGGCATATTCCATGTTATAAAGTGTGTTGGCGGTACACAGGCATAAACCTCACTACCATCAATACCCTTCCAGATAAAGTTGTTATGTGGAAATCGATTTGTATCATTCCATGTTGACATTTTGTTTGAAACAAAGTAGTCAACACCACTCTTTTTAAGAATCTGTGGCAAAATCCAGCTGTTGCCGAAAACGTCAGGCAACCAACAGTTTTTAATTGTTTTTCCGAACTTTTCACGGAAATAATGCTGACCGTACATAAACTGACGGATAAGACTTTCAGCACAAGGAATATTGCAATCAGGCTCAACATACATAGCGCCAACAGGCTCAAACTGACCATTTGCAATCTTCTCTTTTAATTCCTCAAACACGTCAGGATAATACTTTTCGAGCATTTCATATGTATAAGCCTGAGTATGAGTGTACTTAAAGTCAGGGTATCTGTCCATAAGACGAAGCTGAATAAGAATTGTACGGAGATTTTTCTGCACCGAATGAATTCTTCTCCAGTAATATGCAATATCAAGGTGTGAATGTGCAATAAGTGCCACATCACCATTACCCTTGTAATCATCATTCGCGTAAATCACATCGTCAACATACTTTTTAGCAGCTGCAACATCATCTGTTTTAAGGTCATCGAAATCAATAAGATTAAGTGCATTATTAATTTCACGATTAAGGAAATTACGATAGTCCTCATTGAAAAGTTCACTTTTTGCAATATCTAAAAGCAATTCAAGGTCATAAACCAAGTCGAGAACCGTGTGATTGATTGTAGCAAGATAAGCACCCTCAAAAATCTGACGACAACCACGAACTGAAAGTGATTCCGGATTTCTCTCATCATCAGGCTTTGAACGGTTATAACCCTCCATTTCGAAGTGAAGAACATCAGAATCTATATATGGAGTCAAAAGGATTCTGTCACGGTTAGGGTCAACACCACCAACATACTTACCATTTACCTTAACAATAATTTCGGCAGCAGTTTTAAGTGAAAACCAAAGCTCCTTTCCACGAAGGTGCTGTGGAATTTCAACCTCTGCATCAAAAAATGCTGTTCCATCAGGAGTAAAGTACATATCACCTTTTTTAAGGGTTCTCCAGCCCTCAGGGTAATATTCGTACTGCATTTCAGCAACCTGACGTGCATCACGGACCTTTAAATTTTCAATTTCGTATTTTTCTTCGTAAATATATCTTTTAAGCCAACCGAAGCGTAAATCTGTCCATTCCTCAGGACGCATACTTCTTCTTACAACCTTAATATGTGCCATAGTATCACCTTAATCCTTGTCCCAGAAAAATGGTTTCTTTTTCTGTGCAATAACATTTACGCTTTCACCCATATCTCGCATTATTTCGCTTTCAATCCAACGAAGGCAACGTTCAACGATAAGGCATTTTGAACATTCACCCTGCAAAAGCACTGTAAGTTCTCCATTTTCATAAGAGATAAAGTCGATTTCGCCACCATCACCCTGAAGCTTTGGCTTAATAACAGTATTGATATAATTTTTCATAAATTAACCCTCAATTTCCTTTTTGAGAATTGCACGAACATTTTCAAGCTTTTCTGTTGCAGCTTCTCTTGTTTCACCACACATTGAGTAATAAACCTTAAGCTTTGGCTCTGTGCCTGACGGTCTTACTGCCATCCAGCTTCCGTCTGTAAATGTGTATTTAAGCACATTTTCCTTTGGCAAATCGTCAATACCCTTTGAGTAGTCAAGAACATCCTTGATATTTTGGAAAAGTGACTGACCGTTTTCACGCATATTTGTCATAATGCTCTGAATTTTTTCTGCACCATCCTTACCCTTGAGTACAAATGTATCAAGTGCATCAAGATAGAAGCCGAATTTTGCATAAATGTTATTAAGAGCATCAATAAGTGTTCTGCCGTTATTCTTGTGATATGCTGCCATCTGACAGATGAGCATTGAAGAAACAACAGCGTCCTTATCTCTTGCGTGAGTGCCAACAAGGTAACCGTAAGATTCTTCGTAACCGATTACGAATTCCTTATCACCATTTACTTCATACTTACCAATCTGCTCACCAATATACTTAAAGCCTGTGAGAGTATCAACAACGTGAAGACCATAACTCCGTGCAATATCAGCACCAACCTCACTTGTAACAATAGTCTTTACAAGAGTTGATTTTTCATTAAGCATATCCCTTCTGTGTGAAAGAACAAAATCAACAAGCAATGCACCAATCTGATTACCTGTTATAAGTACGTATTCACCATTATGGAGCACTGCAGTACCAACACGGTCACAGTCAGGGTCAGTACCAAGGACTAGATCTGCATTTTCCTCTTTTGCCTGAGCAATTGCAATAGTAAGAGCATCCTTTTCTTCAGGATTTGGTGAACGAACTGTACTGAAATTACCGTCAGGCAATTCCTGACTCTTTACTATTGAAACATTCATACCATCAATTGCTTTTCTCACAGGAATATTACCTGTTCCGTGAAGCGCTGTATAAACAATTTTAAGGTCAGATTTTTCCTCGTAAAGTGACTGCTTTTTAACCTCCTTAAGGAAATCATCAAGAACCTCTTCACCGATTACAACGATTTTGCCATTCTTCACTGCCTCATCAAAATCGTCAACAACAACTGATTTTAAATCTGTAACGGCATTTACAAATCCGATAACCTGATTTGCAAACTGTGGTACTAACTGACAGCCCTTTTCATCATAAATTTTATATCCGTTATATTCCTTTGGATTATGACTTGCAGTAAGGACGATACCACCGTTACAGCCAAGGTGCTTTGCAGTAAATGACAAAACAGGTGTTGGCATTAACGTATCATAAATATAAACCTTAATTCCGTTTGCAGAAAGTACACCTGCTGCCACTTTAGAAAAATACTGTGAATTGTTTCGTGAATCATAAGCGATTGCAACGCTTATTTCACCATCAAAACGGCTTTTAAGATAATCAGCATAGCCCTTTGTAGCCTTTGCGATTGTATATCTGTTCATTCGGTTAGGCCCTGCCCCCATAATACCACGAAGTCCACCTGTGCCGAATTCCAATTCCTTATAAAATCTATCTTCAATTTCCTTTTCGTCAGTAAGACTTAAAAGTTCATTTTTTGTATCCTCATCAAAGGTACACCAATATTCAAAAAGCTCTTTAATTTCCATTTTTGTACTCCCTTATGGACATAATTTTAACATTATAATTTTACAACAAAAAAACACTGATTGTCAATGAAATATGATGTATTCAAATTGAGAAATTGGAGTTTGTCGATGAGTGCAAAATGCAAAGCGCAAAGTGCAAAATGGAGAAACTGCGTTGCAATTATAATGCCTCCCTCGTTAGAGGGAGGCGTAAAAAAGTCATTCGAAGAGAACGACAAATTATAATTTGAACATAGAAACAAAATGACGGAGTCGATTGACCCCGTCAAGTGTTTATTTATTGAGTTTTTTATTAACTAATGTGTGCATTTCCAATTCAAGGATATAAGTGATTGACACCAAAAACCAACCGGTTGAGAGGTGTGCGCCACCAACTTTGCAAGAAACGATTGACACGACTATAAATACTACTGTATTGATTAAACTAAAGATTTCATTTCTTGAAAGTGCCTTTTCACCAACTGAGAAAAGTGAGGAAATAATCACCATAAGTGAGAAAATGATAATACACACCATTGTGATAAATGGGAAGAGATAAGATGGATTACCAAAATCGAAGCTACCGTTAATTATTCCCATAATTACACTTATGAGTGTAATATCAGCTCCGTCATCGGATGTGAAAACAGGTAAGCACATCCACAAAAGTGGTGAGAACATAAGCACAAATCTTGTAATTTGTAATGGTCCACCGAAAGCAGAAGTCTTAATGTTATTAAGCACATTATCAACTGC
>CAJGCX010000049.1 GCA_904501895.1 Clostridiaceae bacterium
GCCGATAACAGCAATTGCACCACCGATTACGCCGTCAACCAAGAGTGCTGAAACAAGTGGATTTGCATTTTCAAAGAAACCTGCAATCCAACCCTGAACACCCTCAAGAATACCAACAAGCCAATCAGCAATCCAAACACCAGGACCTGCCTGTGAAATCCAAAAAACAAGGAACATTACAACTGCGAAAATTGGAAGACCAAACCACTTATTTGTAAGAATATCATCAATCTTATCCTGATAATTTCTTTCCTTTGTGAGAATCTTTCTCTTTTCAACTGTCTTAACAATATTATTTACGAATTCAAAACGCTTTTTATCAGCCTCAACAACAGATTTTTTATCTGTCATATCAACATCACCCTGAGTATAAGGTGCTGTCTGACCCTTGCCATACTTTGAAACTGCTGATTCAACAACATCCTTAAGACCCTCTGCAGATGTTGAAACTGTTTCAATAACAGGACAGTTGAGTGCCTTGCTTAATGCAGCAACATCAATTTCTGTTTGCTTCTTTTCGTTGATATCAGCCTTATTAAGTGCAACAACAACAGGAATACCCAATTCAAGAAGCTGTGTTGTGAAGAAAAGGCTACGACTTAAATTTGTAGCATCAACAATGTTGATAATAACATCAGGCTTCTGTGTCTTTATGTAATCACGAGTTACACTTTCCTCAGATGTGAATGGTGACATTGAATAAGCACCCGGAAGGTCAACCGCAATAAGCTCATCACTTCCGTTATAAAGGCTCTTTTTAATTGGACTCTCTTTTTTATCAACTGTAACGCCAGCCCAGTTACCTACCTTTTCATTTTTACCTGTAAGACCGTTATACATTGTAGTTTTACCACTATTGGGATTACCTGCCAATGCAATTCTCATAATTCATCCTCCTGGGAATTTATATGTTAGATATTATTAACTATAAGTCGTGTTAGCGAACGCTAACTACAAACTGAAAATATTCAGCTGCCTCTACCTTACCTTTTATATAGATATTGCTTCAGCTAACTGGGTATCAATGCTATAACGTGAGTCCTTAATAGAAACAATGCAACCGCCTTTTTTATGAGAGATAACTGTTATAGGCTCACCTGCATAACAACCGAGTGAAAAAAGGAATGCATCAAGGTCGTCATCATCAGTAATAACATCCTTGATAATATATTCAATTCCTTCCTGTGCATTAGTTAAATTCATTTTACTCACCTAAATGTTAAATAAAATTAGCTTTCGCTAACATTTTGTTTTAAAATCAAGTTAGCCTCAGCTAACCTCAAATAATAATACTATATATTTTATTTCTTGTCAAGAGAAAATATTACATTTTGTGAAAATTTTATCAAAAGCGATAATATTAAAATATACATAACAAAAAAAATCACACTTCATTATGAAATGCGATTTTTATACTAATATGATTTATTTGTTTGTCAGGTTATATTTAAAATCTTCAATTACAGAATTTATGTGACAAGCTTCTATGTCTGAACTATTAAACTCTTCCACTAACTTTTCAACCTCCAAAGAATCTAGTGACAGATTGCATATATACTCCCTGCTGTTATCATCCATCAAAAGCAATACGCCAAAGCTTTCTTCTGAAAAATCCGGCGCATCCACCATGCACTTAAGTTTATAAAATTTCATTTCCCTCATCCTCTTTGTGTCGATATGACAATATTATAATGCTCTTGTGTCGTTTTGTCAATATTAATTTTAAAATTGTTGTTATTTTCCTAAAAATTCTGAATATAATATAATAATTAATGTAATATCTCTGCTTTTTATAAAAAACACTTGACAAAACAATAAAATCAGTGTATTATATTAAAGCACTCTTGAGAGGGCAAGTTAAATATCGCGGAGTAGAGCAGTTGGTAGCTCGTCGGGCTCATAACCCGAAGGTCGTTGGTTCAAGTCCTTCCTCCGCAACCAAATCAGATACCACTATTGATACAATTCAGGTCAATAGTGGTATCGTTGTTTTATATAGCATTTAAGCCATTTAAAAAGCATAAGCGTTGCATATGGGATTTTGTTGTCCCTTTTGCAACGCTTTTATTATTTCTTTAATTTTAAATAATTTATGCGAGTGCAACCATGCTGAAAACGAGTGCGAAAAGTGCTACTGTTTCGCAAAGACCAACAACGGTGATGTACTGTGAGAAGCCTTTTCCTGTTTCAGCGAGTGCGTCTGCACCTGCTGCACCTGCTTTGCCCTGAAATACTGCTGAGAAAGCCATTGCAAGACCTGATGCAATACCAAGACCGATTAAGAATGCAGGGTCTGCAGTTGAAGATTTCATCTGCTGCATCAAAAGGAAACCGTAAATGGTCTGTGTAAGAGGTGCGCCGGCAAAAACTGTAAGAATAAATGGAGCTGCTTTATTGCTCATATAACATTTTTTCCAAGCACCGATTGATGCCTGACCTGCAATACCGATACCGATAGCAGAGCCGATTGCGGCAATACCCATTGCCAAAGATGTTCCTAATAATCCGAAATTCATAATTATTCTCCTTCGTGATTTAATCTATTTGTTCATTAAATGGTTTGAATTTATGTCCACTCCAGGACATATCAAGATGCGATGAAAATTCCAATGTATTAAGTCTTATACCATGAACGATAACGGACAAGACATTCAATATCATATTAAGCCCGTGACCAAATACTAAAAGAACAATCGCAATAATCATAAATAAGAAGTTTCCAAGTAACGGTCCTGCCAACTCATTGACAGTGGCTGCAATAGCAGCACCTGCAAGTCCGACAGCCCAGAGTCGTATATAGGAAACTATATCCGAGAAAACATTAACTACACCAAGCAAAACTGAAACTATATTAGTAAGACTTGCAAGAATAGATTTTATAATATTTCCTTCGTAATTTGAGAATACAAAGCTTAAAAGGAAACCGATTCCGATAAGTGCAATAGCAACAGTACCAACCGGAATACCGCTTATTACAAGTGAGAAGCTGAAAACTTCAGGATTTACAACAAGGCTTAATACAAGATAGTAAATTCCGAAAAGTTGTAATATTGAACCGATATCACCAAGCATTTTAAGTGACCTTCTGTTTCTGATTGCACCTTTTATATGAGCTATTGTCAACTGAATAAGTGCTAATGAGAAACAGAAAATCTGCAAATTCTGTGCTGTTGTAAGTCCTGTTTCACCCTCTGTCCAGAAAGGATGCCAGATTTGGTCGGCATACACATTTGAAATTACAGGAATTGACAATTTCTGAATCCACTGTGGAATTTGTTCGGCAGAAAGTCCGAACCATGTGCAAGTAAGAGTACCCCAAAGGACGGTCGATAATCCTAAAAGCCCTACAAGTAAGAAGGTCGGTGAAACCTCTTTCTTTGTGACAAGGGACTTTATGATTGGTATTGAGGCAACAGCACAGATGAACAATCCGTATCCACCATCGCCAAAAATAATGCCAAAGAAAATAAGAATAAATGCCAAGAACCAACCTGAAATATCATACTCAAAATATCCCGGAACTGCACCCAAAAAGTCCGTTAACGGATAAATAAGACTTACAAACTTATTGTTTTTAAGCTTGGTTGGTACATCATCCTCTTCGGTAGGTTCTTCAATGAGAAGTCCCCAAGAATTTGATTTAGCAGTTTCCTTCAACTTATCAATATTTTCCGTTTCAATATATCCCTTGAAATGCGCTATTGAAACATTCTTGTTTTCTGACAAATCTTCATCTGCCATACCCGTTGCATAAATTTCAAATTCAATTTCCTTTTCACAGGCTTTAACAGCATTTTTAAGTGCATTTGTGTATTTTCCATAAGAAAGGATTTTTTCGTCTATTGACTTAATTTCGTCAATAAATTCGGATACCTTTTGTTGCATTTCTTCAGTGGACATTTGTGGCAATTCCAACTTATAATTATTCATAGTTGCAACAAATTCAGTTTTCTCATCAGTGAACGAATTAATCAACACACATTTTACGGTATTTTTGCTTTCACCTAACTTAATGGTTTTTAAACTGTCTCCCAAGGCTTCATATTCCTTTTTTGGAATTTCATAAAATGAGATATCGATACCTTTTTCAACTAAATCCTTAACGCTTTCAGGGTCAAATCTGCCCCAACTTTCAAGTCGGTCCAGTTCAGAATTAAGAGTAAACATCTCTGCCTGACAATTCTTCTTTTTATCAGTCAGAAAAGCAACGTCCTTTGCAATATTCAAAGATTCAGCAAGATTTAATTCTTCACCTTCTGCACCCTTTTTAGTTCCAACGGTGAAGATTGCACTTTCAAGTAAAGAAATCTGTTCCTTGAGTTCATTGAGTCTTTCACCTGAGCCCTCGTTGATTTCAATATGAATCATTCCAAGCTTACGAAGCTTTTCAAGTGTTTCTGTTTTTTTATCTCCCATAATTATGAGAGAAACTTTTTTCATAGGAACAATCATAATGCATAAACCTCCTCTCGGGAAGCCTCAGCATTACGCTCTGCTATTTTTCGTTTTGAAATTTTTGAACGAACAACAGCACTGACCTGTTGGTCTGCCATATAAATTGATATTTTTTTAATATTCTGTTGTGTTTCAGGGATTTTTACCTTTTCGAACAAGTTGACTCTTTGACTTGTTGCAAGAAGCTCTGCACCTAAAAGTCTTACTTGTTCGTCCAACACCTCTGCCTCTAAATCAAGTGACATTGCCTTTTCCATGTGGTTTGCAGCTATATCGACCCAAAGAGGAGTTTCGTATAAATCGTAATCGCTTCTTGAAAAGTCTGCTCCCTCATAGGTCGGAACAGCCACACCAGCAATATTTCCTTGTCCTTTACGGATATTGCTGACGGTTATTATTCCGTCAGGGAAAACATCCTTTTCGCTGAAAACAGCAATCCAATCCTTAAAGCCTTTTTCAAGCCTTTCTTTCTCTTCCCTTACTTCTTTCGCTTTTGCTTCGATAATACGGATTTCGGATTGAAGCTGTTGTTTTTTTAGTGTCAGAGTAGGCAAATATCTCTGGTACATTTTAAGGGCATCCTTTTGTACCTTTAACTCATTTTTTGTTAATTTGATTTTTGCCAAAATTTGCTCCTCCTTAATCAGGCCAGAATTCGTCGGTAAGGTCTGACTTTATACCTGTTTCGTCTTTCTGGAAACATTCTGCAAGAATTTCCCAACCTAAATCAAGGGAATTTTCAAGTGACAGATTAACGGACAAGTCCATCATTTTATTTTCAAAAAGATTACCATATTTAAGGAGCTTTTCGTCCCATTTATTCATAGAAAAGCCCATATTTTTCTTTTCTAATGTTTCCTTATATGAGGAATACAAACGAATCATAGCATCCATAAGTGCTCGATGGTCTTTTCGGGTTTTTCCGTTAACATTCTGTTTAAGTCGTGAAAGTGAACCGAATGGCTCAATACGACCACCCTTAAGATAATACTGTCCTTCAGTAATATAACCTGTATTATCAGGAACAGGATGTGTTACGTCGTCACCCGGCATAGTTGTAACTGCAAGAACGGTAACTGAACCTGAATTTGCAAAGTCAACAGCCTTTTCATAACGAGCAGCCAACTGTGAATAAAGGTCACCTGGATAACCACGGTTAGATGGAACCTGTTCCTGTGTAATTGCAATTTCCTTCATAGCATCGGCAAAGTTTGTCATATCAGTAAGCAATACCAATACATCCTTATCCTGCAAAGCAAACTGCTCTGCAACAGCCAATACCATATCAGGAATCATCATACATTCAACAGTAGGGTCGGACGCAGTATGAATAAACATAACAGTTTTGCTGAGCGCTCCGCCCTGTGAAAGTTCTTCCTTAAAATAAAGGAAGTCGTCATATTTAAGGCCCATACCACCAAGGACAATTACGTCTGCCTCAGCCTGCATCGCAATACGAGCAAGAAGCTGATTATATGGTTCACCTGAAATTGAGAAAATAGGTAATTTCTGTGAAACCACCAAAGTATTGAACATATCTATCATAGGGATATTTGTTCTCATCATTCTGTTTGCAAGGATTCGTTTGGTTGGGTTAACAGATGGACCACCAACAGGTTTCATATTTTCTGTGAGTGCAGGTCCTTTATCTCTTGGTTCACCTGAACCGTTAAAAATACGACCTAACAAGTCTTCGCTGAATGAAACACGCATCTCACGACCTAAAAAGCGAACCTCGTCACCTGTTGAGACACCCTGACCACCTGCAAAAACCTGAAGGGAAACAATATCGCCCTCAATTTTATTAACCTGTGCAAGTGACTTACCAAAACGAGTGTTGATTTGTGCCAACTCTTTATATTGAACATTATTTGCTCTTACAGTAATAACATTACCGGTGATTGATTCAATTCTGTTAAAAACTTTATTCATTCTCACTCACCGTCCTTTAATAATTGCTCTGCTTCAAAGCTCAAATTACCGTTCTTTTCTTTATATAATGTGTCGATTTCTTCTTCAACCTTTTTAAACGCATCACTTTGAAATTCTGTATAATTCCAGTCGATGAATTTCTGACGCAAACGGTTAAGGAAACTACGTGCATTGTCTTTATTATCTATTTCATATTCGCTACCTAAAACATATATGAGTTTGTCGGTAACATAACGCTGACGAAGTGTAGTGCAGTTTGCATCAACCAAATCAAAGGAATTCTGCTGAAGATAAACTGCGTCAAGCATTTCTGATTTAAGATAGATTACATAGTCGGTAATGCTTGTACCTTCTTCACCGACAACCTTCATCATAGAACCGATTTCGTTTCCGTGATGAAGAATATTTTTACAATATTGAGATTTTTGAGTGTCAATTACACTCTTGTACTTTGACCATGAAATAAGCGGGTCAATAGCGGGATATTTTCTTGCATCCGAACGTTCACGTGAAAGACCGTGGAAAGCACCAACAACCTTTAATGTTGCCTGTGTAACAGGTTCTTCAAAGTTACCGCCTGCAGGAGAAACCGTACCACCGATTGTGACGGAGCCTGTGCTTCCGTCAGGCAAGCGGACATAACCTGCTCGTTCATAAAAGGCTGCGATATACGATTCAAGATATGCAGGAAATGCCTCTTCACCGGGGATTTCTTCAAGTCGTCCTGACATTTCTCTTAAAGCCTGTGCCCAACGGGATGTTGAGTCAGCTAAAAGAAGAACATTTAGTCCCATCTGACGATAATACTCAGCAAGTGTTACTGATGTGTAAACTGATGCCTCACGAGATGCAACAGGCATTGATGAAGTATTACAGATAATAATTGTTCGTTCCATAAGTGAACGACCTGTTTTCGGGTCTGTAAGTTCAGGGAATTCAGTCAATGTTTCAACAACTTCACCTGCACGTTCACCACAAGCAGCAATTATAACAATGTCAACATCTGCATACTTTGATGTTGTGTGCTGTAAAACTGTTTTACCTGCACCAAAAGGTCCTGGAGTACAGTATGTTCCACCTTTAGCAACAGGGAAGAAAGAGTCAATAAGACGAACCTTTGTTTCCATTGTTTCAACAGGTGCAAGTCTTTCACTATAACATTTAACTGCTCGTTTTACAGGCCATTTAAAGGACATGCAAACAGAAATTTCACGGCCACGTTCATCCGTTAAAACTGCAACGGTATCCTTTACTGTATATCCACCTTTATCTGCAATTGATTTTAATGTATATTTGCCAAGAAGGTAAAAAGGAACAAAAATCTTGTGTGTAAATGGTCCTTCAGGAACTGTTCCGATATATTCACCTGCACGAAGAGTATCTCCAACTTTTGCTATTGGTGTAAATTCCCATTTTTTCTCTGAATTAAGGCTTTCAGCATAAATTCCACGTTCCAAAAACCATCCTGCTTGTTCTGCTAAAACAGGCAACGGATTCTGAAGACCATCATAAACCTGACCTAACAAGCCGGGACCAAGCTCTGCTGACAACATATCACCTGTAAACTCTACTTCGTCACCGCATTTTATTCCGTCAGTCATTTCATAAACCTGAATTTGAGCGACATTACCTCTTATACGGATAACCTCACTTTTAAGTGTTGTGCCACCAACTTTAACAAAGCATATTTCATTCATAGAAACATTACCCTGAAATTCAACAGACACAAGGTTACCGTTTATGCTTACAACCTTTCCTGTATTTTCGGTCATTATATAGCCTCCAACCTATCTCCATTCATAATGGAGTTGTAAATATTTTTATATGCGATTTCACCAGCATTTGTATCAAACTGTCTTATGTGTGAAATCAGCTTTAATTTAAGTCCGTAATAATATACAAATTCCTCGGAAAAATTATCCATTGGTCTGAGAGCTTCCAAAAACTCCAAACGATAATCATTAAGGAATTTTTCTGCTTCAAGAGGACTTTCAATCTCAATAGCAGTGTTTGCAACTTTTATCAGCTCACTTGATAATACATTATTTTCAATATCAAATGACTTTTTCATTTTTTCCGCTCTTACCTTTGCCAGAGCAAGACGTAAATTTCTTTCGCTGTTGTTCCAAGTTTCTATTAAAGATGAACTTGATTTTTCGTAACCTTTTGATGGTAAAAGAGTTATTTTGTTGATTTCATTCTGTATTTTCTTACCTGCAACTTGATTACATAATTCAAAAAAGCGTTCTTCTGTAATAGGCAACGGCATATTTTCACTGATTCCGTCCAAAGACGGTAATTGTGATATTAAATAATACTCTGACATAATTATTCCGCCTCTTTCAAAAGCTTAACAACCTTTGGACTAAGATAATTTGACATCATGTCAACAACAGCCTCGGTAGAATAATCGTAATATGCACCACCGTTATTAACAGAAATACGGAAACCGCCGTCAAAATTATCGTTAGCTTTAAGTGTAATACCCTTTGATATTCTGTCTTTAAGAGTACCGAATGCAGTTTCATTAAGTAATTTCACATCGTTACTGTTTAAAATTACCTCAATATCTTCCACATCAGGCTTATTAGCCCATGCTTCAACAACATTTGTAACAAGCTGTGCTAACGAATCGGGAGAATATACAGAGTTTACTGTTTCACCGATAATTGCATCCAATTCCTTCGCAACACTTTCTCTGAAAGAAATAAGGAGATTTCTTCCTGCCTGACGAATAGCATCCTCACTTGATTTTACCATTCTGTCATTTTCAGCCTTTGCATCGCTAAGAATTTTGTCAGCCTGAGCCTTTGCTTCTGCGATAATCTTTTCAGCCTCATTCTGTGCAGAGTCAACAATATTCTTTGCCTGAGTTTCGGCAACCTCCACACCATCTTTTTTAATTTGTTCAATAAGTTCTTGAAGTTGTATTTCCATAAAAAAAGTCTCCTTTTTTAATATGTTCCGTATTATGGTATATGTATCTTTTGCATTTCCTTACAAAAATACAAAAATGGAACCAAAATCCTCTGCAGTCAGCTGGTTCCATTTAAAACAATATTAATGAAATTATTATATCACATTCACTTCTTTTGTCAAGTTTTTGACTAATAAACTCTAAGGGTGCAACGCTACTTGTAAAAATGACGAATTGTATCAAATAGCGTAGTCAATGCCAAATCAGATACCACTATTGATACAAATTAGGTCAATAGTGGTATCGTTGTTTTATATAGCATTTAAGCCATTTACAAGACTAAAGCGTTGCATTTGGGAAATAACTCTCCCCTTTTGCAACGCTTTTTATTGCCTATTTAGTTGATTAGTAAGAAAATCTATCTAACCTATTGTTAAATTACTGATAATCGTTAAACGACCGGAACCTCAAATGTACCACACAAATCACCGGTTGAATGTGTTGAATGAATGTGATAAGTAATGTTAATGCTTTCGACAGTTGAGTTAGGCTTAATTAAGATACCACAGCATAGCCACTTGCATTCACCGGGACGCAAACTATTCACATCGAACTCATAGTATTTTAAACCATTTGATGAAGCGATGAACTCCTGTAATTCAAGAGCATAATCTCTTTCTGATTTGGCAGGGTAACCATATCCATTTGCTGTCATTATAGGCATCCTTGGTGCGTTCCGTTCAGGATTATATGGTATATCTTCTACATGAACAAATCCATCCTCTTTTAAGCATATGAGTTTTATATCTGCATGGATATCTTTCCAAACAACAGGTTTTTCTGTCGCTAAAGAGAGTGCACCTGTGCTACTTTCTCCGTCATCCACTTTCTTGTCAGTCTTGGTGGATTGGCAATCTGCCAATAGTGAAATTCACCATCAGGTAAAAGTTCAACGCTTCCGCTACCGATTCCGCCTAATGGGATACCACTTGTATGAGTTTTAGTTGTAGTAATTTCTGCCATAAAAACCCCTACTTTTTCTTAATGTCGAACACAAATCTTGCATTGTCTTCATACCAGAGTGGGAAGTTCGTTCCCCACACATTGTTATAGAGAACAAAACTGAGTCCATCCGTTTTAACATTCTCAAACCTGTTATCAAATTCAAGAATTTTGCCCTTGCCAACTGACACAAGAGGAGAATGGCGATTGATAATCTCGTAATTACCCATTTCTACACTCTGTACAGCGTGGAGATTTCGGCTACCATTATTTGTAACTTCTTGTGGATGAACAAGACACCCCAGCTTTTTAAGTTTGATGTCATCGGCAGGAAAAATATGCATATAAATTGCTTCTGTAAGTCTGTTTGCATCCTTTTGATACCAAGAAACATCAAAATTCAAGCCTTCTTCTGTTAGTGTATAAATCACTTGAATAAGTCGAGGTGCACCAAGGTCTTCGCACAACTTTTTATCGCATACAAGATTCACTATTGCTTGTGATTTATTAGTACATATTTTTTCAACTTGATATGCAAATCTGCCTGACGGATATTTGCCCTCTACACGATTCATACCGGGTCTTGCAAAGTCACCAAGTGCCCATACAGCAGTTTCTTCTAAATTTCTTGAATAGTGAGTGAGCCAGTATTTGTAATCAGCATTACAGAATGAACGATATGTGAAAATCGGTTCATTATTTTCTCTTATGATTTCTTCATTACCACATTTAAGTGAGCCGATACCACCGTTTCCATTTATTTTAAGCACCCATTCACCAACAGTTAACATGTTGGTTTCGTCTGAATTGATTTGAACAGGATTAGTAGGCATAAGTTTCTCAAGTTCTGCCTTTGCAATTGTCTTGTGCTTATCATTTAAAGTATCAATAGCAAGGTCAATATATGCTCTTTGTTCAGCCCAACTCTTTTCAATAACCGAGTAGTAGCCACGCTTTCTTCGTCCGTCAAAAAGACTTACAAACGGAAGCATACTCTGTGGCAAATCGCAGAAAAGATGATTAAATTTAACCTTGTCTGTTTTTCTGGCTTTTTGAAATTCTTTTTTTAGATAATGCCCATAGTCAGAAAAATATGTCTTTGAGTCCATACCACAAGTATGCTCTGCTATGCAAAGGATAGCATCAAGCAAATTTTTATATTCGTCAGAGTTCCTATCTAAACTACCGTCATTTAACCACTCATTTTTTAATTTGATAAGAGTTCGAAGTGCAGCGGATTTATATGGGTCAGTGGCACTACCGTGAATCCAAGTGTCACCCATTTCACCTTCAAAAACAGGTAGTTTCTCACGAACTTCCCAGATTACCTCTGCAAAGTCATCAATCGTACCTGCAGTAATTTCATAATCAGGATATTCCGCTTGAATTTCATTTATCTTATCAATTACTTTTTGTGGTGACGGAGCACCGTGATTGTCAAGTGTATGGTCAAAATAAAGTACTTCATCAATTAAATCGCATTTGAA
>CAJGCX010000050.1 GCA_904501895.1 Clostridiaceae bacterium
AAGCGTTGTCTTGATATGAATGACCGTGCACTTCGTAATGTTATTGTTGGTCTTGGCGGTAAGGTTAACGGTATTCCTCGTGAAGACGGCTTTATGATTACTGTTGCAAGTGAAATTATGGCTATTCTCTGTCTTGCTTCTGATATTGAAGACCTTAAGGCAAGACTCGGCAATATCCTCGTTGCATGGACTCTTGATAACACTCCTGTTTATGCAAAGGATTTGAATGCTGTTGGTGCAATGGCTGCACTCTTAAAGGATGCAATCAAGCCAAATCTTGTACAGACTCTTGAAAATACTCCTGCTATTATGCACGGTGGTCCTTTTGCAAATATTGCTCATGGCTGTAACTCTGTTACTGCTACAAAATTAGCTCTTAAGCTTGCTGATTACTGTATTACCGAAGCAGGTTTCGGTGCTGACCTCGGTGCTGAAAAATTCCTTGACATCAAGTGTCGTTACGCAGGTCTTAAGCCTGAATGTGTAGTAGTTGTTGCTACAATCCGTGCTCTTAAATATAACGGTGGCGTTACTCGTGCTGACTTACAGGATGAAAATGTTGATGCACTTAAGGCAGGTATTGTAAACCTTAAAACTCATATCGAAAATATGAGAAAGTACAATGTACCTGTTGTTGTTGCAATCAACAAATTCCACACAGATACAGATGCTGAAATTGCTTACATCAAGGAATTTTGTGAGGAAATGCAGGTGCCTGTTTCTCTTGCTGAAGTTTTCGCTAAGGGTGGCGAAGGTGGTATGGACCTTGCAGAAAAGGTTTGTGCAGTTATTGACGAAGGCAAAGCAGATTTCAAACCTCTTTATGACGAAAAGCTTTCAATTAAGGAAAAGCTTAACACAATAGCAAAGGAAATTTACCGTGCTGACGGTGTAATCTTCACAGCTGCTGCTGAAAAGGCAATTAAGGATATTGAATCTCTCGGTCAGGATAAGCTCCCTGTTTGTGTTGCAAAGACTCAGTATTCACTTTCAGATGACCCAACAAAGCTCGGTCGTCCTGAAAACTTTATGATGACTGTCCGTGAAGTTAAGCTCAGCGCAGGTGCAGGCTTTATCGTTTGCCTCACAGGTGACATTATGACAATGCCTGGTCTTCCAAAAGCTCCTGCAGCATACAAAATTGATGTGGATGCTGACGGCAAAATCGATGGCTTGTTCTAAAATATAATTCATATGCTCTGACGGAATCTTCGGATTCCGTCATTTTTATATTTATAACTAATATTTATATTTCATTATTATTGAAAACAAATATATTATTTGATATAATGTTTCTATATTTTTTACAAGAGGTATTCATTATGAGCAAGGTAATTGAGAAAATGTATAACCATTTAGGTAATTGGGGTCCATATTCAAAGAAATATAGTGGTATTTCACGAATCGTTGACCATAAATATGAGGGTGGTGTCCGTTTTGACTGCGTTGTAAGTCCTGCAGTTGAAAATGCTGACTCACGTGTGCCTAATGTTACTGTTCCTGTTGGTGTTCATCCTTGGGAAGCAAAGGCAGATTACTCGTTTTATTCATATCGTTATGACCTTGAATGGAAGGATAAGGTCTATGCTGATGTGTCATTTACAAAGCTTGATAGTGACAGTGTACTTGTCCGTACAAAGTTTGTGAATAATACTGATATTACACAGATTTGTCTTCTTAATCTTTTCTCTGCAATTGAATACCCTAATGTGTATCTTACAACTCCTGTTTTGCCTGAAAAGAATATTTTCATCAAAGCACTTGATTACAAATCTTATGATTACAATACTGTGCGTCCTTGGGATAAGCAGGTTATTGATGCTATGAAAAAGGGCGAATTTTTTGATGATGGATTCACTTATCATAAAGGTCTTGGTGACCGTGATAACAATCGTTATATTCTTCCTAAATATTCAAAGCTCGGTGAAGAAGCAGGGGATAAAATCACTTATGAAATAAAGGGGATTTCTGATTTTAATAATCCACAACTTAACATCCGTTATCGTACTACTGACGATAAAGACAGCGTATGGACTTTGAACGGTGAAAAAGTGACTTTTACAAGTGCAAATGACTTTAACATTGCTTCAATTCCATTTAATTGTGAAAATGTTGAGCTTATTTCCTGCGGTACAGGAGGAATTGAATTTGACTTCCTTTGTGTTACTGAAAATGGAGAAACTGTTTCAACCACATCAAAGACACATAATTTCTACCCTGAAATTGAAACAAAGACTTGTGAAATCGGTAAGCTTGCAAGCTATAAATATGACGGTGTTGATGGAAAATTCTATGTAAGAACATTCAATGATGTCACTCGTTTCCGTGACTTTGATACGGGCTGTCTTGAGGATAGCCCAACTGCAAGAATTTCACAGCCTGATGAAAGCTTTCAGAATATGCTTGAAACATTTTCAGGCTCATTTTCCGAAAAGCACAGTGATGAGGGCTTTTATCACAATACAGTGGTTTATACTCTTTACGTACAGCCTCATACAGAGCATATTGAGTATGCAGTTTTATCTTTTGGTGAAACAGAGTATAAAACAACTGACAAATATGAAAAAATCTATGAGGATGCATATAACTCTCTTGAAAAGTTCAATTTCAATGAGTCAGGTAAGACTTACGAATTTTCAAACAGAATTCTTCGTGCAACAGTATTTCAGAATACTGTTTATCCTCTTTATCGTAACGGTGAATATGTTGTTCACCATACACCGGGTAAACGTTGGGACTCATTTTACACATGGGATTCAGGGTTTATTGGTCTTGATATGCTTGAATTTGCACCACATATTGCCGATTATATTCTCGAAACATATCTTACAGATAATGACCAATGGGCATTCCTGCTTCACGGTTCTCCGGTACCTGTACATATTTATCAGTATCTTGAAATGCTTAAGAAGGCAGAGGATAAAACAGAATTGCTTAAATATTATGACAGAGTAAAGATGTTCTACGATTTTCTTGCAGGTAAAATCAATGGCTCAACAACAACTAAATTTAACAGTGGTTTAACAACCACATTTGACTATTTCTATAATTGTAGCGGTATGGACGATTTACCACCACAGAAGACTATGTATGCTGAAAATAAGCAGAAGTGGATGACTCCTGTAATTTCTTCATCACAGGTTATCCGTTGTGCAAAAATTCTCTATATGGCAGCCGATTTATTAGGTCGTGAAGACGATAAGGCAGTATATCTTCAGGATGTTGAGAGGATTTCAAATGCACTTCAGAAGTATTCCTGGGATGAGGATTGTGGCTATTTCTCTTATGTTATTCACGATGAAAATGGTAATCCTAAAGAAAAGTACAGAAATGCCAAGGGTGAAAATCTCAACAAAACAATGGATGGTATTTATCCTATTGTTGCAGGTGCTGTAACTGATAGTCAGCGTGACAGAATTTTAGGACATCTTAAGAGTGATGATGAAATGTTCAGCCCAGTGGGTATAAGTGCTGTTGATAAAACTGCATCATATTACATTACAAATGGTTATTGGAACGGAAATGTTTGGCTTTCACATCAATGGTTTGTTTGGAAAACAATGCTTGACCTTGGTGAAACTGATTTCGCATTCCGTATTGCAGAAACAGCCCTCAAATCCTGGAAACGAGAGGTTGAATATTCATACTATACCTTTGAAATGTTTAATATTACATCAGGTCGAGGTGGATGGTTCCATAATTTTGGTGGTCTTTCAACTCCTGTAAATATCTGGACTAATGCTTATTACAAGCCAAAAACTCTTTCAACAGGTCTTGATATTATGGTTATGAACAGTAATTTCAATATGGATGCAACTGAATTTAACTGTAATCTTAAATATTATGGTAACAACGAAAAATATTCTGTAATCGTTGTTATGACCGATAAAAAAGACGATTATAACGCAACTGTAAACGGTGAAAATGCAGATATGTTTATCCGTGATAAAGGCGTTGTGGAAATCACTATTTCAGGGGACGTTAAAAACCCTGAAATTAAAGTGTTTTAACTTGTGTAATCCTCAATTATTTTCTGTAAATCATTTGTGTTATCAACTGTGATTCCCTTTTGTATTCTTATACGGTCTGACTCAGGTAAAAGAGAAATATAGGATTCATAAACGGTAGTGGGTTTGCTGTCTTCGTTTTTAAAGACAGCAATTTTACCCTCATATTCTTTGATTATGAAAATCTCCTTTTGAATATTTTCCTTTTCATATTTTTCAACATCCTTATTAAGATTTACAAAAAGTGTGCCGATACACAACACACAAATTAGAGAAAATATGGAGAATTTTAATCTTTTTGACATTGCATTTCACTTCCTTTAAGCATATTCTTAACAAAATCTTCAATAATTATTAAATTTTGTTAATATTATAAAAAATATCTACTCTTTTTCAAAAATTTGTGTTATACTTATTTTGTAATATTTTATAACTTTATTTCGGAGGCAAATTATGAGAAAAAAGACTCAGGCACCAAAGAAAAGGGTGTCCCCGAAAAAAAAGAAAAATTTTAATGGTATTAAAGCATTCATTCTTGTTTGCTTTATGACTTGTGTTATTGTTTGCTGTTATGTCCTCACTGATATGATTAGCACAGTTAATGGTGAAAGAATTATTGACCTTGAATACTATCAGCAGAATCAGGACCAGACAACAATCGTTTACGCTAAGGATAAAAATGATAAATTCATTGAGATTTCACGACTTCATGGTGAGAAAAACCGTGTGTGGGTTGACCTTGAAGATATGTCTGAATGGATGGGCAAGGCATTTATAGCTATTGAAGATAAGCGTTTCAATGAGCATGAAGGTGTTGACTGGTACAGCTCAACTTTTGGTATTATCCGTTCTGCAATTTCTACAGGTAATATCCGTGGTGGTTCTACTCTTACACAACAGTTAATCAAAAATCTCACAGGTGAAGATGGTAGAAATATCAACAGAAAATACAACGAGATGCTTTCTGCTCTTAATATGGAAAAATATTATGACAAAGATGAGATTCTCGAAGCATATCTTAACACAATCTACTTGAGCCACAACTGTTATGGTGTTCAGACTGCTTCACAGACATATTTTGGTAAGGATGTTAGTGAACTCAACCTTGCTGAATGTGCAGCAATCGCAGGTATTACTCAGTATCCTGGTCGTTATGACCCACTCTGGAAGCCTGAGGCTAATAAAGAGCGTCAGGAACTTTGCCTTAGTATGATGCTTGAACAGGATATGATTACTAAGGAAGAATACGAAGAAGCAGTTAATTATGAGCTTATTTTCACAAATAGTGATAAGTATGTTGCTGATGATAAGGTTGAAATTGAAACTGTTAAGGATAACGACATTCAGAGCTACTATGTTGACTATGTTATTTCTTCTGTTATTCGTGACCTTAAGAAATCAGGTTATTCACATTATGAAGCAACAAAAATGATTTATTCAGGTGGTCTTCGTATTTACTCTGCAATTGACCTTGAGGTTCAGAGTAAGGTTGATGATGTATACGTTTATAGAGCAGGTTTCCCAAGTGAAACTGTTAATTCATCAAGTGAGCTTGCACAGTCAGCTATGACAATTATGGATTATAGTGGTAGAATTGTTGCCATTGCAGGTGGTGCAGGTGAAAAGACAGAAAACCGTTCAAATAACCGTGCTGTTGCTGCTATTCGTCAGCCGGGTTCATCTATCAAGCCACTTTCAATTTACGCGCCTGCTATTGAAGAGGATTATATCACATGGTCTTCAATGATTAAGAACTATGGTATCAGCTGGCAGGGAAGTATCTGGCCAACTAACTATGGTAATAATCCGGGCTCACCTGACAGTTATGTAACTGCACAGTATGCTATTGCAATTTCATATAACACAGTTCCTGCACAGCTTCTTATGAAAATGGGCTTTGAATTAAGCTATGATTATCTTAAAAATTCATTCCATATTTCAACATATAGTGATTCAAACGATAGTGCTTCTCCATCTGCACTCGCAACAGGTGGTTCATCAGGTGGTGTAACAACACTTCAGATGGCTGCTGCCTTCGCTTCATTTGGTAATGGTGGTAAGTATTATGAACCATATTGCTATTATGAGGTTAAGGATAATAAGGGCGAAGTTATATTGCAGAAGAGTGATGATTATGAACAAATTATCTCTCCTGAAACTTCACTTATTATGAACAAGCTTCTTCAGACTGTTTTCTATGGTTCAGGTGGTACTGCTCGTGGTTATGCAGTCGCAAATCACAGAACATTCGGTAAAACAGGTACAACAACAAGTAATAAGGACCGTTGGTGTGTAGCAGGTACAAGTTATTATATTGCTGCTGTATGGTATGGTTATGATTATAATAAGCAGATTCATGAATCAGGAAGCCCTGCAGGTAGAATTTTTGAAGAAGTTATGAACTCTATTCATAAAGATTTACCTGAAAAGGATTTTGAAAAATATACTGATGATGTTGTGAGTCGTACTTATTGTACAAGTACAGGGCTCATTGCAGGTGAGGGCTGTTCAGGTACTGCAACAGGCTGGTATAAAAAGTCAAATATTCCTGCTGTTTGTGACGGTGGTTGTGGTGTTCCAAAGGAAGAAGAATCAACAACCGGAACAGGTAATCCTGAGGATGTAACATTACCGGGTTCACTTGAAGGTTTGACAAAACCTGTTGAAATTCCTTCGGAAATACCTTCGGTGACACTTCCTGAGATTCCTACAAATCCACCGGTAGGTACAACAACTCCTGCAACTTAAAAATATTGCCCATCTTACGATGGGCTTTTATGCTTGATATATAAAGGTGATTATTATGAAAAAAAGAAACAGTGCATATCTTATTCTTGAAGATGGAACCGTATTTCAAGGCTTCTCAATGGGTAAAATCGGCACAACAATCGGTGAGGTAGTTTTTAATACATGTACCTCTGCTTATACGGATATTCTTTCTGACCCTACATATTATGGTCAGATTGTAGCACAGACTTATCCTCTTGCTGCGAATCGTGGTGTTGCACCTGATACTGATGGAAGCAAGATTATGTCAAACGGATATATTGTCCGTGAGTGGTGCGACGTTTATTCTGATGGTAACGAAATGAACCTTGACGATTATCTTAAGAGCATTGATATTGTTGGCATCTGTGGTATTGACACTCGTCGTCTTACAAGATATTTAAGAGATAAGGGTTATGTAAATGGTGCAATTACTGATTTTCTTGATAATAAGGATAAGCTTCTTGAGGATATTAAAAATTACACAATTTCAGGTGCTGTCCGTGAAATTTCAATAAAAGAACCGGTTGAAATGAAGGGCGAAAACGCAAAATATAACGTAGTTGCAATCGACTATGGTTCACCTCGTAAACAGCTTAACGCATTTTTACTTAACGGCTGTAATGTTACATTCGTTCCCGCATTTACAACTCCTGAAGAGATTATGAAATATTCACCTGATGGCGTTGTCCTTTGTGACGGTCCTGCCGACCCTGACGATGAACCACTTCTCATTGAGAATATCAAAAAGCTTACAGAACAGGGCGTTCCTGTATTTGCAATAGGTCTTGGTCATCAGATGTTAGCCTTGGCAATGGGATTTAAGATTGTCAAAATGGCAAAGGGGCACAGAGGCTCAAATCAGCCTGTTATTATTTCGGGTACAAACACTATAATGATTACTGACCAGAATCACGGTTATTCAGTTGATGCTGACTCCGTAGATTCATCAGTTGCAGATATTATAATGACAAATATCAACGACAATACAGTTGAGGGACTTAAATATAATAAATTCACAGGTCTTTCTGTTCAGTTTACACCAAAGGGTGACGAGGACAGTAGTACAGGATTTATTATTCGTGATTTCTTTAAAATGATGGATGGTGAAAACAATGAGTAAATATAACAAAATTCTCGTTCTTGGTGCAGGACCTATAAAAATCGGTCAGTCACTTGAATTTGACTATTCTGCTTTACAGGTTTGCCGTGCTTTGAAGGAAGAGGGTATTACTGTAATTTTTGCTAATTCAACACCATCTGCATTATCGACTGATAAGACTTATGCTGACAGAGTGTATATTGAACCACTCAACATTGAAAGTGTAAAAAGAATTCTTGAAAAGGAAAAGCCAGATGCACTTCTTTCAACTGCAGGTGGTGACGAAAGCCTTGAATTAAGCCTTGAACTTGCTCAGAATGGCTACCTTGATGAAACAAATACTATTCTTATTGGTATAAATCAGGAAGTTATCAGAAGCGTTAAAAATAGACATTCATTTACAGACGTACTTAATGAAATGGATGAGCCAACTGTACCTGCACTTGTTGTAAATGGTGTAGAAGAGGCTTGTGACTTTGCTGATAAGGTAGGTTACCCTGTAATTGTTCGTCCTGCATACACTCCTGACCGTGAAAGTGCTGAATATTGCTATGACCGTGAAAGCCTTTGGGTTAAGGCAGAAAAGAGTCTTGAAGCATCAATCGTTAGTCAGATTCTTATTGAAAAAAGTATTGCAGGTTGGAAGGAAATCGAATTTGAGGTTATCCGTGATAAGGATAATAACTGTTTAAGTGTCTCAAGTGTTGAGAGTATCGACCCTGTTGGTATTCATACAGGTGACAGTATCGTTGTTATTCCTGCCCAGACACTTACTGACCCTGAATTTACTAAGCTTCGTCGTGCATCAAGAAAGATTGTTTCTAAATTAGGCGTTGAGGGTAGTTGTAATGTTCAGTTTGCTTTAAGTCCTGATGGAAAGCAGTATTTTATTACAGGTATTGACCCACGTGTGAGCCGTACATCTGCTCTTGTTTCAAAGGCAACAGGCTATCGAATTGCTTACGTTTCAGCAAAAATTGCACTTGGTAAATCACTTTTTGAGATTGAGAATGACGTTACAGGCTGTACAACTGCTTGTAATGAGCCTGCTATGGATTACTGTGCAGTTAAGTTCCCAAAATGGTCATTTGAAAGCTTTGATAAAGCAAGTAGAACACTTGGAACAATGATGAAAGCAACAGGTGAGAGCCTTACTATCGGTACAGGCTTTGAGCTTGCATTTATGAAGGGTGTTCGTAGTGTTAATAAGAATCATTTACCACACCTTGAAAATAATGAATCACTTACTGATGCAGATTTAAATGAAATCATCAGAAAATCTGATGATAACCGTATTTTTGCAATTTACGAGGCACTTTTAAGAGGCGTTTCAGTTGATGAATTAAATGCAATTACAAATATCGACAAATGGTTCTTAAATAAATTCAAAAATATTGCAGAAACTGAAAATTTACTTAAGGAAAAATTCAGTAAAGATGTTTACGAGTCTGCTAAAAATATGGGCTTTACTGACAAGGCAATCGAAGAAATCACAGGTACAGAAATCGAAAATTCACTTTCTGCTGTCTTCAATAGCGTTGATACCTGTTCAGCAGAATTTGATGCTCAGAAACCATACTTCTATTCAGTTTATGGAACAGATAATGAAGCAGAAATTTTCATAAATGCTAATAAAAATAACAAGAAAAAAGTTCTTGTTGTGGGTAGTGGACCTTCTGTTACAGGACGAAGCGGTGATAATGATTACTGTACAGTTCATTGCATTAATTCTCTTAAAGCACAGGGCTTTGAGGTTGTAGTTATTAACAATAACCCAGCATCAGTTACAACTGATTACAATGTTGCTGACAGAGTTTACATTGACCCATTGAGTAGTGAAGATATTCTTAATGTTGTAAAAACTGAAAAGCCTCAGTATGCAGTTGTTCTCTTCGGTGGAGAAGTTGCAATCAAAACATCAAAGCTTTTACAGGAAAATGGTGTTGAAATATTAGGCGCTGATTACGATTTCTATCGTAAAATTACAAATAAAATTGAATTCTTTGATATTCTTGACTATGCAAATGTTAAGCATACAAGCAGTAAAAAGCTTTTTGTTGGTACTTGTATTGAAGCACACGTTATTTCTGATGGTGAAAGCTACTTTGTACCTGCACTTTGTGAGCATATTGAAAAAGCCCATATTAATTCGGGTGACTCAATTTCAGTTGTACCAACTGTTAGTGTAAACGACTCAATGCTTGAAACTGTTGAGGAATACATTAATAATATCATTTATGAATTGTCATTTAAGGGTGCTTTGGATATTCAGTTTGTTGTATTTGACAATGACCTTTATGTTACAAAAGCATCAATCACAAATACAGCTCTTGTTCCTTTTGTGTCAAAGGCATCAGGCTTTGATGTTGTTGATATGGCTGTACGTTGTATGGCAGGAGAAAAGCTTTCAGTTACAGGAATTAACAAAATCAGCAATAATTATTATGTAAGAGTACCTGTCTTCAGCTTTGAAAAGCTTAAGGGTGACGATATGCTCCTTGGTGAAAAGACAAAGTCAACAGGTGATGTTCTTAGTATCGGTGATACATTTGATAATGCTCTTTTAAAGGGTATGATTGCTTCCGGTATGAGAATTAAGAGAACAGGCTCCGTGCTTGTTTCTGTAAGTGAAAGTGATAAGGCAGATACTGCAAAAATGGCAGATGAATTTTTAGCACAGGGCTTCAGGATTTATGCTACAAGCGATACTGCAAAAATTCTTAACTCAAATCATATTGCTACAAATACTGCAAGCTGTGAACAGGCTATTGAAATGATTAATTCAAATAAATTCTCTTATGTTGTTTCTACTCTTCAGCATAATAAAAATACAGATGAAGAAATTATTCGTCGTACTGCTCTTATGAAGAAAGTGCCTGTATTCACATCTGTTCAGAGTGCTTACACATTCTCAAAATCTCTTGCAAATAACAATGTTATGGAAGAGTTGGAGGTTACAGATATATGATTATTATGTCTGTAGATTACGGTGATGTGAGAACGGGAATCGCTGTTTGCGACAAAATGCAGATTTTAGCATCTCCTGTTTGTGTAATTACTGAAAAGGACAGAGAACGATTAGCAGAGAAGGTAAAGGAAATTGCAATTGAAAGAAAAGTTGAACGAATTTGTGTTGGCGTTCCGCAAAATATGGATGGAAGCTATGGTTTTCGTAGTGAAGCCTGTCGTGAATTCGGTGAGCTTTTAAAAGAAGTTACAGGCATTGATGTCGATTATCAGAACGAAAGACTTACTACTGTTTCTGCTCACAATATTCTCAATGCAGTTGATGTCCGTGGCAAAAAGAGAAAAGCAGTTGTCGATGCTGTTTCTGCTGTCCTCATTCTTGAGGATTATATGAATTCAATTAAAAATAAATAGCTGACACAAAATAACAAAATTTAAGCCTGGTACTATTGTAAAATGGTATCAGGCTTTTTTGTGTGGTGATTTTATTGATTGTTTATGTTGATGTGTTAATAGTACTCAATACACTTGTGAATTATTTCATTCTCCTCGGTGTGCGAAAAATTACAAGAGCATATACAGTACATTGGAGAATAGCATTAGGTGCATTGTCAGCAGGATTTTCATCATTACTAATAT
>CAJGCX010000051.1 GCA_904501895.1 Clostridiaceae bacterium
ATAGCATTTGTACCGCAGAAGAGGAAGAAGAGACCACCAAGCATAAAGATAAGGCTCTTTCTTTCTCCCTTTGAAAGCTTTTCTGCTTTTCTTGCAGCCTTTTCAGCCTTCTTAGCTGCCTTTTCATCAGCGTACTGATTCTTTGCAGCAACATCCTCAAGGCTTGAAGGCTCATGAACGAAGATACGAACAACAAGCATACCGATAACCATAACGATAGCACCAAGAAGGAATACGTATGGGAAGCTTGTCTGCTGCTCATTTTCAGCAGTAACCTTAACACCTGTTACAAGAAGGTAGATAGCACTAACAAGAGCACCTGCAACCATACCGATAACTGAACCTACACCACCCATAAGGTTGATGATAGCGTTACCCTCTGAACGAAGCTCAGGAGGAGTAAGAGCAGGCATCAATGCAACTGCAGGAGCACGCCAGAGTGACATTGAGAATACGAAAAGGATAATGAAGAACATTGTTACAGGAAGAGTTGACTTCAATGCCACCCATGGAATAAGAGCAAAAAGAAGTGCTGAAACAGGTGCACCGTAAACAATGAATGGACGACGTTTACCAAGCTTTGAACGGCAACGGTCAGAAAGCTTACCAAATGTAGGCTGGAAAATAACACCGAAAATGTTATCGAATGTCATAATAACACCGATGAAGAGTGGTACAAGTGTAATACCGCCACCTGCAACATTAACATCCTGACCCTGTGTTTTTGCAAATTCAGCAAGAACAGGGAATGCCTCGTTAAGCTTTGCACTTAAATTTGTAATGAAAAGTGATTCTGTAAGCAATCTGTTAAGAATCTTTGTAATGTATGGGTCATAAATAGCCCATGCAATTGATGTTGTGAGGAAAGCGAAGCCTGTAAGGATAGTGTGTCCTGTATGAAGCTTACCATTTTTCTCACAGAAAAGTTGGTTTTTACTCATTTGTGTGTACCTCCTATATTTTTATCCAAAAATATACAGATGTATTATACATTATTTTTCCCAAAAATTAAAGGTAAAAATGTACTAAAAAGAAATTTATTTTTTGTACAGAGTGTTGAAAGGGGAAATTAATTGAAGATTAATGTTAGGGGCTTCTCCTTGAGGAGAAGGCAACACCCCAACAAATTATATTTTACCACCTGTTCTCCACATATTCGCAAAATGCATAGAGGTCCTTGATTTCGATTTCCTTACCGTCATCAAGAATTACTGTACCATTCCAAACACCATTCACCTGATGACAATGTGTACCTGCAACACCAACATTAAATTCTGATTCATAGTCATAATACGGAGTCATAGTCATATTGAATCGACCGTCCTCGGAAATGATTTTCCACTCCTCCATATATCTGTCTTTAGGGAATTTTTCAACATCCACAGCACCGATTTTATGAGCCTTACCGTCCCAGAAAAGGCAGGTTTCAGTAGCATAGCTTTCGTCACCGATTGCCCATGTAATCTCGAAGCCAAACATATGCTTTTCACCATTTTCATCATAGACATATTGTGAGCCATTTCCCCAATACCACACAAGGTTATATGGTGTATTTACACGACCCCAGTCCATATAGCAGAAGGTGTCTTCCTTTGAAAATTCGTAAACATCATTACCGAATTTGTATGTACCACTTGTTGGCATACAATTCTGCTTTGTTGTCATAAAATATCGTGTAGGATGGTCCTTAAACGGAATTACAGTTGTGATATTCTCGTGATTTGGCAAGATATCAAGGTGAAAATTACACTCAACCATTTTACCGTTGCAAGGTGCTTTAAACCAAAGAGTTTTGTATGTTTCGTGAGTGTCAAATTCGACCTGTGCCTCTCTTACATTTGCACGGAAATAGTTAGGCACATCACCCTTTGCAGGTAAAATATATTTGCTTTCTTTACCCACATACATATAATTTGCCTCTGCAATAACCTTCTGATTTTTAAGGTCAACAAGCTTCGCACACACATATCCACCGATTGAAATATTCGCAAAGCTTAACTCAACAATGTAATTTTCGTTACGGATAATGTAAAAATCCCATTCTTTTTTACGCCAGTTAGGTGAAGAAAGATTTCTGTCGTATGTAAACACATTTCGTCTTGCCCAACCCTTTGCAAGGAGTGTTCCGTCCTTTGCTAAAAGTGGAGTTTCCTCTGTATATTCAATCTGCTTCGACTTTTCTTCCCATTCTGTAAAGCTTTTATATGTTCTTGGTAATTCGTTTGACATAATTTCATCCCCTTTGGAATCATTATAACAGTACGGGAGAAAGATTTCAATAAGATTGTAATTGTTATGTAAATTGGAGGTTGTCGGGGTGTTAATATAGAGTAACATACCTTGTAGGGACGCTTCACGAAGCGTCCGTTCCAAAGTGTACTGATAACCTGATCGGGCGATTCGTGAATCGCCCCTACAGAAATCGTTATTCCCATCACATTTATAATTGCAACGCAGTTCCGACATTTTGCGCTTTGCGCTTTGCATTTTGCATTTGTGAACAAAGCGATAAATCATAATTTAACCCTATAAACAAAAAATGACGGAGGTGTAAGGCTCCGTCATACTGTTATTTATTATTTAATTTTATCCTGAATTTCGACGATTTGAGCTTCTAACTCCTCAAGACGTTTTTCAAGAGCATTATACTCCTCTTCCCAGAGGGCATATTCCTTTGCATCGTCTTCGTCAGGCTGAAAATCCTCAAGGTCAAAAAGCTGGTCTTCCAAATCCTCATACTTTTCGATAAGATTTTCCATTAACTCTTCAAGCTCTTTAACGCTGTTAAATTCTAATATTTCACCCATAATTACTTATTATTCCCATCCATTCTGTTTTGTTCAAATTCATTGTACTCATATTCAGGAAACGGACTTTGCGGAATTACGAATGCAAGAATTGCGTAAACAGCAATGCAAGGTACTGCTGCTGTAAAAAGTGCAATCAAGGCATAAGCAACTCTTACGATTGTAGGGTCAATTCCGAAAAATTCGGCAACACCTGCACAAACACCGCTGATTTTCTTGTCACTGCTTTTATATAATTTCTTCTCTTTAAACACTATTTTCCCCTCCGTGTTTTTATGTTGTTTTTATAATTTCATTAATATTATTTCTGTTTTCCTCTGCCCTGTATTCTCTGTACTGCTCAACACCGTATTCGATGCCTGTTTTAATAAGCTCACCACCACAAACAATAAAGCTTATAAATGTTGTAAGAAGAGAAATGAGGAAAAGAATTACGAAAGTTATCATAGCTTTTTTCACTGCTTATTCCCCCTTATTCATTCTGTCAACACATTCCTTAATCTGGAAAATTGTCCAGAGGAGTGTTATTACACCAAGGCAGAAAACTGTACTTGTTGAAGCAACTGCAAAAACAAGGAATGCCACCGATCCGATTGCAGGTACAATAAAACTGTATGCAACAATCATTATTACAACTGCTATGAAAAGACCTAATGTAATTGGAATTGCGAAAAACGCCTGAAAAACGTTCCAGAAAAACGCCACAGTCCAAAAGCTTTTGTTGTTTTTCATTGGCTTTACTTTTTCAGGTGGTGTATCACCAAGAAAATGTCTTGCGCAGTTATACGGACTACCCAATTCCATACAAATCTGATTTTCTGTTTTTCCTGACTTTTCACCTTTTTTGAAATACTCACGATATTCGTTCATGATTTTGTTTTGTTTATCGCGAGGCAAAACTCTTATATAATGATACAGTTCATTTAAAAAGTCTATTTTATTCATTTGTCATTCTCCTCATTTGAGTAGAGTTTTTAATTGCCAAATGGGAAATAGAAGCCGTTGTCTGTTGTTTCTTCCTGTTGCTGTGATGTGCTTGAGTCCTCGACAAGCTTAACATTCACATCAAATGTTGAAATGTTGTAGTTTGAGTCAACTCTGCAGATTGTGAGAGTGATAACATCTCCAACCTTACCATTTTCAATTACCTCAAGGAGCACCTCATAAGTGTCAAGGTTCTTACCGTTAACTGCAGTAATCATATCGCCTGACTTAACCTCAGTATTGAGAAGGTCACTGCCATTCATAATACTGCTGATGACAATTGAGCCTGCAGGAAGCTTGTTTGCCTTTACAATAATTGAATACATCTGATTCTGTGATGCAGGTGTGAAGTTGATGCCGAGAACAGGTCTGTTTGAAACATAGCCATTCTTAATAAGCTCATCAACAATCTCCTTTACAGTTGATGTAGGCACAGAGAAGCCCATACCCTCATATTCAGTTGAAGCAATTTTTGATGAGTTAATGCCGATTACCTGACCGTATTCATTAACGAGTGCACCACCTGAGTTACCAGGATTGATTGCAGCGGTATGCTGAATACAAGCAACCTCATAACCGACAGGGCTGTCGATAGGTCTGCCGATAGCAGAAACCATACCGTTTGTAAACGAACCGAAGAACTGTGTGCCACCAGGATTACCGATAGCGTAAACTGTGTCACCTACTTCGATATTATCAGTTGAAGCAAATTCTGCAGGCTTAAGGTCAGTTGAATTTACACGAAGAAGTCCGATATCAGTTTTCATATCTGTACCGACAACTACAGCGTCATACTGTGTACCGTCTGCAGTCTGAACAATAATCTGTGGATTGTTTGCTTCAATAACGTGAGCACATGTTACGATATATGTTGCAGTTTTATCACCGTTAAGACCCATTACAACGCCTGTGCCTTCAGAATAAACTGTCTGCTGATTTCGTGTGTAAACAAGGACACCAACGGAGCTATCCTTAACCTTCTTATACACGTCTCCTGCAGAATTAACATCCTCTGCAGAAATCGGAGGCTCAACAACGCTCATCTGTGTATCGTCACCACTCTGCACATTACCCTTTTTGTCATCATCACCTGTAAATGCAGAAATAAGCACTCCGATAGAAATAACAAACACTGCAAGGAGAATAAGCACTGTTGTAAGACAACCTTTTTTCTTGCCCTTTGACTTTTTCTTCTGTGGCTGTTGTGCAGTTGGGTTGTAGCCATAATTTCCATAAGGCATATACTGACTTTGCTGATTATTATTGTTGTTATAATTATAAGTATATTGTGGATTATAATTTGTCGAATATCCTGTTGGTGGAGTTACAGGCTCCTGTTTTGGTGGGGTATAAGTTTCATGTGGCTCCTGCTTCGGAGTATTGTCAACACCTTCACCATTATTCAAATCAAAATCTCTGTTCATATTTTCATCCATATACGTTTCTCCCACTGATTAAGAGTTATTTTTACCATTACCCTTTGGTAATGTGAATGTGAATCTTGTAAATTTATCCTTTTCACTTTCTGCAAAGATTGTGCCACCGTGCATTTCAATAATAGTCTTGCAAAGGTAGAGTCCGAGACCTGCACTCTTTACATCATAGCTTCGTGATTTATCAACCTTATAAAATCTCTCGAAAATTCTTCCTGTTTCTTCAGATGAAATTCCCTCACCTGTATTTTCGATTGAAACAAAGGCTTTACCACTCTTATCCTCACCTGCAAAAACAGTGATTGTACCATTTTCGTTGGTAAACTTAACTGCATTATCCACAAGGTTATACACAACCTGATAAAGCATATCACGGTCAGCGTAAACATTAGTTGCATTTAAGGATTCAAAACCATTTATTGTGATATTTTTCTTTTCAATTTCCTGCTCAAAGGTGAGCATACAGTTTACAATCTGCTGTACCACATCAAAATTAGTTGGCTTGATTTCAAGCTCACCTGCCTCAATTTTTGAAAGATTGAGCATTGATGTAACAAGGCGTGAAAGTCGTTTTACCTCACCTGAAACTATGCTTAAATATTCACCGTGCTTTTCAGGTGGAATTGTACCGTCAAGCATTCCGTCAATAAAACCACCGATTGTGGTCATCGGAGTTTTAAGCTCGTGTGACACATTTGCAACAAAGCTTCGTCGTGAGGACTCAAGCACCGAAAGTGCAGTTGCCATTTTATTAAAGGACTGACAAAGCTCAGCCAATTCGTCATTACCACGGACTGTGATTCTCTTGCTAAAATCCCCCTGTGCATAGGACTTTGTGGCATTTGACATCTGTCGTAAAGGATTTGTAAGCTTTGCTGTAAAAGCGTAAATTACAAGGAATGACAATGCCGAAGCAAATATTGCAGATGACAGGTACATACCACCTAAATTAAGAGCGTATTCTGCAAGTCCTGATTGTACAGGTGTGCTTGCAAAAAATGCACCGACAAACGTATCCTGCACATAAACAGGACTTCCTGCAAAAAAGGTATCCTCTGCAAAAAGACCTTCAACAGACTTTCTGCTGAAATATTCACCTTCCGAAACAGTCTTCATTATGCTTTCAGGAATCCTGTATCCACTGTGGACAAGACACCCTTCACTACTTGGTGAATAATTATAGAGAAAATCCTCCTGACAGATAATTACCTTACCGTCATGGTTTACGAAAAAGATGTCAATGTCAACTGCATTTGCTGTAACACCGATATTATTGCTTAGCAAAATCAGTGCATTACTGACATCATCTGAATTTTTACATTCCGACAAGATATTTTCGCCGTATTCTGCACTTTGCTGCACGTTTGATATTAAAAGCTCCTGGGTTTCCTTCGCCCAACGATTTGAAAGAAAGACCGTAAGGGCAGACATCAGCACAAGATAGCTCACAAGCATAAGGGCTGTCATAATAGTCAGGTACTTCGCAAAAAGCGGAAGATGAGTAAAAAAGCTTTTCACCTGACGTGCGTATCTTTTAAAAATATTACTTCTTGCCATGAGTTTCAAATTTATAGCCAACGCTCCAGATTGTTCTTAATTCCCATTCCTCTGAAACGCCCTTAAGCTTATCACGAAGTCGTTTAATGTGAACGTCAACTGTTCTGCTGTCACCAAAGTAATCAAAGCCCCACACATCGTCAAGAAGCTGGTCACGAGTGAAAACTCGGTCAGGATTACTTGCAAGATAATAAATAAGCTCAAGCTCTTTTGGTGGAGTATCAACCACAACACCGTCAACCTTCATTTCATAATTTGTAAGGTTAACTGAAAGCTTATCGTACTTAACCTCTTTTATTTCTGATTCCTTAACTGCAGATGTACGACGGAGTACAGCCTTTATACGGGCAATAATCTCCTTTGTATCAAAAGGCTTTGTAACATAGTCATCAGCACCAAGCTCAAGACCCAAAACCTTGTCAAAAACCTCATCCTTTGCAGTAAGCATAATAATAGGTTTTTCACTCAGTTTTCTGATTTCACGACAAACCTGCCATCCGTCAAGCTGAGGAAGCATAATATCAAGCAACACAAGGTCAGGATTTTCTGAATTAAACATACTTACAGCATCAACACCATTGTGTGCCATTACAACTGAATATCCTTCTTTTTCAAGGTACATTCTCAATAAATCACATATATTTTTTTCATCATCCACAACAAGAATTTTTTCTTTTTGCATACAAGCAACCTCCTCTGTGTATAATATTTCTCATAAAAATAATATCGTATAATTTTTAACAAATTAATAACAAATCATTTCCCAAATATAAATTATTTATGGTATTTTCCGTTATTGCTTATGGAAAAGCCTCTGTAAATCTGTTCTGTCAGCATAATTCTTGCCAATTTATGAGGAAATGTCATTTTTGACATTGAAAATCTGAAATCTGACATCTGCTTAATTTCGTTTGAAAGACCAAATGAACTGCCGATAATAAAAACAACATTGTTTTTCCCTGAAAGAGCAATATCCTCTAACTTTTGTGACAGCTCCTCACTTGACATCTGCTTACCCTCAATACACATTGCAAAAATGTAAGAATTTTTAGGAATTTTATCCTTAATCATTTTTGTTTCTTTTATAAGTGCATTGTCAATTTCACTCTGTGAAGGATTGTCAGAAAGTTTTACAGGCTCTAATTCAACTACACTCATTTTACAATATGCAGAAAGTCTTTTTTCATATTCCGAAGCAAAGTCCTTCATATATTTTTCTTTCAGTTTACCCAAAACTATAAGCTGAACATTCATCATAATATCATCGCCTTTTCATCCCATACAGGCTTTGCAACCCTGATAAGATAGTCGTTATCCTCCTGTGCACCCTCTAAAGCCAACGCACAAACGCTTGTCTGATAAGCAAGCTGTGGAATGTTGTTTTCCCTGCTTAAATGTCCTAAAAAGAATCGTGTTGTGCCTGTTTTAATAAGTCTTGCAAGAGTTTTTGCACAATCATCATTTGAAAGATGACCCTTAACACCTAAAATTCTTCTTTTTAAAATATAAGGATAACCACCACACTGAAGCATATTAACATCGTGATTTGATTCAAGCATTACAAGGTCAGCACCGCTGATTGCATCAAAAACTGTGTCTGTCATAACACCAAGGTCGGTTGCAATTGCGATTTTTCTGCCGTTTGAAAGCTCAATGGTATAGCCACAAGGCTCATTAGCGTCGTGTGAGATTGAAAACGGTTTAATAAGCATACAACCAACATCAACACCATCAGGAGTGATTATTGAACACTCATTTGCATTATCAAGTGCATCTGTTTTCACAAGTGCCTCGTATGTACCCTGAGTCATAATAAGTCGTGATTTATGCTTTTTAGTAAACACCTTAATACCCTTTACATGGTCAGAATGCTCGTGTGTAATAAAAATATTACGGACCGTGTCAGCATCAACACCAATATTCCAAAGGGCTGTTTCAGTCTGCTTTGCACTCATACCCACGTCGATGAGTATTGAGTCATCGCCACCACCGATATATATTGAATTCCCTGTTGAAGATGAAAACAAGGGACAGAATTTTGCCATAATTTAAACTTCCTTTTTCTATCAAAAAAGGACGGTAATTAAACCGTCCTTTATCTTTTATTAGCCTACGCTCAATACGGTTTTTTCGTCATCAGGACTGTTTCTCAATTCGATATCCGCACCCAAGCTACGTAATTTTTCGATTATATTGTCATATCCACGCTGAATATGGTGAATTTCTTCAATTTCAGTTGTGCCACTTGCCACAAGACCTGCAATAACCATTGCTGCACCTGCACGAAGGTCATTTGCCACAACTGGAGCACCCTTAAGCCCCTCAACACCCTCAATGAATGCAGACTTACCGTCAACAGTAACCTTTGCACCCATTCTTAAAAGCTGTTCAATGTAACGGAAACGATTATCCCACACGCTTTCAGAAACCATACTGTTACCTCTTGCAATTGAAAGAAGAACAGAGAACTGAGGCTGCATATCAGTAGGGAATCCAGGATGAGGCATTGTCTTAACACTACAATGATTTGGTCTGCAATCAGAGAAAATACGAACAGAATCGTCATATTCCTCAACCACAACACCACACTCAATAAGCTTTGCAGTAATTGACTCAAGATGCTTTGGAATAACGTTCTTGATTGTAACGTCACCCTGAGTAGCAGCAGCTGCTACCATATATGTTCCTGCCTCAATCTGGTCAGGGATAATTGCATATTCACAACCGTGAAGCTTGTCCACACCACGGATTTTAATAACGTCAGTACCTGCACCACGAACATCAGCACCCATAGAGTTTAAGAAGTTCGCAAGGTCAACAATATGTGGCTCCTTTGCAGCATTTTCAATAACTGTAAGACCCTTTGCCTTAACAGCAGCCAACATAAGATTGATTGTAGCGCCAACTGATACAACGTCAAAGTAAACTGATGCACCAAGAAGATTTTCAGCCTTAACGTCAACCATAGCATTTTCTTCCATCGAAACTTCAGCACCGAGAGCCTCAAAGCCCTTGATATGCTGGTCAATAGGACGAACACCAAACTGACAACCACCCGGCATTGCAACCTTTGCGTGATTAAAACGACCTAAAAGCACACCGATAAAGTAGTATGAAGCACGCATAAGCTTTGACAAATCGTGTTCAACAACATTTGAACGGATATAAGATGTATCAATCTCAAGTGTACTTTTATTTATCATTTTTATTTCAGCACCGAGATGGCGTAAAATTTTAACCATTGCAGAAACGTCGCTGATATTGGGAATATTCTCAATTCGGCAAACGCCCTCTGCGAGAATTGTCGCAGGAATAATAGCCACGACAGCATTTTTTGCACCACTGATTTCAACCTCACCGGTTAATCTGTTACCGCCGTTTATTATGATTTTTTCCAAGGACTCTTCCCTCCTCAAAACCAAATAGGTTGTCAAAACAACCACAAGTATAAAAACACAATATATAGTGAAAAACTCTTAAAATTCGGCTTTTAAACCACAATTTAAAAAATACGCTCAAAAGCCTTTAATAGTATAACACAATTAATCAGAAATTAAAAGAGTATTTTGAAAATTTTTTTGACATTTTTCAGCAAAACTTTATCGAACATTTGTTCATAAATCAGTTGACGAAAAAGAAAATATATTGTATAATAATTATATTATTTTTGCGTCGCAGACCCAACATTTTGCACTTTGCGCTTTGCATTTTGCATTTTTAAAGGGTGGAGCCCAATAAAAGGAGCTTTCTTATGATTTATTTCCTCGAAAACGATTTTATGAAAATTTCTATTGATACTCACGGTGCTGAGTTATCTTCAATTTACAATAAAAAGTCAGGTAAAGATATGCTCTGGCACGGTGACAGTGCCTTCTGGGGCAGAAAGAGTCCTGTACTCTTCCCTGTTGTTGGCAAATATAAGAATTGTAAAACAACATACAACGGAAAAGAATATTCACTCGGGCAGCATGGCTTTGCAAGGGATAGCGAATTCACTCTTATTGAAGAAAGCGACAGCAAGCTTTCATTTGAATTAACAAGCAACGAAAAGACACTTGAGGTTTATCCGTTCAACTTCCGTCTTGTTTGCTCATTTGAGCTTGTTGACAACAGAATTATCGTTGGTTGGGATGTTAAAAACACAGATAACAAAACAATTTACTTCTCAATCGGTGCTCATCCTGCATTTTACTGTGAAAAGAGCAAAACCGTTCTTTCAATGAATGGAGAAAAGCTTCAATACAGCCTTGTTAACTCTGACGGACTTTACACTCCTGAAAAATACGATGTTGAAAACAGTTTTGTGCTTCATGATAATATTTTCGACAAGGATGCACTCATTATCGAAAACAGCAATGTAACTGAGGTTTCACTTGTTGATAATGATAAAAAATATCTTACAATGAAATTCACAGCTCCTCTTTTCGGAATCTGGTCACCAACAAAGAAAAATGCACCTTTCGTTTGTATTGAGCCTTGGTATGGCAGATGTGACGGTGCCGATTTCTGTGGTGATATTACTGAAAGAGAATGGGGCAACTCATTAGGTGTAAATGAAAATTGGTACAAGGAGTATGAAATAGTAATTTATGAGTAAGTATAAATATATTTTATTCGATTTTGACGGTACATTGACCGATTCATCAGAGGGTATTTTCAAAAGCCTTACTTAC
>CAJGCX010000052.1 GCA_904501895.1 Clostridiaceae bacterium
GTTACAGAGTGTTGAAAGATGAGCAGCAGGAGCTGATGTAATCTTTCCAGGAACACCACCGAGACCTTCCTGAATCAACTGCTTGAGTGACCAACCTGCACAGTAGCCTGTAAGCATTGAAAGGTCGTGAATATGAATATCAGCATTTCTGTGAGCACTGCCGATTTCATCATCATAAATTTCAGAGAGCCAATAGTTAGCAGTAACAGCACCTGAGTTTGAAAGAATCAAACCACCTACTGAGTAAGTAACAGTTGAGTTCTCCTTAACACGCCAGTCGTTAACATTAAGGTAGTTGTCGATAATAGCCTTGTAGTCAACCATTGTTGCGTTGAGGTTACGGATTTTTTCTCTCTGACGACGATAGATGATGTATGCCTTTGCAACATCGTCATAGCCAGCCTTAATAAGAACTGATTCAACACTATCCTGAATGTTTTCAACGGAAATTGTTTCATTCTCAATTTTAGGCTCAAATTCTGCAGTTACCTTAAGTGCGAGGAAATCGATAATATTTGCGTTGTACTGTTTGTTACAAGCGTCGAATGCCTGTGTGATAGCTTCAGAAATCTTTTTAAGGTCAAAAGATGCTATCTTACCGTCTCTTTTTACTACGTTATACATATTGTGCCCTCCTGTTATTTTAAATTTTCTGTGTATTTAGATAGAGATTCTTTTGCACAAATCAAAAGTCCCGCTACCATTTACGCACAGATTTTTTGGTTAGCGAGACTTATTATAATACATATATAGTGTGTTGTCAATAGGTTTTTGCACAATATATTGTGTTTTTTCTAAATTCCTCGAATTTCAACACTTGGTATAATTTCTGATGCTTTTTTCTGCATTTCTTTAAGCAAAATAGCCGAAACTGGCTTCAAATCAGGCTTTATAAGGTCACCTGAATCCACAAAATTCTGTAAAAAGTACTTGTGTGCACCTTTAATCCATACCACAATATCTTGTATATCGTCAAGATTGTGAAATCCATTCACGATAGTTGTTCTGAATTCAAAATCAACCTTGTGCTGCAATAAAAACTCTACACTTCTCTCAATTGGTGTAATGTCAAAATTTACAACACCGACAGTTTCACCATATTTTGCCTTGCTATTCTTAATATCCATTGCAACGTAATCCACAAGACCCTTTTCCACAATGGAAACAAGCTTTTCAGGAAAGCTTCCGTTTGTATCAAGCTTCACTGAATATCCCAAAGATTTTATTTCTGCAATAAAATCTTCAATACCCTCTTGCAAAAGTGGCTCACCACCTGTTATTACAACACCGTCAAGAAGTCCTTGTCTTTTCTTTAAATAATCAAGCACTTCATCATTATTAAGGTAAGTATCCTTATCAATATGAGTTACAAGTGAAGCATTGTGACAAAAAGGACAACGGAAATTACAGCCCGGTGTAAACACAATACAGGCAACCTTTCCGGGATAATCTAAAATTGTTAATTTCTGAAAACCGTTTATAAGCATAAAATCACCAATGAGATAGTTTTAATTTATTATACCACAAACATAATATAAAGCAAACTTTTTGTATATTGTATTTTGTTTTTGGTTATGATATAATCAGTTTGCGACACAAATTTAATATTACCCGTTATCAGTAGTGTATATTTTTATCCTTTTGGTAAAAATATAGGCTCTTTTTCGCATACTTCTGATAGTAGGGTGAATTTGTGTCGCAGCAAATGGAGCTATGTATTTTTCGGTGCGTAGCTTCGGTTGCGCACTTTTTTATTTTCAGGAGGAAAGAAAGATGAAGAAAAAAATCAAAATTGTGGTTGCTGTGGTAATCGTAATTGCTATCATATTGCCATTTTTCAACTCACGAATCAAAGAAGGTCAAGTAGGTGAAACATACACTTGGAACGACACTTTAGAAGTTACTGTAAATTCAATTGAATTTGCCGAAGTAATCGATGGTTGGGGTGGTGCAAACGATAACTTCTGGAAGCCTCTCACAACTGATGTTCAAATACACGACCGTTGGACACCTGAACAGTACATAACAGAACACGGATTAAAACCAACAGACAGTGATAAAATCATCCTTTGCATTTCTTATACTGCAAAGAATGTATCAAAAGACAATCAGACTGTTAATAAAATCGGAACAGTTGATTATGATGATGGATACGAATATAATGAAGGTGGATTAAGTTATAGAAGACATGATGATGCTGTGTGGAACGAAAACGCTGGGGGACTTGTATTAGAAAAACTCAGAGGAAATGAATATGAATTCAGAGCCTACATATTTATACCAAGCGAGGTTCTTGAAACTGACAAGCCATTAACATATACATTATATGGTCGTGAATACGATTTAAGAGCCCTCGCAAAATAATATTTTCAAGGTGGACTGATTTTTCGGTCCACTTTTTTAATGAATATATCTTCATTTTTTCTTCATAATATGGTATAAATATTACAGACTTTATTTTTGAGGACAGATTTATGAAAATAGCAGTTATTTTTACAGGTGGTACAATCGGCAGTTGCATTAAAAATGATTTTATTGGCGTTGACAACAAAATGCAGTATGTGTTGCTGAAAAATTATGAAAATGATAACGAAATTAAATTCGTCACAAGCTCACCATACAGCATTTTAAGTGAAAATCTTTCATCAAAGGAGCTTAATCTTTTGCAAAATGAAATCGCAGAAAAACTTTCACAGGATTTTGACGGAATCATTGTCACTCATGGGTCAGATACACTTCAATACACAAGTACAGCTATTGAAATGGCTTTTGGCGATTGTCAGTTTCCTATCCTTTTCGTTTCCGCTGACTATCCTTTAGAGGATACCCGTTCAAATGGCTTTGCCAATTTCCAGGGTGCAGTTGAATTCATCCGAAACAAAATCAGTAAAGGTGTTTTTGTATCATACAAAAATGATGATGAAGATATCACCAACATTCACATTCCGTCAAAAACACTTATGCACAATGAACTCCATGCGAATATTTATAGTATAGATAAAACTCCTTTTGCACAGTATGACGGAAAATTTACAGTAAACGGCACTTATTCCTGCAAGGGTAATGGAATTACAAATTATTCAGAGGATTCACAGATTCTTGTTGTTTCAAGCACACCTGCTGACAGCTACTCATATTCCCTTGAAAATGTAAAAGCAATTCTTTTCAAGCCTTATCACAGCGCAACGCTCAACACATCAAACGAAAAACTTGTGAATTTCTGCAAATCAGCAACTGAAAGACAAATTCCGATGTATGTCCTTGGTTCAAAATTAGACACAGGATATGAAAGCACAAGAATTTATAATGAATTGAATATTCAGCCTCTGCCTTATGGTACATTCATTTCAGCATATATGAAATTATGGGCAGAATTAAGTGGTATTTAAAGCAAAACACCGTAGGAGAATTAACTCTTACGGTGTAATTTTTTAAAGTAGCTTTGCAATTTCTTCTTCAAGCGCTTCCTTTGTAAGCATACCAAGACGACTTGAAACGATATTTCCGTCTGCATCAATGAAAACTGTCATTGGGAAGCTTGATAATCCATATGCACGATTTGCTTCATACATCTCATCAAAGAAAACAGGGAATTCGTATTTTTCCTGCTCAACATAAGCCTTTGCAGAATCAACAGTTTCTCCGTTTGTGCCTGTTGCATTGACCATAAGGAATTGCACGTCAGGATAATTTTTGTAAGCCTCATTAAAGTCAGGCATTTCAACCTTACAGTAATAGCACCATGTTGCCCAGAAATTAAGGACTACAGGCTTGCCTTCGAAATCAGAAAGCTTAACCTTATTACCCTCATAATCAGTTACTGTAAAATCAGGTGCTTTGTATTTTATCTCTTCCTTATTCTGCGCGTTTTCATTTGCATTTTCAGATGTTGTTTCCTCACTCTGCACTTGATTATTCATATTAAATTCTTCACTATACTTATTATATAAAGCTGTTGCACCTGCAAGAAGTCCCACAAGCAAAACTGCAATTATAATCCATTTAACAGTATTTTTCATAATTTAACCTCCTATGAAAGTAAGCCTAAAAGCTTACCGAAAAGTCCTGTTGCCATAAGCACACCAATCACCACAAGCAAAGCACCGCAAACAGTATTGATTATCTTGTAATGCTTTTTGATAAACGTAAAAGCACCACGTAATTTATCAATAAGAATCGCACTTATGAAGAACGGAATTCCAAGACCCAATGAATAAAGAAGAAGCATTACAATTCCTTCTGTGACGTGACCCTGACTTGCAGCAAGCATAAGTGCCGAGCCTAAAAACGCTCCCACACAAGGAGTCCAACCGATTGAAAATACAATACCGAAAACCATCGATGAGAAAAAGCCTAAATTGTCTGTCTTAACCTTTTTCGCACCCTTGAAAAGATTGATTTTGAAAACTCCAAGAAAGTTAAGACCGAAGAATACAACAATAAGACCTGTCACAATATCAACAATTGTTTTATACTCATTTAAAAGCTTACCGAATGTACCGGCCAATGCTCCCATAAGAACAAAAACTATTGTGAAGCCAAGTATAAACCCAAGAGCATTTTTAATCGTCTTTTTTGTGTTTCGTTCCTTGCCACCTGCAAAATATGAAATGTACAACGGAATCATAGGTAAAAGACACGGAGAAATAAATGTGATTATTCCCTCAAGAAATGATATGAAATATTGCATACTATCGCCTCCCTATGTATCTATATATTATATATTATTTATAATTTTCTGCAAGATATTTTCATATAAAGAAATTACAATTTTAAATACAATCAACATAAAGAAAAAGGACCTGACGGTAAAGTCAAGTCCTTTGGTTTTTTTAGCTTAGATTAGTAAGAAATCTTGTATTCTGTGATAACCTGAATACCAACCTTAGCACCGTTCATTGTAATCATAGCAAGTTTTGCATCAAGACCAAGAATGCAAGGTGCATTGATGTTAAGAGCAATAAGGTTACCTGTAGCCTTATCGATTGTAGCAACAGCTGTTACGTTTTCATAAGCGATATTGATGTTGCTGAGCTTAAGACCAGGAACTGAGCTGATTGAACCTGTAATCTGGCTTTCTTCGATAACACCTGCAACAGAACCAACACCGTCAGCACCAGCCTTAGGGTTTGTAGCGTTCTTTGCAACAACTGTTACGATGTATGAGTTACCCTTTTCTACACAAGTAATCTTCTGAATACCGTTGAGAGTAAGATTTGTTGCATCAGGAAGCTTTGTCTTATCCCATTCTTCATTCTTAACTTCGATTGCAGCTTCGCTTTCTGCCATGAACATACCCATAAGAGAAGATGCAGCACTTGAAAGTCCGCCTGCTTCAACAATACCCTTATAGTTGATAGCGCCGTCCTTAACACGGATAACTGACTTTGACTTTGTTCTTGCAGCAGCAACAGCCTTCTTGTACATATCAAGAGTTGCCTGGTCTGAATTTGCAGCATCATCCTGTGCGTTATCACCTGCGTTATCAACTACAGGAGCATCTTCACCTGTTACATCATCTAATGGTACGTCTGTCATTTCATCACCTGATGGTACATCTGATGTGAAATCGTCAGAAACGCTATTGTCAACGTTTGTTGAGCCACCGTCGTTAGTTGCAGGACCTGCAACAACTGTTGTCTGACCAGCCTTGCCAACGAATGTGTAAGCAAGAGTAACTGTGCTGAATGTAATTACAAGTGCAAGCATAACTGCGATAGATGACATAAACACCTTTGCAAAGTTTTCCTTCTTCATTGCACTTTTTTCTTCTTTTGCTTTGAATTCTTCAATTGTTAACTGCTTTTTAGCCATTTTTATGAACCCCTTTCAAAAGTTGCATATTTACCTTATTACTTTACAACAAAAAGCGTAAAAAGTCAACAAGAATATTACAATGGTGCGGTGTTATGTAAAATTTTGCATTATTTTTACTGACACGATTATTTAGTTGTTGTTTTATCCGTATCTTTATGGTATAATATTTTTCACGCAAAAAGGAGGCTGTGTTATGGCACAAACGAGAAAACGTTCTGCAGCAAAAAGAAAAAAACAGAAATTCACAATCAGAGTTGTCATAACCTGTCTTGTAATTCTCATAGCTCTTTTTGTTGGCGTGACAATAACTTCCGATAATGAACCAACTGTTTCACCACAAGCGGGTAATTCAGAAATTCTGAAGACTACAGAAAACAAATCGGTTGAAAATTCTACGAAAAAAACTTCTGAAACTGAAACAAGTGGAACAACAACAGAAACAACCACAAAGGAAGCTTCAACTGTAGGCACAACAAAAGAGCAGGAGACAATCGTTATTACAACAAAGCCTCTTACAGGCTCATTTTATGACGCTGTCAAATACCGTTCGCCTGACGCTGTACCTGCTGACATCTTTAAGCACGGAAGAAACCTTATGCTTTTAAACCGTCAGTACGAATTGCCAGAGGACTTCAAATGGGATTTGGTGTATTGGTCAAATGGACAGCATGTTGACGCTATGTATCTTAACTGCGAAGAGCACAATGCAGTTAAGGCTGTTGACAGAGCTGCATACCAGCCATTAAAGGATATGTTTGCTGCAGCAAGTGAAGCAGGAGTTCCTCTTCAGCTTGTATCCGCTTACAGAAGCATTTATCTTCAGGATAAGCTTTTTACTCGTTCAGTAAATTCATATATGAGTCAGGGATATTCAGAAGCAGATGCCATTAACAAGGCAAACTACTCCCGAACATTTTCAGGCACAAGTGAGCATAACACAGGCTTGGGGTTTGATATCCTTGAAAAAGGCAACTACTCACTTTCATCCTCATTTGAAAATACAGCGCAGTTTAAATGGCTTATGGAAAACGCTGAAAACTATGGCTTTATTCTCCGATATGCTGAAAACAAAACTGTACAGACAGGAATTATGTATGAGCCATGGCATTTCAGATATGTAGGTGTTGAGCACGCCAAGAAAATTAACGAGCTTGGAATGTGTTTAGAAGAATATATTGAATATTTAGAGGCGTAAGAATATGGAAAATTTTAAAGAAAAACTTTTTAGTTATGTTACATTCGGAAAGGTTTTCGGACATGTTCTTGTTGTTATGGAACCGAAAATTTTCTACCACAGACTTTTAGAAAAACAGGGTAAGCAAGAAAAAGCTGACAAATTCGGCTATAAGGCTGTAAAGAAGTGGGCAAAATTCGTTGTCAAGACTGCAAAGGTTGAAGTAACTGTTGAGGGTCTTGAAAAAATACCTACTGACCGTCCTGTACTCTTTACTCCTAATCATCAGAGCTATGCTGACGTACCTGTCCTTATTCACGCTTTGAAGGATTTCAATTTTGGATTCCTTATGAGAATGCAGCTTAATAAGCTTTTTGCTATTGAGCAAATCAGCCATATTCTCCATTGTGTATCTATAAATCAGGAAAATCCACGAGAGGGCATCAAGGCTCTTCACAAAACCGCTGAACAGATTAAAAACGGCTTATCAATGGTAATTTTCCCTGAGGGTAAACGAGGCTTTTCTAACACTCCTGACGAGTTCAAAAACGGTGCATTCAAGGTAGTACAGAAAACAGGTGTTACTGTTGTACCTATCTATATGCGAGACGTGTTCAAAATCCTTGAGGGCAGTGGTGGTGTTATCACTCCAACACACGTTAAGGTTACTATTCTTGACCCGATTGAAACAAGCGAAATGAATCGTGAGCAGGTAAAAGCACTTAACGAAAAGGTTCACGAAATAATCCTCAATGAATCAAAGAAATATGAGGATTAATACATAGGAGGAACTAATTATGAAAAAAAGAATTATGTACGATAATTCAAAAAAAGCTTTTCCTATAATTATTATGGTTGCAGGCATCCTTTTAGCCCTTGCACTCAACATTATGAAGCTTAATCTTCTTGCAGTTGTAAGCGTTGGATTTATGTGCATTGTTTCAGCACTTATCATCCTCGGTATTCTCATTTGCAAAAAGCTTTATCTCGGATTTTTTGCAGGCTACGGTTTTTCAGGGCTTGGAATTGTCCTTTATTACGCACTCCATGGTGCTGATGCAGGCTTTGGTGCATTTTCATCAGGAAAAGCAGGTTGGAGTTCAGTTGAAAACGCACTTTTTTCAGGTGCTGACAGCTTCAACTTCTTTGTAAGATTAGGCGGCAACCTTTTAATTATCCTTCCTTGTATCATTGCACTTTTCACACTTTTCCGTGTTGGTAAAAAACAAGCAGAAAATAAAAGTGCTCACTTTGTTGTGACAACTCTTCTCAGTATTTTCCTTGCAGGAACAACAGTTTTCTATGTTCTTACAATGAATCTTCGTTCACAGCCAAATGTTGAAAGACTTTGGGAAGGTCACGACGATTATCTTAATAAAATCGACAAAAACACAGAGAAGAAACCAAATGTGCTTTTCATTATGATGGACGACCTTGGTTGGGGTGATATTTCACTTAACGGTGCAATTTATGACACTCCAAATATCGACAGCATTGGTGAAGATGGTGTTAATTTCGACAACTTCTATTCAAGCTATTCAGTTTGCTCACCTGCACGTTTCAGCCTTATGACAGGTCGTTATCCATTCAGAGGATATGCTGATAACGTTATTTATCCTACTGTTGATACACTTTCGCCATTTGCATCTACAAGAATTTTCAACTCAATTGAAATGGGCAATAATGCTGACGGTATGCTCGGTGACGAAATCACAATTGCAGAGGTGTTCCAGACTGCAGGATATAATACAGGTGCTTTCGGCAAGTGGCATCTTGGTGACTATGGTGAATATCTTCCTACAAATCAGGGCTTTGACTATTTCTACGGAAGCCACCACGTAAATGATATGACTCCATTCTATTATGTTGAAGAAGAAAATGGTGAATATGAGATTGTTCATGGTACTGACGAATTCTTCAAGGACGGTAAAAAAGACCAGAGTCAGGCAAGTGAATGGATTCACGAGTCAATCAACGATTGGATTACAGATGCTGTTACAAATTCTGACGAACCATTCTTCGCATATTATGCAACTCCATGGCCACACGGTCCTGTTTTCGCAGGTGACGATTTTGACGGTACAAGTGGTATGGGCACTTATGTTGACTGTGTTACAGAATTTGACTATTACCTCGGTGAGCTTTTCAACACACTTGAGGAATTAGATGTTATGGATGATACAATCATCATCTTCACAAGTGATAACGGTCCTGCACTTGAAGGCTCAACAGGTGAGCTTCGTGGTGGTAAGTATTTAGCTTATGAAGCAGGTCAAAAGGTACCATTTATGATTAAGTGGACTAACAACGACGGACTCTGGGAAGCAGGCACAACAAGAGAACAGAGTGCAGTTCTTGCAGATATGTTCCCAACTCTTATTGACCTTTGCGGTATTACAGGTGAAAACGGTAAGACAAGTTATCTTCCTGCAGACAGAACAATTGACGGTGTTTCAATGCTCCCTATCCTTAAGGATGATACAGCAATTCACAACGAGGACCACCCTATCCTTCATATGAAACGTGAAGAGCTTAAAGCACTTCAATACACAATGACAACAGAAGATGTTCTCAGTCGTGAGGAGTATAAAGATTACAAATATCCTGTGCTTACTGAAAACGAATACATAACATTTAAATATTTCCGTAAGATGCAGAATGACAACCCTGCTTTCTTTGATAAAACAAGAAAAAATTGGTTGTTCGTTCTCACAGATGATAAGGGTGAAAATTACAACAGAACAAGCACTTACCCTACTATCGCAGAAGAGCTTAATCAGAAAATGACAGATGTTATGGATGACTTCAAGGCAAATCGTCGAGGAATAAATCACGATTATTACGCAAATCTTTAATAAGCAAATCAAGCCCATTGAAAGTTGATTTTCAGTGGGCTTTGTTATATAATTGTTTCGAAGAAAACAATTTATGGAGTGAAAAAATAAATGCCGCCACTTTCAGTAATGATTAAGCCTGCGTCAAGTCTTTGTAATATGCGTTGTAGATACTGCTTCTATCACAATGTTACAGAGCTTCGTGAGGTTTCGTCCTTTGGTATTATGACAGAGGAAACCGCTGACAATTTAATAGAAAAAGCTCTGACATTTGCCAATGGTGAAAGTGTAGCATTTGCTTTTCAGGGTGGCGAGCCTTTAATGGCAGGACTCCCCTATTTTGAGCATTTTGTGAAAAAGGTTAATGCTTCAAACAAGCTTAACAGTCCGATTTATTTCAGCACACAGACAAATGGTACTCTTGTTACTGATGAATGGTGCGAATTTTTCCATAAAAACAATTTCCTTGTGGGATTAAGCCTTGACGGAAATTTTGAGCACAACAAATTCCGAGTTGATGCCAATCACGAAAACACCTTTTATAGAATTCTCAATGCTGCTGAAAAATTCAGAAAGCATAAGGTTGAATTCAATATTCTCACCGTGCTTACAGGCTATTGTGCAGACCATATTGATGAAATTTATAAGTATTTCAGGGAAAAGGGCTTTAGGTATCTTCAGTTTATACCTTGTCTTAGACCATTTGATGACAACAGTGAAAGTGAATTGTATATGACACCGGAGCAATACGCCAATTTCCTTATAAAAGGCTTTAACTACTATGTTAAGGACTATGTACGAGGGCAATATACGAGTATCCGTTGGTTTGACAATATTGTTCATCAATTCCTTGGAAATCCTACTGAGCAATGTGGTATGTGTGGCCATTGTATGCATCAGTTTGTTGCTGAGGGTAACGGGAATATTTACCCTTGTGACTTTTACTGTACTGATAAATGGTATCTTGGAAATATCAACGATGAAAATGAGAATTTCGATACCCTTGCACATTGTGAAAAGGCTATTGAATTTTTAAAAGAAAGCCTCTATGTACCACAGAAATGTAAGGAATGTAAATTCTATCCCGTTTGTCGTGCAGGTGGTTGTAAGCGCACAAGAGCAGACAGAGATTACTGCGAAAGCTATAAAAAATTCTTTTCCTCCTGCCTCCCACTCTTCCGTGTGTTTATAACCGAAAGAAAATAAATCGGAGGTTACCGGACAGTATTGAATTTGCATCATCCCGACAAATTATAATTTATTATTGTATTTTCAATCATACCGTTGTATAATTATTCCATTAGGGAGGTTTTATTTATGAAAAAAATTATTTCACTTATTCTTTGCTTGGCTCTTTGTGTAAGCCCTGTGCTTTCACTTACTGCTTTTGCAGCAGAGGCTGACGATTATGTAATCGTTTCACCTTACCGTGATGTTATCTGGGAAGGCAAGAATGCTTGGGGAGCATATAAGGGCTCACTTCATTCTCATTCAACTTATAGCGATGCAAGTGTTGACCTTGCAACAA
>CAJGCX010000053.1 GCA_904501895.1 Clostridiaceae bacterium
ATTTCACCTAATCTACAGTTATAGTGAGCACATACAACATCATATCCGTGACATCTTAAATACCGTGAAGCAATAACCTCACCAAATCTGCCAAGCAAATGCTTTTCCATTATTTCTCACCATAAAGCTTTTTAAGAAATGACATTCTGTGAATTGGAGATGGTCCGAATTCCTTGAGCATTTCATAATGAAGCTTCGTACCATAGCCCTTATGCTTTTCGAACTGATACTGAGGATATTCCTTTGCTTTCTGAAGCATAAATCTGTCACGACTTACCTTTGCAAGAATTGACGCAGCTGCAATGGACATTGATTTTGCATCACCCTTAACTACAGTTTCCTCTGTAACAAAAGGAATTCTCGGATATTGATTACCATCTATCAAAGCATAATCAGGTTTTGTTTTAAGTCCTTCAACAGCTCTGTGCATAGCAAGAAAAGTGGCGTTTAAAATATTGATTTCATCTATTTCCTGTTCCGTTGCGATACCAATTGAATAATCAACTGCTTTCTCACAAATCACGTCAAACAACTGTTCACGCTTTTTCTCACTTAACTTTTTAGAATCATTAAGTCCTTCTATTTCTAATCCTAAAGGCAGAACAACTGCAGCAGCATAAACAGGACCTGCCAATGGGCCACGACCTGCCTCATCAATTCCACATACAAGCTTATATCCTGCATTAAGAACTTTTTCTTCGTATGAATAATCCATAATTTACTCCGGTTTTTCAAGGGAAATGAGACCTAATCGACCACCTCTGTACTCATCGAGGAGCATTACAGAAGCACGTTCATAGTCAATCTCTCCACCCTTAATCATCATTCCTCGCTTTTTACCAATCATCTCAAGAACTTCCCAAGCCTCTTTGTCATTGAAATCAGCAATTTTATATCTTTCAGAAAGTCTGTCAGGATAATCAGTTTTCATAACCTCAAGAAGTCGGATAGCAAGAGTTTCACTGTCAAGAATTTCATCCTTAACAGAGCCAATAAAGGCTAATCTGTCACCCACCTTAGGGTCGTCAAATTTTGGCCATAAAACACCGGGAGTATCAAGAAGCTCAATACCGTTTCCGATAGGAAACCATTGATTATGTCTTGTGACACCTGCTTTGTCAGCTACCTTTGCCTTTGCACTTCCTGCCATTCTATTAATAAACGATGATTTACCTGTATTAGGAATACCAACGACCATAATTCTGAGTGCTTTTCCCGGCATTCCTCTATCTTCATTTTTCTTAATTACGTCTTTTAAAACTTCTCTTACAGCAACAATATAATTGTTAAGACCCTTACCTGTACGACAGTCAACAGGAATTGCTCTTATACCCTTTTTCTTATAAAATTCGACCCATTGATTTGTTGTGTTTTTGTCAGCAAGGTCGCATTTATTAAGAAGAATGATTCGTGGCTTTCCATTAATCATTTCTTCTAATTCAGGATTTGAGCTACTGTAAGGAATTCGTGCATCAATGATTTCCGTAACACCGTCAACAAGAGAAAGACTCTCCTTAATAAGACGACGTGTTTTAGCCATATGACCGGGAAACCACTGAACAATCTGTCTTTGAGTATCTCCCATATTTATGACTCCTTAACTTGATTTTTAAACAATTCTTTATCTCCAAATCTATATATAACTTTTCCCACAATATAATCTTCATCAATAGTGCCAACGAATTCGTCACGACTGTCAGATGAATTATTACGATTATCACCCATAACAAAAATATGACCTTCTGGCACTGTGAAAAGCTTATCCATAGCAGGTGTATATTCCATTTTTTCTTTTATGTAAGGCTCATCAAGTGGTTTTCCGTCCACAATGGTTTTACCTGTTTCCTCATCAAACCACACAGTTTGTCCACCTACGGCAATTACTCTTTTGATAAGTACTTTGTTGAACATATTAGGTTGTGATGTAACAACAACATCGCCGTATTCAACATCCGAAACAACAGAGCTTATAATGAGCTTATCCATATCGTGAAGCGTATTTTCCATTGACTCTCCTGAAACAGTTGAAATCTTAAAAAAGAACGTGAAAATAATACCAACAGAAATAACCGCTGAAACTATTATTGATACAATTTCATATATTGATTCAGCATTCTTTTTTGATTTATCTTCTGCTTCATCCAAAGCTTCAACATTCAAATTTTCTTCCATTAATATATCTCCCATTCACCGAAAGGAAACATACGAGCATTTGCCACACCCAATATGTATCTTTCATCTATTATACCGATAGAATCAAATCGACTATCTAATGAATTGTTACGGTTGTCACCCATAACAAAAACATAACCCTCAGGAATTTTAATAGGCTTATCAAAATCTCCTTTGTTTCGTGTAGGCTCCATTATATATGGCTCATCAATAATTTCACCATTAACCTTAACCTGACCTGAGAAAAAATCTATATCAAGAGTGTCGCCACCAACAGCAATAACTCTCTTAACAAGTGGCTCATTACGGTCATTAGGCTGAGTCACAATAACAATATCACCACGGTTAATTTCTGTGTTTATCGCCTTTACTGTAAGCCAATCTCCGTGATTGAGTGTAGGCATCATAGATTCACCATCAACACCAACCACTCTGAAACAGAATGTAAAAACAAGGAGTATAAGTATAATTGAAAAAACAAAGGAATCAATCCATTCATACACTATATCCCAAGGACCTTTTTTCACCTTGACCTTTACAGTGCCTTCTGTCATTTCAGACTTATATGTTTTTCCCTTTTTAGGTATATTTATATTAAAAGACTTTCTTTCTTGTTTTTCATCCGGCATTTTTTTATTGTAGTCGAAAGAAACATCTTCTTTTTTTCTCATATCTATTGATAAATCTTCTGTTCTTCTCATACTGTCACCTATTTAATACTATTTGAAATTTCACAAATACGCTGTAATCTGTGATTAACACCTGAACGAGAAATTGAAGTGCTTAATTTTTCACCAAGCTCCCTCAAAGACATATCAGGATTTTCAAGTCGAAGTTCTGCAAGCTCCTTCAAATCCTCAGAAAGATAAGAGAGTCCAACAGTTTTTTTAATATGTAATATTGCATTAACCTGCTTTGAAGATGCATCAAGAGTTTTATCAAGATTTGCATTTTCAAAATTCAGTTTTCTATTCACATTATTACGCATATCCTTGTACATCTTTACTCCCATAATCTCAAGGGAAGAATTAAATGCACCCATTGCAGTAAGTATATCCTCGATAGATTCACTGTCTTTAAAATATACAACATAGTTCGAATTTCGAGTTATGCTTTTAGGCTCAACTGACAACTCGTCATTTTCCTTTATAAAAAGCTTAAGGTCACGACTTAAATTCAGATACGGAACAACAAATTCAAGATGATAATTCTTGTTAGGGTCATTAATTGTACCGCAAGTGAGAAATGCTCCCTTTAAAAAAGCTACCTTACAGCACTCATCAGAGATGTTACTCCAATTAAGTCTTGAACCACCGTTTTTCTTATCATAGCCAAAAGTTTCCATAACCTTAAGTCGGTCTTCCTTTTTGGTTACTTCCACCTTGAATTTACCTGCATCAGACCTTGTAAGTTTTGGCTTGACATCACAAACAGTCTGCATAAGCTCTGAATATTTATTAGCAACGCCCTCATGCTCAGTCAAAAGAAAGATATCGTAGTATGAAAATGCTCTTGAAAAAAGCATCATACCGTAAGCGAAAGCGTGACGACAACACTCATTTTCTATGTCAAGACATAATATTTCATTTTTTACATTTGATGAAAATGACATATTAAAAATCCTTATCTATTTATATCTCTGTGAAATACAGATACGTTAAAACCATTATCTTTTATTGCATTATAAATTATTTCTGCAAAAACAACCGAACGATGCTTTCCACCGGTGCATCCTACAGAAATAGTAAGTTGACTTTTACCCTCACTTATATAAAGTGGAACAAGATATGTAACCAAGTCAGTAAGCTTTGGCTCAAGATTTTTTGCCTCGTCAAAACTCATAACATAATCGAAAACTTCACTATCAAGTCCAGTTTTCGGTTTAAGCTCAGGCACATAAAACGGATTAGGAAGACAACGAACATCAAAGAGTAAATCGCTATCCTTTGGTGAGCCGTATTTAAATCCAAAGGAAACAACGCTGATTTTCATTGTCTTTGTCACATCATCTACAAAAAGCTTTGCAATTTTCTCTTTTAGTTGTGATGTTGAAAGATATGATGTATCAATTATAAAATCAGCAATATCTCGTGCCTTATGGAGTATTTCACGCTCTTCTGTAATAACATCCTTTAATGATTTTGAAGAATCAGAAAACAGTGGATGTTTTCTTCTTGTTTCCTGATAACGACGGAAAATCACATCATTGTCAGCATCCATAAAGAGAATTTTATACTCACAATCTATCCTCTTTAATTCTTCGAGAGCAGAGAAGAGATGTGAAAATGAATCACCAAGACGAACATCGGCAACAATTGCAACCTTTTCACGGATTTCAGTAGAGTCATTAAGAAGACCTACAAATGCAGGAATAAGCTTTGGTGTCATATTATCAACACAGAAAAAGCCCATATCCTCAAGTGAATCAACTACTCTTGATTTACCTGCACCTGACATACCCGTAACGATTACAAGCTGCATTTTCCTACTCCTTTACTCACCTACGATTTTAACCTCTGTTTCAAGCATTACACCGTGTTTTTCCTTTACAATTCTTTGCACATCAGAAATAAGTGTCATAACATCAGTTGCAGTTGCACCGCCTTTGTTTATAACAAAGCCTGCGTGTTTTTCACTTACTTGTGCACCACCGACTGTATAGCCTTTAAGACCACAATCCTCTATAAGTGCTCCTGCAAAATACCCTTCAGGTCTTTTAAAGGTGCTACCTGCACTTGGATATTCCAAAGGTTGTTTATCTTTTCTTCTTTTAAGCTTATCATCCATAGCATCCTTAATGTCTTTTTCATCTGCTTTAGTAAGCTTCATAACAGCAGATGTGATAACAAAGCCATTATTTGTGTAAGCACTGTGGCGATAACCTAAATCGAGATTTTCCTTATTAAGTGTACCATTAATACCATCATTCTCAATGTGATTAACTGAATAAAGCACATCCTTCATTTCTCCACCGTAAGCACCTGCATTCATATATACAGCACCACCAAGAGTGCCGGGAATACCGTAAGCAAACTCAAGTCCTGAAAGTGAATTTTCAAGGGCAAACATACAAAGAGCTTTAAGTGAAGCACCTGCTTCACAATAAATTGTTGTTTCGTCAAGAAGCTTAATTTCAGACATCTTTGAGCCGATTTTAATAACAACTCCGTTTATGCCATTATCAGTTACAAGGAGATTGGAACCATTTCCTATAACGAATGGCTTTACATCCTTTGAATAAGAAAAATCGATAATTTTATTAAGAGCATCAAGTGAATCAGGAATAATCAACACACTTGCATTACCGCCACATTTGAAGCTTGTATATCTTTTCATAGGTGCATCGTAAATAACCTCTGCACCAACATTTTCTGCAAACAATGCGATTTCCTTATACACTCAGATACCTACTTTCAATTAATAATTCTGCCAGATGTCAATTTCCTGTGATTTTGGCTCATAGCCCTCATCCATACCAAGGTGATGAAGAAGCTCACGAGCAGCGTTATAGCCCATTTTCTTTTGTCTGTTATTCATTGCAGCACATTCAATAATAACTGCAAGATTTCGACCAGGCTTAACAGGTACAACCGTAAGCGGGATTTTAACATCCATAATATTTATGTATTCATTATCAAGACCCATACGGTCATATACCTTTGAGCTATCCCAAGGCTCAAGCTGAATAACCATATTGATTTTTTCAGTAAGCTTTACCGCACCCATACCAAAAAGACGACGTGCATTGATAATACCTATTCCTCGAAGCTCGATAAAATGACGGATATTATCAGGAGCAGAGCCGACAAGTGTTTTAGCAGACGCTTTTCTTATTTCAACAGCATCATCAGCAATAAGACGATGACCACGCTTAATCAGCTCAATAGCAGTTTCACTCTTACCAACGCCACTGTCACCAACTATAAGAACACCTTCACCGTAAACCTCAACAAGAACACCGTGACGTGTGATACGAGGTGCAAGCGCAGTACCTAAATAGTAAATAAGAGTTGACATACTTGCAGAGGTTGCTTCAGCAGTTCTTAAAATAGGAACACGATATTTTTGAGCAGCCTCAATCATACCGTCAAGTGGCTCCATACTTCTTGTAATAATAACCACAGATGGTTGTTTACTGAAGAGTCTGTCCATACACTCAAGCTGTTCTTCCTTACTGAATGATTTTACAAATTCAAACTCAGAAAAGCCAAGATACTGAACACGTGCAGGGTCAAAATATTTATCGTTACCTGCAAGTAAAAGTCCGGGTCTGTTAACCTCCTGAGATGTGATTGAAAGCTCGGATGCGTCACAGGGTAAATATATTGTTTCCAAACCAAATTCGTTTATAATTTTTTCTAATGAAACAGAATACTTTGATGCCAAAACGCCTATCTCCCCTTTATAAAAATATATTTAAAATATTATATAACATTCTCTCTGATTTTCCAATAGTTTTTTTGATTATTTTTAAAATATTTTTACACTGATAGAATCGAACCCGACGGGATATTTCCCGTCGGGTTCTTTTAATTTTCATATGATTTTATTTCATATTTTCTTCGTATGACTTAATCATCTTTTTAACCATCTGACCGCCGACAGAACCTGCCTGCTTTGAAGTAAGGTCACCATTGTAGCCCTGCTTAAGGTTTACGCCAACTTCAGAAGCTGCTTCCATCTTGAAACGGTTAAGAGCTTCACGAGCCTCAGGCACTACATTCTTTTTACCTCTTGACATTTGAATACACCCCTTATCAATTAAAGTTTTATATCAATTGCGTTTGCAATAGTAGTTTAAGCATTTATAAAACTTTTATTATTGATAATTTTTGTCAATTTTTTGGATATTCTCTCAATGAACAGAATTTATAGCCCTGATTTCTTGCTTCGTCAATTATACTGCCAAGAGCATTTGCATTGTCAGGTGAAACTGAATGAAGAAGTATTACTGCACCCGGATGAAGCCTTGATACAACTTTATCGAAAGCATACTCCTCACCCTTTTGGTTATTCAAATCCCAGTCAGCATAAGCCAATGACCAGAAAACGCTTGTATAGCCTAAAGAATCTACAACCTTTAGTGCATTATCCGTATATTCGCCTTTTGGAAATCGAAAATATGGTTCACTATAATTAAAATTTTCTTTCAGATACTTTTCCATTCCATTGATTTCTTCTTTCATCTGTTCAATACAAATTTCAGCAAAAGACGGATGTGTTACAGAATGATTTCCCACAATATGACCTTCGTTTATCATCCTTTGGATAAGCTCAGGATTTTCCTTGACCTGTGGCAAAGTACAGAAAAATGCCGAAGGAACATTCTTTTCCTTTAAAACATCAAGAATCTTTGATGTATAGCCATTTTCATAGCCACAATCAAAGGTTAGATACAAAACTTTTTCTTCTGATTTTATATCAAGACAAAGTGCATTAAAGCCATTTTCATCAAAATATTTCTGTGCATTTATTGATATTTCGTTTGCAACACCATTTTTTGCAACACCGTAGCTATGAGATTTTCTTGCAGTTGTACTATCAGCCATAGGCTCAGGTGAAACGGAGGTTTCAACATTATTATTTTTAGTTGTTGAGGTTGAAGCACTTGTTTCAGGTTTATATTCAGGCACTTGTCTTCTTTCACAAGATGAGAATAAACATATAGAAATTATTACACAAATTACTTTAACAGAACATTTCATTTTGTGTTCCTCTTACTTCATCATCTTATTAACGCTGTCAACAACATCATTAACTGTATTCATTGCCTTTTTTGCAGTTTTCTTCATCTTCTTTTTAGTGCTGTTATCAGTCAATGAGTTTGTAACAGCCATTGCGGCTGTACCAGCAAGCATACCTGCACCTACAACCTTACCTATTTGTTTCTTATCCATAATTTTTTCTCCTTTCTTTCAGATTTGCTCAAAGAATTTTTATGAGCTAAAATATTTTTTGAAAGAAAATTAAAAAAATTATCAAATTGTATTTTAAATTATTTCTAAAAATGTTATTATATTTTTGTAAATGAAATTTTTAAAATTTGGGTGATGAAAAATGACATTGAATATAGTAATGGTTGAGCCTGAAATTCCACAGAATACAGGTAACGTGGCACGTACATGTGCTGCAACAGGTGCAAGACTTCATTTAGTAGGTAAAATGGGCTTTACTCCTGATGATAAAAAGCTTAAAAGAGCAGGGCTTGACTACTGGTATCTCCTTGATATTACATATTACGACACAATGGAAGAATTTTTCGAGAAAAACAAAGGTGGAAATTTCTTCTATTTTTCAACAAAGGCACAGAAAAGACATTCTGATGTTTCATATCCTGATAACACATATCTCGTTTTTGGCAAGGAAACTGCAGGACTTCCTGAAAAATTGCTTTTTGAAAATGCTGACAAATGTGTAAGAATTCCGATGATTGACGAAGCAAGAAGCCTTAATCTTTCAAATGCTGTTGCAATTGGTGTGTATGAAACACTCCGTCAATGGGATTATCCACAGTTGTTAGAATCAGGGGAATTAAGAGATTACCTCTGGGCAGACCAGCAGTAAAAAAAATGAATAAAATATAAAAAACGCACCTGACAGTAATTGTCGGGTGCATTTTTATTTAGATTATATTGATAAATTGGAGGTTATAGGGGAATGCAAAATGCAAAGCGCAAAATGAAAGAACTGCGTTGCAATTATAATGCCTCCCTCTGACGAGGGAGGTGGCATTTTCGTAAGAAAATGGCGGAGGGAGAGATAGTTTAACAGTGAAACTTACTACCCCTCAGTCTGCTTCGCAGACAGCTAGGTCTCACCTGCCGGTTCGGTCGGTGCTTCTGCTTCGCAGAGGTCTCCACCGGAGACCCGCACCCTGACAAGGGGAGCCGAGAATAGACACTTACTAATTCCCCAATAAATTATAATTTGAATATAGACATAAATAATGGCGGGAGAAAGCCCCCGCCCTACTGCCTTGTATTTATTTTTTACAATAAATTTCAACTGAATTAAGAGTTGATTTTATACGATATGAAGTAATAACAATTTTAATTCGGTTAATTTTTTGTTTCTTGAATCGACATATTCGCTTTGCACCGATTATTGTTGATGAACAAATTTTTTCAAATCCGTTTCCATTATCGGCGTAAATATCAAAGGATTCAATCTGTTGACCTGTTGCAATATTTTCCTTCAAAACGATTTTATCAGCTGTTATTGGAGAATCAAATTCAATAGTGATTTCAGGGTTTTCGTCCCCCTCACCACATTGCCAATAACGGTTTTCAATTAAAATATTTTCTGCTATATGGTCAGTGTCAAGGTTTGAAGAAGCAGATATCTTGCAATTAATTGCAAGATTTTCAGGGAATTCCTTTCGCAATTCATCCCCAAACTGACGGAGTCTTTTAACATCAGCCTTTGCAAGTAAGCCATTTTTATCAGGTGGAATATTAAGAAGAAGTGATGCATTACCACCAACGCTTCCCCAATAAATCTGCATAAGCTTTTTAAGGGATTTAACCTTAAAATCCTCTTTTTTATGATAAAACCAACCCGGTCTGATAGAAACATCAACTTCGGCAGGATACCAGATGAAATCCTTAATTCCATCGATAAAATTACGGCTTCCCAAATCCTGTGTTTTAGCATCAACATTTTTAGCAAATTCAGGTGTATCCTCCTGCTGTGAATGCTCTGCAACATAATCCTGATTACTTACGTAATAAGGGACAACGCTCCATTCGGATTCACGGGATTTCCCCGCTTCATTACCGCACCAACGAACATCAGGACCACAGATGTTAATAACTGCGTTTGGCTGTAATTCACGGATATGTGAAAAATATCTGTTCCAGTCATAAACCTGCTTTTTACCGTTTTTACCTTCACCACAAGCACCATCAAACCAGAAGCAGAAAATGTCACCATAATTTGTGGCAAGCTCTGTTAATTGATTAATAAAATAATCGTTATACTCTTTTCCTGTGCCATAAGTAGCCTCATGTCTGTCCCAAGGTGATAAATAAACACCGAATTTAAGTCCGTATTCAGAGCAAGCATCGCTGACTTCCTTTACAACATCACCTTTCCCGTCTTTAAAAGGGCTGTTTTTCATACAGTAATCTGTATAATCACTCTGCCAAAGGCAGAAGCCATCGTGATGCTTACAAGTAAGAATAATTGCCTTCATACCAGCATTTTTAATCTCTTTTGCCCATTGACGAGCATCGAGCTTTTTGGGATTAAAGACTTCAGGAGAAGCAGTACCATCTCCCCATTCCTTACCTGTAAATGTATTTGTACCGAAATGACAGAAAGCGTACATTTCTAATTTTTGCCATTCTAATTGTCGTGGCGACGGAATTACTTCCGCCGCCAACTCGTAACTTTTCTTATTCTGCATAATTTGTCGCAATAATATCCACACCTGTACCGAGAATGTTTTCAATAACAACATCACCGATATTAACAGGTGCTTTAACAGATGCTTTGTTTATAACTTCCATACATTCGAACATCATACCCTTTGGAATTGGGTTTGCACTCTTTACAGGCACAACATAAGATTTGCCACCCTCTACCTTAACAGTAGTTGTAAGCATTCTTGTTGGGTTTGTAACCTCTGTACGAGCGTAAGCGTCACCACGCTTACAAGTATTACCTGTAACAGTTTCCACATTACCGTCAGCATCAAAAGTTACAGTTATAGGGCATCCTAAAGGACAAGCAACACAAACAAGTTCTCTATTTTCCATTTTCTTATGCCTCCACTCTTACTGTAATCTCTGAATTAACAGGAAGTTCCTTAATAACTGACTGCTTGAGAGTAACATATTCCATTTCACCGGGACAAAGCTTAACCTTTTTCTTTGAAAGGATTTCTTTACCGTCACATTCAACAATAATCTTTGCATTATTGAACACAGCACCAACACGGAAGTAAAGCTTAACATCAGTATCAGTATTGTG
>CAJGCX010000054.1 GCA_904501895.1 Clostridiaceae bacterium
CGTACCTGCAGTAATTTCATAATCAGGATATTCCGCTTGAATTTCATTTATCTTATCAATTACTTTTTGTGGTGACGGAGCACCGTGATTGTCAAGTGTATGGTCAAAATAAAGTACTTCATCAATTAAATCGCATTTGAAGGCTCCACCGTAATCTCCTGAATAAATTACAATAATTTCGTCATCACCATTTTTCCATATAAAACAAGGAGGAACATCAACAAGAGCGGACGCACCATTAACACCAATATGCAAAAGCTTAATTCCGTGTTTTGCTAAAATCGAAACAAGTCCCTTTGTATGACCGGGAACATCCGTCATTTTAGCAGAAATTGTCTTCCTGCCACAAATTGTGTCAAGGTCATCCACAAGTGAAAGACCATAATCCAGTGAATCCTCATCAAGCAATTCTGTATGAGTTGTGAATGGCATTGCGTGTGACGCAATGTTACCATCTTTAATGGCTTTTGTAAGTTTTTCTTTCTGTTGTGGATTTTTGAGTGCCTCTTTTAAAATCCAAGAGCCCGTAGTCCACACAAAATACTTTTTGTCTTGTGTGTTAACCTTTTCTGCAAGGTCAATTGCTTCAGGAATAAATGAATGTATATACTTCTGCTTGATATTCTCGGCATAGTCAGTAAAACCCAAATCAAGATGAGTTTTAGAAACAACAATAACCTTTTTCATAATCTAATTCTTCCTTATTTGTGTACAATTTTTTGTAACAAGATAATCGTCATCAAGAAATTTGTTATCTTTTATATAGACATTATCCGTTGATTTGATGTTGATTGCTTCACCATCATATTTATTGAATGTATTACCAATAATTTTTATATTTTTATGCACAGCACCACAATGATTTTTATTTTCAGGTTTAATGAGTATAGGTGTTTCACCACAGTAATCAAATGTATTATTCTTTATGGTAACATCACAGCACATTCCACTTTCATACCAATTATTTGCATCATCCGAAAGAAGAATACCACTCATTGTTGTGCTGATAAAATGGTTGTTTTCAACATTGACCTTGCCTCTTGTGGTTATAAGAAGACCTCTTGTGATAATGCGTGTTGATGTATTGTTTATAAAATCTAAATCAGGACAAGCAGATATATCTTCAATCACATCTCCAACAACTGCTTTGTCAATGTTTTCAAGAGTTAATAGGATTTCCTGTTCATTCAAAAGTGTTGAGTCTTTAATTACCGCTCTACCTGTTTCAAGCATAGTTTCAGGATTGATAAAAGCAATTTCATCTGCGACTCTCAATGGATTGAATCCGTGAGTCTGTGGGTGCATAAAACGGACTTTGATTTTATTATCTTTTATTTCTGTAATTTTAAAGTGTATTCCGTGTACATTAAGACAATCGTCACCTGCACCGTCAAAGTAAGAGTTTTTAACTGTCATTTTACCACGGCACATACAAAGCTGAATGAAATCAGCAACAGAACAAAGTTTTCTTGTACTATTCTTTTCGGGTGAAAAATCAACGCTTTCAATTGTAAGATTTTCACTGTCTTGCACAACAAGAGCAAGGGAATAATTAAATCTCTGCTTTATATTTTGTAGTGTGACATTCTTTGATTTGTCAATAAAAATACCTGCAAACTGACGACGGACATCATAGATATAATAACAATCACCAATTTTAAATCTTGATGTATTAGGATAAAAAACTCTGATTTTTCTATTGCCTAAATCCTTGATTTTGAGCTTTGCAACTAGTGGATGTGTAACCCTTTTAACTTTGTCAGGTGTTTCTTTTCTTATAAGACCAATCCACCAAGAAAATTTAGCATCCTTGTCAGCAGGTACACGATAATCTTTGCCGTGAAAATACATTTTACCTTTTTGGAATTCGTAAAGGCTATCTTTGTCAATCTCAAAATCAACGCTGAATACAGACTTTCTCACAACCTTTAATTCGTGCATATCGGGATGAGTGTGGCGGATTTCAAGATTTTTTATTATAATGTTTTGTGAATTGATAAGTGCAATATTTGTAGCTTTTCCTTCAATAATAAAGACTGAATTGTTGCCGTCAATGGTTAAATCTGAAATGTCTTTGAGATAAAATGCAATAGTATTCAAGTGAGGTGTTTCGTGCTTTGCATATTCCTCATCACCAGTTGTATTGGTAATATATAGCATCTGCTTTATGCATTTTTCACTATCTATATAATATGTACCATTTTCAAAAGTGATTGTTTTTTCACCGTCAACAGTTTTAATATAAGACAATAATTTTATGAGATTTTCAGTTATGTCCTGCTGAGATTTTACGCCAAAATCAGATGCATCAATTTGTTTCATAAAACACCTCTTATGAATTATTATAATCAAATTATATAGGTTGTGGCTTAACCTTGTCAAGCAGATACAAATGAATTAGTTTACAAATTGCAATGTTCTATACAAAAATGACGAATTGTATCTAATAGCGTAGTTAATGCCAGAAAAAAACACTCATCGCAAGATGGGTGTTTTTCTTTTGCTATGTTATATTGATTTAAAGAAACTATATATGTTATAATGCACTATAATAAGTCGAAAATCCTTACAATACCTAAAATAATAGGAGAAGATTATAATGAAAACATGGCAAAAAGTTGCAAAAATAATTATAGCCTTATTAACGTCGGTAGTTATCGTCGCACTAATCTTCTCTGGTTATAATTACATAAAAATAAAGCATGTCGTTTTGCCTGAAGGTTTTACTGTTACGGCTCATACGGGTTGTGAGGAGACTGAGGATAACTCTCTTGATTCAATAAGAAAGGGCTATGGAAGTGGTGCTGATATAGTTGAATTTGACCTTAATTTCACCTCCAACGGCGAAGCAGTACTTTCACACGACGAACCTCAGAGTGGCTGTGTTACTCTTGATGAAGCCTTCGCTTTAATAGCAGAACTACCTGACCTCAAGGTTAATGTTGATTGTAAAAGTGTAGCTAATCTTAAAGTCGTCACAGAGCTTGCCAAAAAGCACAGAATAAGCGACAGGATTTTTTATACAGGTATAAGGGAAGAAAATATAAAAGTGGTAAGGGAGCAGACTCCTGATGTTGCTTATTGGCTCAATTTTGATGTTGATGTAGAAAAAAACACTGATGAGGAGTATCTTATTTCACTTGCAAAGAAAACTCGTGAAGTTGGTGCAGTGGGAATTAATATAAACTATAAAACTTGTTCAAAACAACTTGTTGATGTCTTTCACCGCGAAGGTCTTCTCGTTTCAATCTGGACCGTCAACAAAAAGTTTGATATGGCAAAAACACTTCCTTTCTGTGCTGACAATATTACTACACGCCAACCTTCTCAACTTGTAGAAATCGTTGAACTGAATAAGAGTAATTAATAAAGATAAAGGACGGTTATTAATTTTACAACGCTATTTAAAAAACGACGAATTATATCAAATCAATGCCAAATCAGATACCACTACCCAACAATTTGCGCCAGTAGTGGTATCGTTGTTTTATATAGCATTTAAGCCATTTAAAAGACTTAAGCGTTGCAGTTGGGATTAGTGTTGTCCCTCTTGCAACGCTTTTTTATATGCTATTAAGTTGATTCGCAAGAAAAACTATCTAACCTATCGTTAAATTACTGATAACCGTTAAACAGCTGAATTGTAACATTATTTAAAATAAATATTAAAAAACTGCACATTTAGTTGTTTTTTAATGCACGATAACAAGGAAAATCATTTTCACAATAAGCGTGATTTGAAAATACTGCATCATACAAATTTTTCTATCTCTATACTTGATGCATTCAGTTTTTCTATTTCTAATTTTTTAAGATTCATTAAACCATTTTTTATTTGGTACTTATTAAAGCACAAGTCTGGTGTATGAGTTTTATAGCATTGACGGCTCTCGTATGTTTTTAATAATACTTTTTCATCAAATTCACACAAGAACATATTAATAATTGACATAGAGGTTTCATTTTGCGATAATAAAAATATAAACTCTAATATTACTTTAACATTGGTAATGTATTGTGTTACCATAGGAGATGTGTAAAAATGAGAATTCTTATTGCAGAAGACGAAAAAAGTTTGAACAGAATAATTGCAAAACAGCTTAAATCTGCTGGTTACAGCGTTGATTGTTGCTTTGATGGTGAAGAAGCATACGATATGATAAGCATGACCGACTATGATGCGGCTGTTTTTGATGTTATGATGCCAAAGATTGACGGGTTTTCACTTCTTAAAAAAATCCGTAACGACGGAAACACTTTACCTGTTTTGTTCCTTACTGCTCGTGACAGTATTGAAGACCGAGTTGAAGGACTTGACATTGGTGCTGATGATTATCTTGTAAAGCCCTTTGCTTTTGAAGAACTGCTTGCAAGAGTTCGTGTGCTTATCCGTAAAAACAGTGTTTCAAAATCAAATGTTATCTGTGTAGGTGACCTGATGGTTGACCTTTCCAGCAGAACTGTAACAAAAAACGGTAACATCATATCACTTTCGGCAAAGGAATATGAACTTTTGCAGTATCTTGCTGTCAACAAGGGTATTGTTCTCAGCCGTGAAAAGATTGAAGACCATATCTGGAACTTTGATTATGAGGGTGGAACAAATGTTGTTGACGTTTATATCCGTTATTTAAGAAAAAAGATTGATGACAACTCTGACACAAAGCTCATACACACTGTCAGAGGAATGGGATATGTTCTCAGGGAGGAAAAATGAAAAAGCTATCATTTAAAACAATTACAACTCTGTGGATAATCATTCTTATTGCAGTTATCTGTGGCTTAAGCATCACAGCACTTATGATTATGAGCCAGAAAACTACCAATGAAAAAATGAAGCAAACAATCATTTCTGCTGTTAAAAACAACACAGGTGAAATGGAATACAGTAACGGTATTTTCGAGGTCGAAAACGATTTTGTTTTTTATTCAGGCGGTATTTACTGTGACTTATTCACAGAAAAAGGCGAATATATTATGGGTGAAACTCCTGAAACACTTATTATTTCACCTAACTTTAAAGAAAAAGATGTTACAGAAACAGAAATCAATGGTGAAAGGTATTATGTCTATTCAATGCTTCTTGATTTTACCAAGTATGAATATGAAATAGATGTATTATCCGGACAAATTATTTCTTATGAAGTTGATGTAACACCTACGGTAAAGCACAATTCAATTCCATATTCCGAAACAAATTTTAAAGATGGAATTAATACTACACAAGCTATTGAAATCGCACTTTCTCATGCAGGTGTTTCAAAGGATGATGCTGAAATCATAGGCATTGAGCTGACAAGCTACCATAACAGAAATGCTTTTAAAATCGATTTCACATCCTCACACTCATCTTATGATAAGGTGTATATCCGTGGTATCTGCCCTATAAATGACACCAATGAGACCTTTGATGCAGTTGCAAAAAATGCGTTATATCTTTTCCCTGCATTCATAATTATTGCTGCTATAGGTGCATATATAATCACAAGAAGAACAATTAAACCTGTTGAAAAAATTACAGAATCAGCACAGGAAATCTCATCAGGTAACGACCTTTCAAAACGACTTGATACAGGTAATGCACCTTATGAAATTCACAAATTAGGTGATACATTCAACGATATGTTTACACGACTTCAATCGTCATTTGAAAATGAAAAGAGATTTACTTCCGATGCTTCACATGAATTACGCACACCTCTTGCTGTTATAAAAGCTGAATGTGAGTATGCTCTTTCAGAAAATGCTGATGAAAATGACAGAGTTGAGGCACTTGAATCTATAAACGAACAAAATGAAAAAATGATAGGTCTTGTTTCTTCACTTCTTGCTGTAACAAGAGCAGAACAGGGTGCAACACGATTCACCCTTGAAAAAGGCAATATCAGTAATTTAGTAAATGACATCTGCACAAATTTTAATACCACAAAAAACATCAAGCTTGAATTTAATATAAATAATGGTATTGAAATTGATATGAATACAACTCTCATTACACAGCTTGTTGAAAATCTGCTTTCAAACGCTGATAAATACGGTAAAGAAAACGGTAATATCCACGTTAAGCTTTACGAAGAAAACAACAATGTTATTTTAACTGTTAAGGACAACGGTATAGGTATAAAGGAAGAGGATTTACCAAAAATATGGCACAGATTTTACAGAGCTGATTCATCAAGAGGTGAAACAGAGGGCTTTGGCCTTGGTCTTTCCCTTGTAAAGAAAATAGCTGAAATACATTCTGCAGAGTGCTTCGCAAATTCAAAAATTGATGAATTTACAGAGATTTCAATAATTTTTAAAAAAATTTGAAAAATTAGTTTTTTCTAATGTTCCTTTAATCTTTTAAGATTATTATTTAGACACAGTCAAGGACGGCTGATAAAAAAATAAAACATATAATCTTAAAAAACGAAAGGAATTGATTTTATGAAAAAAAGAATTATCGCTATTTTATTATCATTGGCACTTATTTTATCTGTAGTAGTTGTTGGTGCTTTCGCTAACAACAAGCTCGAAGCCAAAAAACAGGAAAACGCTGAATCAAGCATTCCTGTAGCACAGGCAAAGCCTAAAGAATCCGCAAATGTTTCACTTGATTCTGCAATTGATATTGCACTTGAGGATGCAGGTGTTAAACGAGAAGATGCAGTTTTAGTTGAACAGCCATCATTGGATAAGGATGACAAGAAACCTCACTACGATATTGAATTCAAGTATGAAAATGTAGAATATGAGTATGAAGTTGCTGTCGATAATGGTGCTGTTATTAAGGCTGAAAAAGAAAAAGAGAAAGTCCAGAACAGTGAAAAAGTTTCAGAACCCGTTAAAGCAAATGAAGAAAAGAATGAACCTGCAAATTCACCATTACCGAATGTTGCAAAACAGGATAAGAACCATATCGGTATTGAAAAGGCAAAAGAAATTGCTTTAGAAAATGCAAAAATTAAAAAAGCAGATGCTGTTTTCAAAAAGGCTTATTATGATTCTGATGACCTTGTTGCCCACTATGACATTAAATTCGTTGCTAACGGATACGAATATGAATATGAAATCAATGCAGCAAACGGTGCTATTCTTGAAAAAGACATAGAAAAAGAACCTGTTCGCGAACAGGTATCACAAGTTCCTGAAAAAGAGTTGATTTCAAAGGAAAAGGCAAAAGAAATTGCTTTATCCCATGCAAAGGTTGATTCCGCAAAAGTAAAAGCAGTAAAAGTTGAACTTGACCGTGATGACTTGATTGCCCATTACGAAGTAGAATTCGTTGAAGGAAAATATGAATACGAATATGAAATCAATGCTGAATCAGGAAAAGTTATAGCTTATGATAAAGAGTTCGCTGATTGATTTACTTTAAAAGCATTTAAATTAACGCTACTTTACAAACAACGAATTGTATTAAATAGCGTAGTCAATGCCAAATCAGATACCACTATTGATACAATTCAGGTCAATAGTGGTATCGTTGTTTTATATAGTATTTAAGCCATTTAGAAAGCACAAGCGTTGCATTTGGGAATTTGTTGTCCCTCTTGCAACGCTTTTTGTGTAACTGTTGGAAAATCACTTGTATTAAAGTTGTTCAATAAAAAAATTTTTACTTTATAAATTTATAAATGGTTAAGCTTGTTTCAGTTTTTCGCCATTATATTTTCATAAAGCTTTTCAATATCACCTAAATGTGTATAATTTTCAGCCTGAATGACAAGATTTCTTGCATCGTTATAAGGCTTAGTAATTCGTCTGTAAACTGAAACACCATCTGTATAAGCTTTAAGCTCTTTTTTAATTTGACGACGCTCTGTTTCTGTGTTATATTCACGGTTTCTGATTTCTTCTGCAAGTTTCTCATCTGGAAGAACAAGATTTTCTTTTCCGTATTTATTAAGAAGTTTGAAAGACCGTTTCTTTGTTCTCGCAAGTTGTAAAGCGTCTGCACGGATTTCTTTTTCTTCTGCTGTTGAATGTGGTAACTGTTTTGCTTTTCTTCTCTCTGCTTTCCAATCAGAATAAAGATAAATTTCACCATTACTGAGAGTTGCTTTTGCAGAAGCAAGCTGTGCTTTGTAACGCTCTGTATTAAACTTTTCGAGTTCTTCTTTTACAATTGGCAAACCATCGACAAATTCGTTGTGCTTTTTAGATTCACGAATTTCTGCTTTTGCAAGACGAATTGCTTCTTTGTCTTTATTCTTACGTGCAAGTGCAAGTGCTCTCTTATCAACAGTTTTTTTCTGCAAATCGGCTCTTACACCATTAATAATTTTCATGGCATCGATAAGTTGTGCATCTTCAAGCTCACCGTTGCCGTAATCTTCAAACATTGCACGGATTTTAAGCACGTTAACATATCCACGATGTTTTTTCTCGGTCAAATCATAGAAGAGATATGGAAAAAGATTCATAATTGAACCCACGATTGAGCAGATAATAAGCACTGTGAAAAGATTATTTCTCATTTCATCATTATAGAGAACGGAATAATCTTCTTTAAGACCCATTTTTTCATAAATTGCAGGAAGCACAAGACCTGTAAAGAAGCCTAAAATAGTACCAATAAGTGTAAGTGGTGTGAAAAGGCCGTCAACTCTTACGCCTGTTTTCCACTGATGATAGTCACGCATATCTGCATTGATATTTGGTGTATAAACATTTGAGAATGTGTTTACAAATGTATTGAGATAAACAACAATACACATCAAAAGCACGTTTTTATAAACAAAGAATAAAATCAGATATAAGAAAACATTTATTGTGTTATGTACAATGAGAAGATTTCTCTTACCCATAAGTTTAATTGCGAATGGCGCTAACATCATTGCCCAGAGAGCTGCGTTTGAAATGAGAGTAGTTGCAAGACCCATATAAACCTTGTGCGCACCGCCATCAGAATAGTTGAATGTCCAGTTAACAAGCACAGCGCTTGAGCCTTCAAGGAATCCCATCCATGAGCCCAAATTGATTATCCAGAAATATTTGTTCTTTGCAACCTCACGGAGTGAATCCATAAGGCTTACATATTCAACAGGACGCTTTGCAACGATAATTCTCTCTTTAAGTTTTGGTGTAAAAATAAAGAGCACAATAAGACCAACAACAGTAAAGCCCGGATAAATTACACGATATGTCCAGATATTATCCATACCCCAGGTAAGACCTGCAATTGTTGGTACAACAAGAGATGTTACCGTTGGTGCAAAAGAATAAAGAATCTGTGAAATGCTTGAAACATTTGCTCTTTCTTGTGCATTTGGCGTAATAACCTGCTTAAAGAATGCAAATGCCTCATTATAGAAGCCTAAGAAAACGGAAAGAATCATAAACCCAATCCATACAACAACAACTTTTGTCCAGTATTCCATATTTTTATAAGGCAACCATACAAAAAGCGTTGAAATAATTGCAATTGGGACTGGTGTTCTTAACATAATCGGAATGAACTTACCACCAGGTAATTTGTGATTATCAAAAAACCAACCTCTGAAAATTCCAATTGGAATACCAACGATATTTGCAATAATCAACATTATCTGCAAATGCACCGGTTGAAGACCAATACTTGCGCCGACAATAAAGTTAGCAGCACTAAGACCGATTGCATTACCAAGTGTTGATGCCCAATGAATACCAAACCCTGCAACACCAAGGTTAACAATCTCCTTGTATGGCACATAATTACCTTCAGCAGGGGTGTTCCAATGCTGTTTAATATTAGAAAACAAACTGTTAATCTTTCCCATTTCGCTTCTCCTTATAAGATTTTCTTTCTTTATTTAAGTTATTACTTTCCCCAATAAAATCTTATTAAAATTATATATAGAAATTAACAATAAGTCAACATAACAACAGTGTGTTGATTTGAAAAAATAAAATATTATTCTATTTTATTGAATAATAGATATCTTTTTGATATAATTATTTAAAATCAACTTTGTGGTGGTTTATATAAAATAATCCCCACGTAGCAAAGGAGATACAAAATGGCAGGTTCATTTCAATTTAAAAACAACGAATTTTTTCTTAACGACAAGCCTTTTAAGATTTATTCAGGTGCTATGCACTACTTCCGTACTCTCCCTGAATATTGGGAAGACAGATTGTTGAAACTGAAGCTTGCAGGTTTCAATACAGTTGAAACCTATGTCTGTTGGAATCTTCACGAACCTCAAAAAGGTGTTTTTGATTTCAGCGGTATGCTTGACATTGTAAAATTTATCGAAACAGCCCAGAAACTTGGTTTATACGCAATAGTAAGACCGGGACCATACATCTGTGCAGAATGGGATTTCGGTGGTTTTCCTGCATGGCTTTTAAAGGACAAAAATATTGAACTTCGTTGTAATAACGAAGTCTATCTTGGTCATGTAAGAGATTTTTTCGAAAAGCTGTTTTCAATTCTCAAGCCTTTGTTTATTACAAATGGTGGTAATATTATTGCTATGCAGGTTGAGAATGAATATGGAAGTTATTCCAACGATAAAAAGTATCTTCGTGCACTTTCAGATATGTATGATGAGCTTGGTATGGATTTATTAAAGTTCACTTCTGATGGAACATGGTGTAATATGCTTTCAGGTGGAACAATAGAAGGAATTTTACCTACTCTTAACTTTGGTTCTCGTGCATCAACTGCTTTCAACGCATTAAAGCCTTATGGAGAAATACCCAAAATGTGTATGGAATTTTGGTGTGGTTGGTTTGACCATTGGGGTGAAAAGCATCACACAAGAAAAGCAGATAATTTAGTTCCTGAGCTTGAAGAAATTATAAATCAGGGTGCTTCATTCAATATGTATATGTTCCTTGGTGGAACAAACTTTGGATTTACTGCAGGTGCAAATCATCAGAAGGGCTATGAACCAACTGTAACAAGTTATGATTATTGTGCGCCTTTAACTGAATGGGGCGATTACACAGAAACATATCACAAAGTGAGAAAGTTGCTTTGTGAAAAACAGAACATTCCTATGGCAGAATTACCATCATCACCTGTGATGCAGAATATAGGA
>CAJGCX010000055.1 GCA_904501895.1 Clostridiaceae bacterium
AATTAAACCCTGCTGATTTACAGATTGACGTTTTCCGTTCAAGTGGTGCAGGTGGACAGAAGGTTAACAAGACCTCATCTGCAATCCGTGTTACTCATATTCCTACAGGTATGGTTGTTGAGTGTCAGGATGAACGTAGTCAGCATAAAAACAAGGATAAAGCACTTAAGGTTCTTCGTTCACGACTTCTTGAAATTGAACAGGCAAAGCACGATGCTGAAATTGCAGGTCAGAGAAAGAGTCAGGTAGGTACAGGTGACCGAAGCGAAAGAATCAGAACATATAACTTCCCACAGGGTCGAGTAAGTGACCACAGAATCGGTCTTACTCTTTATAAAATTGAGCAGATTATGAATGGTGACATTGATGAAATAATCGATGCTCTTATCACAGCGGATACTGCAGAAAAACTTAAAGCAAACGAGTAATTTTTATGAAAACAGAAGTAATTAACATTACAACTGAATATGAAAGAGCATTAGAGGAAGCTTCAAAGTGCCTTAAGAATGGTGAGGTTGTTGGTATTCCTACTGAAACGGTTTATGGTCTTGCTGCCAATGCATTCGACGAGGATGCTGTCAGAAAAATCTTTGTTGCAAAGGGCAGACCAAGTGACAACCCACTTATTGTGCATATTGCAAAGCTTGAAGATTTAGCACCATTGGTTGAGGAAATTCCTGAAAAGGTTAAGATTATGGCTGAAAAATTTTGGCCTGCTGCACTCACTATGATTATGAAAAAGAGTGATAAAATCTCAAATGTTGTTTCAGGAAATCTCCCGACAGTTGCAGTTAGAATGCCAAAAAGTGACTATGCAAGAGCAATTATTGAAGCGTGTGGACTTCCACTTGCTGCACCGTCAGCAAATCTTTCAGGTAGTCCAAGTCCTACAAATGCAAAATATGTATATGACGATATGAACGGCAGAATTCCACTTATTATTGACGGTGGTAACTGCGAAATCGGTGTTGAATCAACTGTAATTTCATTTGCAGAAAACCCACCAAGACTCCTTCGTCCCGGTGGTGTCACACTTGAAGAAATGACAGAGTTAATCGGTGAAATCGTAGTTGACGATGCTGTGCTTAATAAATTAGAAGAGGGTGCAACTGCATCATCTCCAGGAATGAAATACAAGCATTATGCACCGAGTGCTGACATAACAATTATCAAAAGTGATTTTGATACCTTCAAAAGCCTTTGTGAAAGTGAAAATGCAACTGCATTATGCTTTGACGGTGAGGAAAAGTCACTCTCCTGCCCTGCTGTTACTTATGGTGACATAAATGATGGTTTTAGTCAGAGTGCAAGACTTTTCGATGCCTTACGTGAGCTTGACGAAATGGGTGCAACAAAGGTTTATGCACGTTGTCCTGATACAAAGGGAATGGGACTCGCTGTGTATAATCGTTTAATCCGTGCAAGTGGATTTAAGATAAAGGTGATATAATGAAAATTATCGGTCTTACGGGTCTTACGGGTGCAGGTAAAAGCACCGTTGCACAAAAATTAATGGCTTATGGCTGTTATCACATTGATGCGGATAAGGTTGCCCGTGAAGTTATAAATAATAACGAAAATGTCAAAAATAAATTGAAGGAGCGTTTCGGTAATGATGTTATCAACGCAGACGGCACAACAAACAGACCTGTTCTGGCAAGTCGTGCCTTTGCAAGTGAAGAGGACACAAACGCTCTCAACGAAATTACTCACCCTGCAGTAACCGAGGAAATTCAATCCATCATTAAGGATATGGAAGAGGTTGGATATCGTGGTGTAATCATTGATGCCATTGCACTTTTTGAAAGTGGTGAGGATAAGCTTTGCGACTTCACCGTTGCCGTTGTAGCACCAAGGGATATCCGTCTTGAAAGAATAATGAATCGAGATAATATTACCGAAGAAAAGGCACTTGAGAGAATCAATGCTCAGAAGGATGAAAAATTCTTTACTGAAAAGGCAGATTTTATATTGTGGAATTATCCACCGTATGATATAAACGTAGAAATTAAACCAATCACATTACAATTATTGTAATCGAAAGGAGAAAATATTATGGATTTAAATGAAATGAAAAAAGAGCTTTTTTATGAGCCAAAGCACGCTATGGAAACTGTTGATGATGCAGTAGTTAAGGCTGCTGACGATTTTTGTGAAGGATATAAATCATATCTTGACTTTGCAAAAATTGAACGTGAATCAGTGGAATTTTTCGTAGCAGAGGCTGAAAAAAGAGGATATACTGAATTTGACAACACAAAGAAATACAATGCCGGTGACAAGGTATATTTCAACAACAGAAACAAGGCAATTATTCTTTGCGTAATCGGTAAAAAGGATATTTCAGAGGGTGTTAAAATCTCTGCAGCACATATTGACTCACCTCGTCTTGACTTAAAGCCAAACCCACTTTATGAGGACTCTTCACTTGCATATTTCAAGACTCACTATTACGGTGGAATCAAGAAATATCAGTGGACTGCAATTCCACTTGCACTTCACGGTGTTGTTGTTAAGGCAAATGGTGAAACAGTTAAGGTGAATGTAGGTGAAGATGAAAACGACCCACAATTCTGCGTTACTGACCTTCTTCCACACCTTGCACAGAATCAGATGAAGCAGACAATGAGTGAAGGTATTCAGGGTGAACAGCTCAATATTCTTATCGGCTCACGTCCATTCTCAAAGGATGAGGGTGCTGACAAGGTTAAACTCAACATCATCAAGATTCTTAACGAAAAATACGGAATTACTGAAAGTGATTTCTTAAGTGCAGAGCTTGAATTAGTTCCTGCGTTCAAGGCACGTGACATCGGCTTTGACAGAAGTCTTATCGGTGCTTACGGTCACGATGATAAGGTTTGTGCTTACCCTGCTGCTCAGGCAATTTTCAATGTTGAAAATCCTGAATTCACTTGCCTTACAGTTCTTACTGATAAGGAGGAAATCGGCTCTGACGGTAATACAGGTCTTAACTCATCATATATGAAATATTTCATTTCTGACCTTGCTCGTATGGGTGGAGTTGAGCCTTGGAGAGTGCTTTCAAAGTCAGAATGTCTTTCAGCAGACGTTAATGCTGCATTTGACCCTTCATTCCCTGAGGTTAGTGAAAGAAAGAACTGTTCATTCGTTAACAACGGTGTTGTTATTACAAAATATACAGGTGCTCGTGGTAAGAGTGGTACATCTGACGCTTCTGCTGAATATATGGGAAAAATCCGTAGAATACTCAACGCAAACGATGTTGTATGGCAGATTGGTGAGCTTGGCAAGGTTGATGCAGGCGGTGGCGGTACAGTTGCTATGTACGTTGCTAACCTTGACATTGACACAATCGACCTTGGTGTGCCTGTACTTTCAATGCACGCACCTATGGAAGTGGTTTCAAAGCTTGATGTTTATATGGCATACAGAGCATTTAAGGTGTTCTTTGAGCAGAAATAATTCAATTCGTAATTCATAATGCTTAATGCGTAATTAAGGCAGTCCAAAAGGACTGCCTTTTGTTTTGTAAATTATAATTTGTAGGGATCCCCCCTTCCGTCACTCGCTTTGCTCGTGCCACCTTCCCCTCCAGAGGGAAGGCCAAAATCACGCATTACGAATTCAGCATTCATAATTACAACAATATGGGTTGTGGTTGGTTACCCGTAGCAAGTACTTCACGGACTGTATCGGGAATATACTTGAAATCTGCCACAATGGAATTAGGCTTATTAATGTAATCATCCTGCTCCATAGGTACGAAATAAATATTTTTACTATTCATAAGGAGTCCTATGTTTCTTGCAGATGTACCGAGGGCATCATTGGTTGAAACTGCAATAATTACAGGTCGCTTATTTCGCAAATGTGCCTTTGTGGCTAATGTTACAGATGTGTCACTTATTCCGTTGGCAAGCTTACCGAGAGTGTTGCCTGTGCACGGTGCAATTACCAATGCATCAAGCAATTCTTTAGGTCCGATTGGCTCTGCACCTGAAATTGTATAGATTATTTTATTCTGACATATTTCTTCAATTTGCTCATTGAAATCTTTTGCTTTTCCAAAGCGTGTATCCGTTGTATATGCTGTATGTGACATAATGGGGATTACTTTATATCCCTCTTGGGTTAATCGTTTCATTTGTGGGATTATCTTATTAAAAGTGCAGAATGAACCACAAAGTGCAAATCCCACAGCTAAATTGCTCAATTTTATTCCTCCTTGTGCAAGGTATTACATATCTTTTTGCCGATTAACTCCCCTGCTGTTTTTGGTGTGTATTTTCCCGGCAGAGAAAAGGCTTTCACAACATCTATTGAATATTTTCGTGCAATATCAAAATCAAGGCCGTATGGTGCAGAGGCAAGCTCGATTATTTTACAGCTTTGCTTCATATTGCTGATTGCTGTTTCATCTATAATATTTGAAGGTACTGTATTTATGACAATATCAAAAGTATTTGATTGTAGTGATAGCTTGCTTAAGGCTTCTGCCTTGCAGCCCTTAATCATAGCGTCATCACGCTGTGAGCTGTTTCGTGCAAAAACGGTAACATCGCAGGAAAGAGATGTTAAAAGTGATGCAGTTTCCTTTGCCACTCTGCCATAACCCGTAACAGCATATTTACCCAGTGGCAGGGCAAAATCAATATGCTCCAACAATATTTTCAATGCACCAAAGGAAGTAAGAACTGCATTTTTCTCGATAAACTCATTGTCATAATAGTCTACAAAGGGTATATCTGTTTCGCGAAGACGAGACAATAGCTCACCTTTTATCATCCCACCGAAAATTATATTGCCCTTACCGAGAAATGACACAAGACGGTCAATGGTAATTTCTCTTTTTGAAAAAGGCATAACAATAGTTTTATCATTGCGTGTTGCAGGTAAAGGCAAGACTATGACCGAATCCTCATTTATAATGCTTTTTAACCTGTCAGTATCATCATCCCAATCGAAAAGTCCATAAGATGTAACATTATATCCCTTTTCGTCAAGATAATCCTTTAAATATCTTTGTCTTTTATCTCCACCGATTATGACAATATTTTTCATATAAATTACTCCTTAACATCTCATTCCTAATATCAATGTATGAAATTTCAAAAAAATGGTGATTAGGTGTTTAAATTTTTGAAAAGATGTAATATAATAAAGAATGGTGATAAAAATGAGTAATATTTCAAAGGTTTTAGAAACTGTAAAAATCATACATTTTATTGGAATTGGCGGTAGCGGAATGTGTCCTCTTGCTGAAATTCTTCATAGCAAGGGTTATACTCTTCAAGGCTCTGACAATAATGAAAGCTCCATTGTTGACCGTATTCGTAAAATGGGAATCAAGGTTATGATGGGACAGAGGGCAGAAAATATTGAAGGTGCAGAAATGGTGGTTTATTCTGCTGCTATTTCAAAGGAAAATCCTGAATTAAAGGCAGCACTCGAAAGTGGTATTCCAACATTTCAACGAGCAGAGCTTTTAGGTGAGGTTTCTCGTCAATTCAGTAACTGTATCGGAATCTGTGGTACTCACGGAAAAACAACTGTAACATCACTTACTGTACAGACTATGATTGAAGCAGGACTTGACCCATCTGCAGTTATCGGTGGTAAATTACCACTTACAAACTCTTATGGTCGTGTAGGACAAACTGAAACTATCGTTATGGAATCATGCGAATATCAGGATACGTTCCTTAAAATGAGTCCTGATGTTGCTGTTATTCTCAATATTGACGAAGACCATCTTGAATACTTCAAGACAATGGATAATCTTATTTTAAGCTTCACGAAATTTGCAGACTCTGCTACAAAGGCAATCATTTACAATGGTGATGACGAAAATACCCTTAAAGCCATTAAGGACATTAAGGGTAAGGAAATGATTTCATTTGGTTTTGATAGCAAAAATGATTACTATGCAGAAAATGTTGAGGAATACAAAGGTGCATTCACAAAATTTGACGTGATGTATAAGGGTGAAAAATTAGGTAGTGTTGAGCTTTCTATTCCTGGTATTCACAATGTGCTTAATGCACTTGCAGCAATTGCTTCTGCAATTTATTCAGGTGCAAAATTCGAGGATTGTATTAAGGGATTGCAGGAATTCAAGGGTGCAGGTCGTCGTTTTGAGGATTTAGGAACATACAACGGAATTGATTTCGTTGATGACTATGCTCACCACCCTGCTGAATTGAAGGTTACACTTGAGGCTGCTATGAAAATGGGCTATAACACAGTTTGGGCAGTTTTCCAGCCATTCACTTACTCAAGAACTGCGATGCATTTCGACGAATTTGTTGACGTGCTTAAAATTCCTGACAGATGCGTTATGACTGAAATTATGGGTTCACGTGAGGTTAACACTTACGATATTTATACTTCACAGTTAGCTGAAAAAATCCCTGATTCAGTATGGTTCAACACTCAGGAAGAGGTTGCAGAATACGTTGTAAAGAATGCAAAGGCAGGAGATTTAGTCCTCACAATGGGTTGTGGTGACATTTACAAATCTGCATTTATGATGATTGAGAGACTTAAAAATGGTACAGTTTAATAACAGCTGGGATATACTTTTAAAGGACGAATTTCAAAAGCCCTATTATCTCAATTTAAGAAAATTTCTTGTTGAGGAATATAAAACAAAAACCATATATCCTCATATGAATAACATATTCAACGCTCTTAAATATACGGACTACAAGGACGTTAAGGTTGTAATTTTAGGGCAGGACCCTTATCATCAGCCTAATCAGGCTCACGGGCTTTGCTTTTCTGTGCAAAAAGGTGTAAAAGCACCACCGTCATTACAGAATATGTATAAGGAAATTCACGCTGAATACGGATACCCTATACCTGAACACGGTGAGCTTACATATTGGGCACAGCAAGGTGTTCTTATGATGAACACAGTTCTGACAGTCCGTGAAAGTCAGCCAAACAGCCACAAGGGAATGGGTTGGGAAATTTTTACTGATAATGTGATTTCATTGCTCAATCAAAGACCGGAGCCAATGGTGTTTCTCCTTTGGGGAGCAAATGCAAGAGCAAAAACTAAAATCATAACAAACCCAAATCACCTTGTTTTAGAATCGGCTCATCCGAGTCCATTATCAGCGTATAACGGATTTTTCGGCAACGGACATTTCAAAAAGGCTAATGAGTTCCTCCGTTTACGAGGTATGACGGAAATTGATTGGAGAATATTGTGATAAAAAAACAGAGGTTATGTTTAAATAACCTCTGTTTTTTGGTGCGGACGATGGGAGTTGAACCCACAAGGAAGCAATATCCACAGGAGTCTGAGACCTGCGCGTCTGCCAATTCCGCCACATCCGCATATTAAATTTGCTGAATAATAATATCATTTAAAGTAATAAAAGTCAAGAAAAGCTACGCTAAAAAACTGTCGGTTAAGTTATAACCGACAGTTTAATTTTATTTTATAAGCTTTTCTACATCGCTGAGCTTAATTCTCTTTGAGGCTATGAATGTCTTTCGTTTCTGCTTACCCTTATCAGTACTGTATGTACCGCTTTCCTTTTCTTCAGGTGAGAAGATACCATAAGATGCAGTGACGATTGTACCATCTGCTAAAACAACATTACCACAGTAGCCTGTGTCTGCATTAGCAACGATTGATGGCTCCTTCTGTTTTGGAAGATATGTGTGAGCAATCTTAATTCTGTACTGACCTTCTGTACCATTTTTAAGGTCATCGTAAGTACCGACCCAAGCAACCCAGCCTTCAGAATACCATTTTACTTCACCACCGAGTTTTCTCATAGCTCTTACTCGTTTACGGTCACGCTCAATTGAACGGAATGTAATAAAAAGTCTGCCATCATCAGTGTATTCAGCCTTATGGCGTTCGCCGTTAAGTGCAAAAGGTGCTTCCTTAGGTCTTGACCATGTTTTACCCTCATCATTTGAGAAAATGAGAAGAGATGTACAGGTCTTTTTGTTGCAACGAGCAATAAGACAAAGCTCATCACCCTTGCCACCCTCTGAACGGACACATTCTACCTCGCAGATACCGGCATAGGTTTCAATATCACGATACATTGAAAGATATTTTTCAGGCTTTGACCAATGGTAATCACCATTTTCATCAAATGTAAGAATTGTCTTATAATTTATGAAATTGCTATCGTGAAAAATACCCATCCACTTGTCAACAAATTCACCATTTTCCTTAAGTCGTGTAAGTGAAGCCATTGCAACAATAGGAATAAGTGGCATTTCGCTGTCATTATCCCACACACGCTTGAATTCTGTCCAGGTCTTGCCCTCATCAAGAGAAATTGAACTGTTAAAGCCACCTGGGGTTGACATTCCCGGCCATTTTGAGTTTGCAGAAACGAGAATTAACTTTTCTTCACCATTTTTAAACTGCAAACGATAAACAGTTGGTGTTTCAAGTGATTTCTCCCAAGATACAGGTGGATTTTCAATTGTCTTATCGTAAGACACACCACCATTATCACTAATTCTTGAAATTACAGCACCCTTACCGTGTCCCTTTGGATAAAAAGTGAGGATATCACCATTATTAAGAAGCACTGAGTCAGGGTGACCGAGATAACCTGCATTATCATCAACGATAGAGTAATTATAAAGGTATTTTAATTCCTCAGGTATATTTTCCGGCTCAACACTCAGGTCAACCATTGGAATTGTGTAATAGCCATATTTTTTTGGAAAAGGTTTTTTCTGAAAAAACATAATTATTTGTTCCAAGTCTTAAGTCTTTCACTTGCAAGATATGCAGCGCCAAGCATACCAGCCTTATTACGAAGCTGTGCTTTTACAATTCTTACGTGCTTGTAGTTATCCTCAAGCTGTTCCTGAACCTTTTCATTAATATCCTTAATGAGCATATCCTCTGCCATAATGCCACCACCAAGAACGATAAGGCTTGGGTTGAAAATGTAGCAAAGGTTACGAAGTCCTAATGCAATTTCATCTTCCCAATTATTGATTTCTTCCTTGATAATTGGATTTGCAAGATTTTCAGGCTGGAAAATTTCACGACCATTCATAGGCTTGCCCATACGTTCTGAAACTGATGTTGTGAAAACACGACAAGCGGCATAAGCCTCATAACAACCGATTCTACCACAAGTACAAGGTCTTCCATCCTTATGAGTAGCCATATGACCCATTTCTCCACCTGCATATCTTGAACCACGATAAACGTCACCATTAATGTAGATACAACCACCTACACCTGTACCGTAAGTGAGGCAAAGGAAATCCTTTTCACCCTGAGCAGCACCGAAATGAGCTTCACCGATAGCAGCACAGTTTACATCGTTATCAACTGCAACAGGCACACCGAATTCTTCTTCAAAAACACGAAGACAAGTATGGTTATAGTTAGGAATGTTACCAACACCATCGTTAATTGTTCCTGTTTCAATATCTACCTGGCCTGCTGTTGAAATACCGATTGCATCATACTGACCTTCATATTCCTTAAGCTTTGCTTCCATAGCGCGAAGCACCATATTGTCAGTATCCTTATATGTGTTAGTTGGAAATTCCTCTGAAAAAAGAACGTTGAAGTTTTCATCAACCAAACCGAATTTAATTGCTGTACCACCAACGTCAAATGCCATAAATTTCATAAAATCCGTCTCCTTATTATTCAATGCATTATTACTATGCAAAATTATTCAATTTATTATATAGTATTTTTTTCACATTTACAATAAGAAAAGAAAAAAAGTTATTGAAATACAACACTCTAAATGATAAAATTTGTTTGTAAGATTAATTATTATGAGGTGTTTTATATGAAATTCACTAAGGTGACAAAGGTTATTTCAAGTCTGTTCCTTTCAATTCTTCTCATTTTTTCAATTATTCCTACTGCTTTTGCAGCAGAAGTATTTGATGAAAACAACATTCCTTATGAAGAGCTTATGGATGCAGGCTATAAAAAGGCAGAAATTGACAAAGCCGCTGATATGATGAACGCTTATGCGCAATCAGTTCCTGAATATAAAGAAAAATCAGGAACAGGCACACGAATTGTCGCTAATCTCTCCGTTGTAACACGAGTAGAGGGTTTTGGTCACGCTTGGATTTATGTGGAAAATCTTACAGACGGACCGATACAGGTAGGTCACTATACACTTCCTGCTAATGAAGGTGTTTCAGTAGGTCTTTTTTCATTCACTTGTGACGACGGCATCGGTATTTATTATAATGTTGAAGCATACTGCTGTAATGTTCACGGTGGTGATGGCCTTGTTTCAATAACAACAGACCTTGATGAAGGTGAATTAAATAAACTCAGCAATAAGTTACTTGATTACCCTAACCATTGGGACCCATTCTTTAACTGCATGTACTTTGCTTTCAGTATGTGGAATTCTGTTTCAGGAAGAAAGGTTATTCCACTTGTGATTCCTGCATTCGGTCAGCTTCAGCTCCGTATGCACGGTGGTAAGGAAAACAACCTTACAATGTATTGCCCAAGGCCTGACCAGGTATTCAGACTTGAAGGCAAATTCGGTAAAAAGGAAGTGCTTGTCCCTGTAAGTGCAGGTTCAATTGACCAGGAAATCGGTGGATAAATCCAAAATAATACTCAAGATATAAGGACGGTGAAAATCCGTCCTTTTTTATTACCAAAAAACAACGTATTTTTTTGTACAATATGTTAAATTTTAATTTTACTCTTGTATATTCTATTAAAATAGTGTAAAATAGGTACGTTAATGTGATAAAGTATGTTGGTAACAGCATACATTTTCACTTGAAAACTCAAAAATGTTCGAAAAGGTGGTTTTTCCCATGGAAAACAACAAAACTCAGGCAGAGCTTTATCGTGAGGAACGAAAAGAAAGACTCGCTAAGGCTGCTGCTAAAAATGCAAAAAGAAG
>CAJGCX010000056.1 GCA_904501895.1 Clostridiaceae bacterium
ATCGGTAGAAAGCAGAAGAAACGTGATTTCAGAAAGCTCTGGATTACAAGAATTTCAGCTGCTTGCAAGATGAATGGTATGAACTACTCAACATTCATCAACGGTCTTAAGAAGGCTGGTATTGACCTTAACAGAAAGATGCTTTCAGAGATTGCTATTGCTGACCCTGCAGCATTCACAGCACTCACAGAAAAAGCAAAAGAAGCTCTTAAATAATTAATTAACCACGCACGAGTTAAGCCTCGCGCGTGGTTTTCCGTTTTATAAATTATGTTTGATGTTGTAATAAATGCTAAAAATAACCCGAAAATTAAAGAGGTAAAATCACTCCTTACTTCATCTAAGGACAGAAAAAACAGCGGACTTTTCGTAGTGGAAGGTGTCCGTTTGTGTCATGATGCCCTTTTGAGTGGTTGTGAAATTCAAAGCGTTTTTTGTACTGAAAACTGTGCTGAAAAATATGGCGAAGAAATCGCATCGTTACGAGATGGCTGTAAGTCATTTTATACTGTAAGCAATGATGTACTGAAGGCTATAAGCGACACTGTAACTCCGCAGGGAATTGTGTGTACTGTCAGAATGAAGCAGAATAGTTTTGAGTATGAAAAGGGTAAGAAATATATTGCTCTTGATACCATTCAGAATCCTGATAATTTAGGTGCGATTTCTCGTACTGCTGAGGCATTGGGACTTGATGGAATGGTAATTTTCGGTGGTTGTGATATTTATAATCCAAAGGCTTTGAGAGCATCAATGGGTGCTCTTTTCAGACTTCCTGTATATATTTGTCAGGATTTGGAAGATGAAGTTGAAAAATGCAAGGCTTTAGGAATTGATGTGTTTGCAACTGTACCTGACAGAGATGCAAAAAATGTAATTTCCGTTGATTTTTCAAAGGGTGCTATGTGCATAATCGGTAACGAGGGCAACGGCGTTTCAAAGGAAATTATTGAGAAATCAAGTGACAGAATTACAATCAAAATGGATGGCAGAGCAGAGTCTCTGAACGCTAATGCTGCTGCGTCGATTATTATGTGGGAAATGACAAGATGAATTATGATGTGTATTGGATTTGGATGTCCTGCGGTTTAGGTGCAGGTACACCTTGTCTTGACTTAATTTCATATTATGAGTGGAATCCCTACGAAATATATGCCACAAGCCATAACGAGCTTTTTAAACTCGATATTCTGACAAAGCGTCAGGTGGAAAAGCTTAAAAGCTTTCCTATTGAGGAAGCGCAGAAAATGTATGATACAGCGCTGAATAACGGATGGAAGGTTGTTACACCTTCAAGTGAATACTATCCGTTACAGCTGTTAACAATACAGAATCTGCCTTTGGTTTTATATGTGGAGGGGGATGAAACCATCCTTACAAATGAGCTTATGATTTCGATTGTAGGTGCAAGAAAGGCGTCGGATTACGGTAACGGAGTAGCAAGAGCCTTGTCGTCTGCTATGTCAAGCGTTGGATTTACAGTTGTTTCAGGTGGAGCGCTTGGAATTGACAGCTCAGCACATAAGGGTGCACTTGATGAAAATGGTGCAACAATCTGTGTGTTAGGCTGTGGTCTTGGCACAAAATATCTTATGGAAAATAAACCATTAAGGGATAAAATCATAAGTAATGGCGCTATTATTACGGAATTTCCTCCATATTATCCTGCAAGTCGTATGACCTTTCCTTTGCGAAATCGCATTATTTCAGGAATGAGTCTTGGAACAATAGTTGTTGAAGCAGGTGAACGAAGTGGTTCACTTATAACAGCAAGACTTGCACTTGAACAGGGAAGAGATGTTTTTGCTGTTCCCGGAGATTTGGTAAGCTCGTCATTTCTGGGCACAAATAATCTTATAAGATATGGTGCAATTCCCGTTTTCTCACCAAATGATATTCTTGAAACATATCGTTCGAGATATTATGATAAATTAGATAACAAAAACCGATTTTGTGACGATGAGGTTCTTCAAAGAACACAAAAGTATCTCACAAATGAGGAAACAATTATTGCTGAACAGAAAGCAGAACAGCCAAAGCCTGAACTCCGGGAAGAAAAGGTTAAAAAAGAGGCGCCTGCTTATCTGACAGAAAATGCAAGAAGGATTTATGACTTTTTAGGTATAGAGCCTGTTCACATTGACGAAATAATCAGTGCTTGCGGGTTAACTACTGAAAAGACACTTTCTGCAATAACAGAACTTGAAATTTATGGTCTTGTCACTCAACACAGTGGCAGACGATACACAATAAATACAGATTAATTTTTAGGAAGATGATATATGTCAAAACTCGTAATTGTTGAGTCGCCTTCAAAGGCGAAAAGTATACAGAAATATTTGGGTAAGGATTACACGGTTGTTTCTTCAAAGGGTCATATCCGTGATTTGCCTGCTGCAAAATTAAGCGTTGATGTAAAGAACGATTTTGCACCTAAATATGCTGTAATCAAAGGTAAAGAAAAACTTGTAAAGGAGCTTAAGGAGCTCGCCGATAATTCCGAAGCAGTTATTCTCGCAGCCGACCCGGACCGTGAAGGAGAGGCTATTTCATGGCACCTTGCAACACTTCTTGACCTTGATATGAACGAAAATAATCGTGTTAAATTCAACGAAATCAATAAAAACAGTGTTGTAAAGGGTATTGAACACCCTGAAAAAATCGACTTGGATTTGGTAAATGCACAGCAGGCTCGTCGTATTCTCGACAGACTTGTGGGTTACACACTCAGTCCATTCATTTCACAGAAAATCCGTCGTGGTCTTTCAGCAGGTCGTGTGCAGTCTGTTGCAGTAAGACTTGTTGTTGACCGTGAAAATGAAATCAGAGCATTTAATCCTGAGGAGTATTGGACTCTTGATGCAAAAATGCTTGCTCCATCATCAAAAAAGGCTTTCAAGGCACAGTTTACAGGTGATGAAACAGGTAAGGTGAAGATTACAAATAAGGAACAGAGCGATATGTATTTAGCACGTCTTGAGGGTGCTGAATATACTGCAACATCAGTTAAAAAGGGCGTTCGTCGTCGTCAGCCTGCTCCTCCGTTTACAACATCTACTTTACAGCAGGAAGCATCACGTAAGCTTAATTTCCAGGCAAGAAAGACTATGAAGATTGCTCAGGAATTGTACGAAGGTATTGAGGTTGCAGGATTTGGCTCAGTGGGTCTTATCACTTATATGAGAACTGACTCTCTTCGTATTTCAGAGGAATCAAGAGCTAATGCAAACGAATATATTTTAAACACTTACGGTAAGGATTATCTTCCTGAAAAGCCAAGATATTTCAAGACAAAGGCTAACGCTCAGGATGGTCATGAGGCAATCCGTCCTACAATGATGGCAATTACTCCTGAAGTGGCAAAATCAAGCCTTTCAAATGACCAGTACAAATTATATACACTCATCTGGAAGCGTTTCATTGCTTCACTTATGGCAAATTGTGTTCAGGATACTGTTAAGGCAGAAATCACAGGCGCAAATGAGCAGGATAAAGCAAATGGTAAGTTTGTAACCTTCAGTGCAAGTGGTTATTCAGTCCGTTTTGACGGTTATACATGTCTTTATGAGTCAGGTACAGATGAGGATGAAGAGGACGAGGGTAAGCTTCCTAAAATCAACGAGGGTGACAGTATAAAGATGAAGGAGCTTGCAGGAAATCAGCACTTCACACAGCCACCTGCAAGATACACAGAAGCATCACTTATCAAAGCACTTGAAGAAACAGGTGTTGGCCGTCCATCAACTTATGCATCAATCATTTCAACAATTACTCAAAGAGAATATGTTATTCGTGAACAGAAACAATTAAAGCCAACTGAATTGGGTGAGGCTATTACAACTCTTCTTAAGGATAAATTCTCAAAGATTGTAAATGTTAAGTTTACTGCTGGTATGGAATCACAGCTTGATATGGTTGAAAGTGGCGAAACTGACTATATTAAGATGCTTCATGAATTCTATGATGAATTTATCGCAACTGTTGATAAAGCTAAGGCAGAAATGCAGGGGCAGAAGATTAAGCTTAAGGAAGATGAAACTGACGAAATCTGCGAAAAATGTGGAAGAAATATGGTTATCAAGTCAGGTAGATTTGGTAAATTCCTTGCTTGTCCTGGATACCCTGAATGTAAAAATACAAAGCCATTGGTAGTTGAAACAAAGGCAACTTGTCCTGTTTGTGGTGGTAAGGTTATTGAGAAAAAGTCAAAGAGAGGTTTTGCTTTCTTTGGTTGTGGAAATTATCCTGAATGTAACTTTATGACATGGGATAAGCCTACTGATGACCTTTGTCCACAGTGTGGAAAGTCACTTTTCAAGAGAAAAGGTGGAGTTATCGCTTGTCTTAACGAGGGCTGTGGCTTTGAAAAGAAAGCAGAGCGTAAGAGAAAGGCAAAGGAAGAATGAAAGTAGCAGTAATTGGTGGAGGCCTTGCAGGTGTTGAGTGTGCAAGGGCACTTTCACGAAATGATATAAAGGTTGATTTGTATGAAATGAAGCCTTTAAAGAAGTCTCCTGCACATAAGTTAGACACCTTTGCAGAGCTTGTTTGCTCAAATTCATTAAAGGCAGAAAGACTAAATTCTGCAGCAGGACTTTTAAAGCACGAGATGGCGTATTTAGGCTCAATTTGTGTTGAAACTGCTTATGAATGTAAGGTTGAAGCAGGTGGTGCACTTGCAGTTGACCGTCTCTTATTCTCACAAATTATTACTGAAAAAATCAGAAATGATAAAAATATAAATGTTATTGAAAAGGAAGTTGTGGATTTACCTGAAGGATATGATGGTGTTGTAATTTGTGCGGGGCCATTGGCAAGTGACGCTCTTTCAGAAACTATCCGTCAGATGTGTGGCAACGGACTTTCCTTTTACGATGCGGCAGCGCCTATTGTTAGTGCTGACAGTATTGATATGGAATGTGCATTCACTCAGTCACGATATGACCGTGGTGGTGAGGCTGACTATATTAATTGTCCTATGAATAAGGCAGAATACGAAGAATTTTACGAGGCAATCATAAATGCCGAGAGTGCTGAGGTACATTCTTTCGATAAACGAAAGGATGTTTATGAGGGATGTATGCCTATTGAGGTTTTAGCATCACGTGGCAAGGACACTATGAGATATGGTCCGCTTAAGCCTGTTGGTCTTACCGACCCACGTACAGGTCACAGACCTTGGGCTAATCTTCAGCTTCGTAAGGAAAATAAAGACGGTACAATGTACAATCTTGTAGGATTTCAGACAAACCTTAAATTCGGTGAGCAGAAACGAGTTTTCAGTATGTTTCCGGCGTTAAAAAATGCTGAATTTCTTCGTTATGGTGTTATGCACAGAAATACATTTATCGATTCTCCACGACTTTTAAACGGTGACTTCAGCTTGCGCAGTAATCCACTCGTTTTCTTTGGTGGACAGATTACAGGTGTTGAGGGCTATATGGAATCTGCTGCAAGTGGTCTTATGGCAGGAATTAACCTTTCACGCCGTCTTAAGGGTGAAGAGACTGTTGTTTTGCCACAGGATACTATGATTGGTGCATTGAGCAGATACATAAGTGATGAATCTGTTAAGAATTTTCAGCCAATGGGTGCTAATTTCGGTGTTTTACCACCACTTCCTGACAAAATTCGTGATAAGCAGGAAAGATATATGCAACTAGCAAACAGAGGTATGAATTCTCTAAAGGAATTTGCAAAAAATAATAATTTAGGTGAACAAAATGACTGATTTTGAAAATAAAATCGGATATGAATTTAAAGATAAAAATTTGCTTCAACGAGCATTGACTCATTCGTCTTATGCCAATGAAAAGGGTACAGGACTTGATAATGAGCGTCTTGAATTTTTAGGTGACTCAGTTTTAGGCTTTATTACTGCAGAATACCTTTTTGAGCATTACAAAAACAAAAAAGAGGGTGAGCTCACAAAAAAACGTGCTTATGCAGTTTGTGAAAAGACTCTTTTTGAGTATGCTGAAAAAATTCAGCTTGGTGATATGATTTTGCTTGGAAAAGGTGAGGAGCACACAGGTGGCAGACATCGTCCGTCAGTTGTGTCAGATGCTTTTGAGGCTGTAATTGCTGCAATTTACCTTGACGGTGGCATTGAGGAAGCAAAGAAATTTGTGCTTCCGTTTATTGAAATTTCATCTGAGGAAAAACCTGTTTTCAAGGATTATAAGAGCACACTGCAAGAGGTTTTACAGCAGAATCCTACTGAAAAATTTGAGTATATAGTTGTTGGTGAAAGTGGTCCTGACCACAACAAGGAATTTATTGTTGAAATTCATATGAACAGTAATGTAATCGGCAGAGGTGCCGGTAGTAGCAAGAAAAAAGCTGAACAGGAAGCAGCAAAATCTGCCTTGGAGTTAATGGGATTATGAGCCACTCAAATATAAGTATTTTTGTTCCACATAAGGGTTGTCCTAATGATTGCAGCTTCTGTAATCAAAGGACAATCAGCGGACAAACTATACCTGCTACTCCCGAAGATGTGAAGAGTGCAGTGAGCACAGCAATTGAATATAATGTTAATCCGAAAAATACAGAAATTGCATTTTTTGGTGGTAGTTTTACGGCGATTGAAAGGGAATATATGTGTTCTCTTTTAACCGCCGCAAAGTGTTTTTTGGATAGTCATAATTTTCGTGGAATCCGTGTGTCAACAAGGCCTGATTGCATTGATGAAGAGATACTCCAGACGCTGAAAAGCTATGGTGTAACTGCTATTGAATTAGGTGCACAGAGTATGGATGATGAGGTACTTTTAGCTAACAGACGAGGTCACACTGCAGAGGATGTAAGACGTGCATCAGCACTCATAAAGGAATATGGCTTTGAATTAGGACTTCAGATGATGACAGGACTTTATAAAAGCGATTTCGGGAAAGATTTATATACTGCAGAGGAAATCGTAAAATTAAAGCCTGACACAGTGCGAATTTATCCTACAGTAGTGCTTAAAAATACTCATTTAGCCTATTTACAGGAAATAGGTGAATACAAATCACCAACAGCAGAGGAGTCTGCACCGTTTTGTGCAAAGCTTTTGCAGTTGTTTGAAAGCAATAATATAAAAGTCATAAAATTAGGACTTCACAGTAGTGAAACAGTTGAGGGTGATATGGTTGGTGGTGCTTATCATCCTGCCTTCCGTGAGCTTTGTGAAGGGCACATTTACCTCGAAAAAATTCTCGAAAAATTAGAGGGAAAAGACAAAAATTGTGAATATACGGTTTTTGTCAACGAAAAAGCCTTAAGTAAGGCGAAAGGACAACAGAAAAGAAACGAAAAAGCATTGAAAAATCAAGGATTTTATTGTATAATAAAGGGTAAAGAAAATTTAGAAGAATTTGAAGTTAAGGTTGTAGAAAATAAATGATTTTAAAATCAATTACAATGCAGGGCTTTAAGTCCTGTCCGGAAAAAACAGTACTTCAATTTAATAAGGGAATAACAGGTGTTGTTGGTCCTAACGGTAGTGGTAAGAGTAACATTTCCGATGCTGTCCGTTGGGTGCTTGGTGAACAGTCAACAAAGAGTCTTCGTGGTTCAAAAATGGAAGACGTTATCTTCAGCGGTACAAAATTCCGTAAGGCAACAGGCTTTGCGGAGGTTACGCTTTGTCTTGACAATTCTGACAGAACACTCGGTAAGGATAGCGATGAGGTTAGTATCACACGTCGTTTTTATCGTAGTGGTGACAGTGAATATAAAATCAACGGTGAGAGTGTAAGACTTCGTGATATCAACGAGCTTTTTATGGATACAGGTCTTGGTCGTGATGGTTATTCAATGGTCAGTCAGGGCAAGATTGCCGAGCTTATTTCTTCAAAGTCAGGTGAACGCCGTGAAATGTTTGAAGAAGCAGCAGGAATTTCTCATTTTCGTTATAAGCGCCACGATGCACTTAAAAGACTTTCACAGGCTGAAGAAAACCTTGTTCGTTTGAGAGATATTCTCAGTGAGCTTGAAAGTCGTGTTGGTCCTTTGAAAATTCAGAGTGAAAAGGCACAGAAATTTTTAGTTCTTGCCGAGGAAAGAAAAAATCTTGAAATCGGCATCTGGCTTCACAATATTGAGAAAACTCAGGAGAAGTTAAAGGAGCAGGACAGAAAAATTGATATTGCTTCTGTTCAGTATAAGGATGCACAGCGTCAGCTTGAGGAAATCGAGCAGAAAATGAACAGCATTATCGAAAAGAATCACGAAATCAATGTGAAGATTGAAGAGGTTCGTTCGTCAACATCTCACTTTGAGGAGCAGGCTGCTGAGCTTGAAGCACAGGCAAGGGTTTATGAAGCCTCAATTTTACATAACAAGGAATCAATCGAAAGATTAGAAAAAGATAAATTAACTGCAAATCAGGATGATGCCGACATTGATGCTCAGGTATTAGAGGCTGAAGAGCAGAAAAATAAATCTCAGGCAGGTCTTCAGGAAGCAAATAAAAAGCTTCAGGAACAGATTGCAGAAATCGAAAAGCTTCAGGTTGAAAATAACGAATTCGCAACTGTTGCTGCTGACCTTGCAAAGGAAATTTCACTTCTTACAGTAAGCCTTGCTGATAATCGTGTTATCAGTGAAACTGCAAATTCACAGATTGAAGAAATCAAAGCAAGAATTACTGCAATTGACGATATTCTCGGTAATCGCAAGGAAACAGTTTTAGCCTTTGAAGAAAAGAAAAACGAGGCTGAAAAATTACTTAACGAGTGCATTGAAAAAATCAATGAGTATAAAAATGCAGTTGACGGTTACAGAATAAAGGTAGAAACAAGAACAGAAAAAAGTGAAAAGGTCAAGGCTGAAATCAATAGTATTGAAAGTGAAATTCAGCGTAAGAATGAAAGAATCCGAATTCTTGATGACCTTGAAAAGAATATGGAGGGCTATCAGGGCTCTGTCCGTAGCGTTATGAAGGAAAGTAAGCGTGGTGCTTTAAACGGTATCCACGGACCACTTTCACAGCTTATAACCGTTAAGGATAAATATTCAGTTGCAGTTGAAACTGCTCTTGGTGTCGCAATTCAGAATATTGTTGTTGACAATGAAAATGATGCAAAAAAGGCTATTGCTTATCTTAAGGAAAATCGTGGTGGTCGTGCAACATTCTTACCACTTACTGCAATTAAATCAAGAAGCCTTAATGAGGAAGACCTTGACGATTGCTACGGATATGTGAATATTGCATCTGAGCTCGTGGCAACAGATAGTCAGTACAGAGATATAATCGAAAATCTCCTCGGTAAAACTGTTGTTTGTGAGGATATGGATTCTGCTATTTCTATGGCAAAGAAATACAGAAACAGATTTAAAATCGTTACTCTTGACGGTCAGGTTATTAATGCCGGTGGCTCAATGACCGGTGGTAGTAAGGCACAGGGCGTTGGAATGCTCAGCCGTAGTAACGAGATTGAAAAGCTTACTGCAGGTGTAAAGGACCTTGAGAGCAAGAAAGAAAATCTTCTCATTCAGGAAAAGATGATTTCAGAGGATTTGGCTTCTGCTGTTGCTGACCTTAATGGTATTGAGGGCGATATTCTTTCTGCAAATGAGGAGAAAATCCGTCTTGAAGGTGAATATAACCTTGCACTTCAACAGTACGAAACAGCATCAAGTGGTGTTGGTGAGCTTATTGAAGAAGAAAGAATTCTTAACGAAAGAATCGAAAAAATAAATGCTGACAGCGTTCTTGCTAAAACAAAGGTTGAAGAGCTTACACAGGAAATCGCCGATAAGGAAAAGAGTCTTGAAGCAGTCAGCGGTGACAGAGAAAGTCTTGCAGCTGTCCGTGAGGAATTATCACAGAAGGCAGAGCAAATCAGATTGGAAATTTTAGGCTTTGAAAAGGATATTGAATCTGCTGACGACAATATTCGTAGACTTAACATTCTTAAGGGCTCACATTCTGACAGACTTACAGAGCTTCAGCAGGAAATTGAAGCATTTAATAATAAGAATATCTGGCTTACAAAGGATATTGAAAGCTTAAGAGATTCTGCAGACGCACTTCGTAAGCAGTGTGGCACTGCAAAAAATGATGTTGATGAGTTGCTTGAGGCAAGAGCACAGCTCGAAAAGGAAAATACCGACCTTCGTAATCTTGAAAAGGAAAAATCCTCTGAAAGAGAAAGAATCAGCGGTGAGCTTGCTCGTCTTGAGGAAAGAAAAGCATCAATGCTTATTGAGTTTGAGGAATATAACTCAAAGCTTTATGACGAATATCAGTTGACAAGACGTGAGGCAATTGCCCTTGAAATCGTGATTGAAAATATCGGTGAGGCAAGAACTCGTCTTTCAGCACTCAAAAATGAAATCAGAGGCTTAGGCTCAGTTAACGTTTCTGCTATTGATGAGTATAAGGAAGTATCTGAAAGATATGAGTTTATGTCAGAGCAGATTGGTGACGTTGAAAAATCAAAGGCAGAGCTTATCCGTCTTATTGATGATTTGACAACAAAAATGAGTGTTCAGTTCCGTGAACAGTTCCAGAAAATCAATGTGGCATTTGGCGAAACCTTTGCCGAGCTCTTTGGTGGTGGTAAGGCTGAGCTTGTCCTTGAGGATGAGATGAATGTGCTTGAATGTGATATTGAAATCAAGGTTCAGCCACCTGGTAAAAATGTTCAGAATATCAACCTTCTTTCAGGTGGTGAAAAGGGACTTTCTGCTATTGCACTTCTCTTCGCAATTCTTAAGGTTACTCCTGCACCATTCGTAATCTTCGACGAGGTTGAGGCTGCTCTTGACGACGTAAACGTTGTAAGATATGCACAGTATGTAAGAAGAATGACAAAGAATACACAGTTCATTCTCATCACTCACCG
>CAJGCX010000057.1 GCA_904501895.1 Clostridiaceae bacterium
AACCGGCAGGTGAGACTTAGCTGTCACGAAGTGACTGAGGGGTAGTCAGATTACATATTAACTATCTCTCCCTCCGTCAAAATCAAAGATTTTGCCACCTCCCTCGTCAGAGGGAGGCGTAAACACGCCATTCAAAGAGAGCGACAAATTATAATTTTAAATGAAAAAAGGTGGAGGGTTAACTCCACCAATCAATTATAATTGCATTAAATCAGTTAGTATAAATTACATTAGTACCAAAGAGTTTACGGAAGAAGCCACCGATTCTGTCAAAAAAGCCTGCCTTTGATTCCATTTCGATGCTTGCTCTTGAAACAACTTGTCCGTCCGCATCATATATTGATACTGTAAATGTAGTAGTACCTTTTTTCTTTGAGATGATTGTAATATCGTTTCCTGATATATCAATATCGAAGCACTTATCATCACTTGCGCTCCACGAGAGTGTTTTTCCTGTCATATTCCCCTGAACAATTGCATGAAGAATAATGCCATCCTCACTACGGATTGTTGTTGCTGAAGGCTCCTGAATATAAACAGTTGTAATTTCTGCAGGTGCTCCTGCGCCACAATCAACACAAGCACCTCCTACATATGTATGCCCCTTTGCCGGAGTTACTTCCTCAACAAATTTACCACATGGACAATTATATGTTTTAAAGCCAGTTTCAAGGCATGTTGGTGCTACAATGACATTTTCATTTTCAGCCTGATGAATTACAACAGGGTTCGAAAGAATGTTTGCATCCATTGTGACATTTACCTGCTTGCCACTCGCATCAATAACATGAGCCTCATTCACAACAACATACATATCTCTGCAATTATCAAGAACTCTGAATTTAGCAGTAAAGAATGTTACAGCCTCGTTACCGATATAATCTGAAGCTACTCCTACATATCTAATGGCATGATTTGACAAGGTTGGATTAAGTGCTTCTAATTCAAACACATTGTGTGCCACTGCTTCGATAAATTCAAAATCTGATTCATCATAAATCAAATCGAAATTAAGACTACAAAGTTTTGAATTTGCAGGTGCTGTTACTGAAACTGTAATCACATCACCAATATGTGCTGCAGCTCTGTTTGGTTCTATCTTGATTTCAGGCACAACAACTGCTGCGCTGACATTCAACGCAAAAACAGAAAGAGTCAATACAAGAGCAAGAATTACTGATATAAACTTACTTATTTTTTTCATAATTTTTCTCCCCTTTGAAATATGAACTTTATTTTATCATAATATTTTAGTTAATTCAAGGCTATTCAATTAAAAACATAAATGTATAAATTAATAAAATGTATAGCTGCACCAACTATCACCAAAACATGAAACACAGCGTGAAAATACCGCTTTTTAGCACCGATTGTAAAGGGAACAAGACTTGATGCATACGCTATATTTCCAAGATAAACGAGTCGTTTTCCTTCAATGCTTACCTGGTCACCTATTACAAATATGGAAGAAAATGCACAAAGGGCAATTACAATATATAATATCATTCTGATTGACTTTGTTTTAGTGAATGATGTCAATGTAAGGGTAATTGATATTATAGTTGCAACAAGGCAAATTATGAATAAAAGCCAACCTAATGTATGATTAATTTCAGCAACCGATAACAGCATATATGGTGTGATTGTACCCATAATCATTAAATTTATTGCAGTGTAATCAATTAATCGCATCACCTTTTTTGCTTTTGTTTTCGGTAATCCGTGATAAATTGATGAACACGTAAATACTATCAGCATTGAAAGACAATACACAAGACCGATTATGAGGTAATCTATCCTTTCAAGTGATAATGAACGGATTGTACACATAACAGTTGCAATAAGAGTAAGAATTGCACCGATAATATGTGTTACTGAATTGAGTATTTCCTCTTTCTTTGTGTAATTCACAAATTCTATTGAATCTATCTCTTTCATAGGCATTCCTTTAATGGTGATGATGGTGATGATGGTGGTGATGACCTGAATCGTATTCAAAATGGACGTGACAGCTTTCCTCGTGGCAATGCTCATTTTCCTCTTCAAGTTCAAGTGTAGCATGACCTATTCCGTGTTCACGAAGCTCGTTTCTGATACTATCTTTTATTTTATGAGCATCGCCATTTGCTACAACGTGCATTGTGGCATAATTGTGTTGACCGTCCATACTCCAGATATGAATGTGATGAACATCCTTAACGCCGTCAATTTCAGTTAAATGCTCTTTTATTTCCTCAATGCTTATATTCTGTGGAATTTTTGCAAGGAACAAATCGAGGACTTCCTTTAAGTTCTTAACTGCATTGATAAAGATAAAAACTGCAACACCCATTGACATAATCGGGTCGATAATCCTTATATCAGTAAATCGCATTATAATTGCACCAACGAGAACTACAAGCCATCCGAAAACATCCTCAAGCATATGGAGATTAACTGCTTTCTGATTAAGTGAATCTCCGTCCTTTGTAAAATACGCTGCAAGGAAATTTACCAATGCACCAATGACAGCAAAAATAATCATTCCGTTATAATTGATTTCTACAGGATTGAAAATTCGGATAATTGCATTGTAAATGACAGCACAAGACCCAAAAAGGAGAATAAGCGTTGTAATTACGCTACCCATTACAGAAAATCGTGCATAGCCATAGGTATATGTTTCATCAGGCTGTTTTTTACTTTTCTTTTCAAGGAAATATGAAAATCCGATACTTGCAGCATCACCAATATCGTGAACTGCATCGGAAAGAATTGCAACACTGCCTGTGATTATACCACCTATAAGCTCAAAAATCGAGAATGATAAATTTAATATAAATGCAATTAAAATATTCTTTTCTGTTTTCATATCATCAGTGCTCCTTTTTATGATTAATATGCTTAAGACCAACCTCAAAAATTTCCTGAATATGCTCATCATCAAGGGAATAGTAAACCGCTTTACCCTCTTTACGGCATTTTACAAGTCCTACATCCTTCATTTTACTTAACTGATGAGAAATTGAGGATTTTGTCATTGAAAGAACATTTGCTAAATCGCAGACACACATTTCATTATGCAAAAGTGCAAACAAAAGCTTACATCTTGTAGTATCACCCATAATCTTAAAAAAGTCGGCAAGACTTTCGAGGATTTCATTTTCAGGCATTTTTGAAAGAGTGTCGTTGACCATTTCTTCGTGAATCATATTACAATCACAGATAAATTCGTTTTTTGACATTATGACCATCCTTTCAGTTGAATATTTGTTCAACTGTTATTATAGTTGAATAAACACTCAATTGTCAAGAGAATTATAAAAATATCGCCTTGGTTTTACCCAAAGCGATTTTTCTTATACTGTAATTGTATATGTTTTTCCTTTTTCGGCGTCAAAATCAAGGAAACCGTTTTCGGAATGCTTTCCGTCAACTGAGAAATTACATTTTGCGTAATAAAGCTTACATTTTCCACCTACATTTGAAGTGATTTTTGCAGATTTGAGGGTGTTATTTTCCCACTCAATTGAAAGTGTGAAGTTTCCTCTTGCAACAATTCCGTCAATGCTACCCTTATCCCATTCAGTCGGAAGTGCAGGAAGCAATTCGATACATCCGTAATTACTCTGCATAAGCATTTCATTGACACCTGATGTGAAGCCGAAGTTTCCGTCAATCTGGAATGGTGGATGATAGTCAAAGAAGTTAGGATAAATACCGTTTTTAAACAAATCACCGATGATTTTAAGGACTCTGTCACCGTCACCAACTCTTGCCCAGGTGTTGATTTTCTGTCCCATTGACCAACCTGTACTCTTATCTGTACGGTGATTCATTGAAACGATTGCAGCATCAATAAGCTCAGGATTTTTGAACTTATCCATTACATTACAAGGGAAAAGACCCAAAAGATGTGACATATGACGGTGGTGGTGCTGACCGAATTCGCCAAGCTTCTTTTCGTGGTACCACTCTTTAATTTGTCCGTCCTCACCTATTTCATAAACCTTTAATTTACTCTGAATATCCTGCCACTTTTCAATTAAGTCATTATCAACACCTAATTCAGTAGCACTTCGGATTGAGTCATCATATAACTGCCACAAAAGAGCCTGCTCATAAGTGTTACCCATTGTTCGAGGACCGTGCTCAGGAGAATAGCAAGGATATGTCACAAGTCTGCCATTATCTTCAATTAGAAGTTTTGAGAAATATTCAGCACATTCCTTAAGCATAGGATAAACCTCATCCTGAAGGACTTTTTTGTCAAGTGTATATTCATAATGTTCAAAGCAGTTGTGCAAAATCCAAGGCATTGCAGCCGGTGACCATCCCCAGTCAAAGCTCCAGCCGGGACAAGTCCAACCAAACGGTGTACATTGTGTATGGAAAAGGAATCCGTTTTGCTCTCCATCCTTACTTTCAATACCTGTATAATATTTTGCAGTAACTCTGCCAGGCTCAACCATTGATTTGATATATCTTATTAATGGCTTTGAGCATTCAGCAAGATTTCCGTTAAATGCAGGCCAATAGTTCATCTGAAGATTAACATTTGTATGGAAGTCACTGCTCCATTTAGGGTCATTTGAAACATTCCAGATACCCTGAAGATTTGATGGAAGAATGTCTGTTTCACGGGAAGAGGAAACTGTCATATATCTTCCGTACTGATAAAGCAATTCTGCTGCATTCTTTCTGTATGAAGCATTACCTGAATAGTTATACAAAAGAGTATCTGCTGACACATTTTCAGCACCGTTAAGGTCAATTACAACTCTGCCCATAAGGTCATTAAAGTCCTTTTTATGTGCAGACAAAAGATTGTCAAAGCCCTTTTCAGTTGCAGAATTTACTGCATCGCTTACTCTTTCAAAAAGCGCTTCTGCACTCTCACCTGTTCTGTAAACAGGGTAACTATCCATATAGTCAGTATCTGCTGACCAGATGATTGTAAGATATGTAGCACCTGTAAGCTTAATACATTTTTCAGAAGCAGTTACAGTACCGTCTGTCAGAATGTTAGCAACGAGACAGAATTTAAGGCTGTTATCCTCCAACTGACCCTTATGAATGATTTTATTGCTCTCATACTGCACCTTTCCGTGTGCTGAAGAAAGGCTGATTTCTGTGGTTAATGGCTCACCTGTTCTCTTAAAACGGATTACGCCACATTTATCAGGATAAGAAACAAATGCTATTCTGTCATCGTGGAGTTTCTTTGAAAATCCCATTTTTGCATCATAAGAAGTGGTGCATACACCTGTACTCATATCAAGTTCACGATGATAGTTATATTCGTTACGGATTGATGGGAAATTAAAATCAAGAGTACCCCAACAACGATATCCACCGTAACCATCATAAATACCCACTAATTTTTCACAAAGATTATGAGCTTTTTCATTTTCACCATTTTTAAATGCAGTATAAATTTCCTTGTAATAATCAACAGGTAATTTACCATCTTTATCAGGTGTTGTAATGTTACCACCACAATAATCAGGTCTTTTTGGTGAAGGACCACCTGCCCAAAGAGTTTTGAGATTCAAAACAATTTTATCAGACTTGATATTTCCGATTACACCCATACCAAGACTACCATTACCTATTGGTAATGATGTTTGTTCCCAAAGATTTTCAAAGCCACGGAAATATGCTTTTTTAAGTTTCATTTTTGATGGTGGTTTATTGTAAAAAAGTTTCATAACTACTCCTTAAAAATTCAAAATCATATCGTAATGAGGAATGTTTTCTTCCAAATATTCAGGTGTTCCCACAAGCTTAAAGCCACATTTTTCATAGAAGCCTACAGCGTGAGTCTGAGCACCCACATAGACAGTTTTTGCACCGTCTTCCTTTGATTTTCTTAAAAGCTCAAGAACGATTTTTTCACCGAGATGAAGTCCTCGTTTATCCTTTTTAACTGCAATTCTACCGATTTTAACAGTGTCCTCACCGTAAGGAATTACTCTTCCTGTGGCTACTGCTTCGCCGTCAAGGAAAATCACAAGATGAGGCACCTGCAAATCATAATCGTCAAATTCGTTTTCGAGAGGTACTCCCTGCTCCTTTACGAATATATCAATTCTTAAATTTCTGAAGGAGTCGTCAATAACTCCTGCATCAAACCATTTATATTCCAACATAATTATTCACCCTTAAATGCAAACTTAAAGCAAAGTGGCTTATCTGTCTTGACACAGTATTTCTCCAACGTATCAGGACCACAAGTGTTTGTACCTGTACCTCTCATAAAGCCATCGATATTAAGAACAGTTGAATCTACAAATTCAAGTTCCTCCTGATGCTTTGCGTTATGAAGTGAACGCTGTGTGTAGTTGTGAGCAGAGAAGCTGAATTTAGGCTCACCGTAAACTGTGAACACATTGCCATTTTCATTTGCAAGCTTAAGATATTTAACAGCGCCGCAGTTACCATTATCCTGTGGCATAACGTAAGGCTCGTGCATTGCTTCAACAGTTGTTTTCCAGATGCCGATATATGCATGGTCCTTCATATCACAGATGTTTTCCATTTTTTCATCTGAGCCTCTGCCATAGAATTCAATATTCTTGAAATTAGAATCAAGCTCAACAGTTACACCGAAACGCTGAAGCTGACTACAACCGAATAATGCCTTATCAAGCTTACATTCGACCTCACAGAGTCCGTTGCCGTAAATCTTATACATAACATCAGCACGGAAATATTTCTTGAGTCCCTTTTTGATTGAGTATGACACACCAACAAGGGCATAAATTGACTTGTTTGCATAACGGAAATCAGAAAGAACAATATCAGCATCGTGAAGCTCGATTTTTGCCCAAGGCTCTTTCTGACCATAAGAATCATTGTCAAGTGATGCTCTCACAACATTTGGTAAGAATCCCTTTTTACCACCTGCAGGGCTACCATTTACAAATTCACAGCCATTCTTCTTATAGCTTAAGAGCTCACCTGTCTTTTTATCAAACGTAACGTTACCATTGTCAAATGAAACTGAAAGGATATTGTTTTCATCTGAAATTGCAAAATCACCCTTAATGCTAAGCCCCTTTGTAAATTTCATAGAATCACTTAAAACGCTCTGTTCCAATGCGCAACGGTTTTCACCATCATAATATGCAATATTAATATGGCAATCCTTATCAGCATTGAAATACTCATAAGGAATCTCATAAGTCTTTGTTTGCATTGGTTCAATATCAAGACATAATTCACCTGATTTTACCTCTGCACCATTAACAAGCTGAGTCCAGATAACCTTTAAATATTTACTGTTTTTAAATCTGTTTGTGTTAGTAAATTCGAAGCATTTTCCGCTGATATGCTTACTTCTTACAGGTCTGTAAACTGCTTTGATAGTGTAAGCACCTGTGTGTGGTGTTTTGTCAGGATAAAGCATACCGTCAACACAGAAGTTGCTGTCGTGCTTTTCTTCACCGTGGTCACCACCGTAAGTATATTTATACTTATATTTACCCTTACCGTCGTGTAAAACAGCGTGGTCAGCCCACTCCCAAACGCAACCACCCATAAGGTTGTCGTGGGCATAAATGCTTTCCCAATATTCCTCAACTGCACCAGGGCCAACGCCCATAGCGTGAACATATTCACACATAAAGTATGGTTTTTCGTGATATCTCTTATCCTTTGCAGTCTGTGCGCCGTATTTTGCTACATTTTCCTGAGTTGGATACATTTCAGAAATAACATCATAAGCAAAACGTTTTGTATGAATTACACTTTCATAATGAACAGGAATTTTTGAACCGCTGTTTTTAATATAATCATAGCAGGAATCCTGACAATTATAACCCCAAGCCTCATTACCAAGTGACCACATTGTAATACTTGGATGATTTCTGTCACGGCACACCATACGACTTACTCTGTCAACATATCTGCCTTCCCATTTAAGGTCGTGGCTGATTGTACAGTTATCTCCTGCTGGTGCCTTAATATGCCACGCACCGTGAGTTTCAATATCTGCTTCATCAACAATATAGAATCCCATTAAGTCAGCAAGTGTAATAAGTGTAGGGTCAGGTGGATAGTGAGAAGTACGGATTGAGTTGATGTTAAGCTTTTTCATAAGCTTTAATTCTTCTTCAATCTCATCAACAGGAAGCACATAACCGTTTTCCATATTTGTATCGTGGTGGTTTACGCCCTTGAATTTAATAGGCATACCGTTGAAATAGAACACATTACCCTTGATTTCAACTGTCTTAAAACCTGTAATATTCTTTACACAAGTTTTGTTGCCCTCTGCATCTATAAATATAATAAGAAGGTCATAGATATATGGCTCTTCTGCATTCCATTCTGTTACATCAAGGTCCTTGAATGTGATTTCAGACTTTTCACGAGCATCAACAGTTTCCTTGACAATTGATTTGTCTCCGTCAAGAAGCTCTGCTGAAACTGAACAGCCTGACTTATCACCTTTTACTTTGTATTTAAGCTTTAAATCGTATTTATTACCTTTTTTCTCCGTATCAACCATGAAATCGTAAAGATATGTTTTGTCAAGTTCTGTTAAAAGCACATCACGGAAAATACCGTTTTCACGGAACATATCCTGACATTCAAGGTATGTACCTGTTGACCATTTGCTTACAACTGCAAGAATTTCATTTTCACCTTCCTGGAGGTATTTTGAAATATTGAATTCAGCAGAGTTATGAGCACCCTCACTATATCCTACAAATTCTCCATTGATATAAAGGTCAAGTGATGAAATAACACCCATAAAAGTGAGAATATATACTTTTTCAGGATTTTCAATATTAATCATTTTTCTGTAAACACCCATTGGTACATCTTCAGGTATCCCAGGATAAAGCTTTGCATCAAATTCATAACGAGTGTTAAGGTAACAAGGCTCACGATAGCCTGTTCTCTGCCATGTAGAAGGCACAGTTACCTTATCGAACTGAACTCTGTCAGTATAAAACTCCTTTGGAATAAGCATATCCTTATCGTAATATTTAAAATCCCATTCACCGTTAAGCACAGTTACCATATCACTGTTATAACGTTCTGTAAGAACAGTCTGTTCACAAAGCTTGTCCATATCTGAATATGGAATAAAGTATGTACGAGGTGAAAGCTTGTTGATTTCAGCTACGTCAAAATTTCTGAAGTTGTCTGTATTGATTGTGTATTTCATAAAAAGACCTCCGTCTTTGTAATATAGATAAGTTAAGTGTATCATATATGAAAATTATTTTCAATGAAAAATCAAAATAAAAAAATCCCTGACCGAAATCAGGGATATGAAATATCCTAATTATATTATGCACTTTTCAAAAATGGCATTTTATTTCCCTTATAAAGGCTGATTTTTCCTGAAAGCGCAAAGCCTATTGCCGAAGCAATTAAATAGTAACCAGCGCCCTCGACACCAAACATCTCACAGGCTAAAACAACTGTTGCAAAAGGACAATTTGTAACACCTGAAAAGAGTGCTGTTATTCCGATTGAACCACCGAATGCAGGGTTAAGACCAAGCAACAATGCACCTGCACCACCCAAAGTGCCACCAATAAAAATAGTAGGGACAATTTCTCCGCCCTTATATCCCACGCCAATGGAAATAGCTGTGAAAACAATCTTTAAAAGAAACGCTTCATAATTGACCTCACCGTGAGTAAAGACATGGTGTACAATATTTATTCCACCACCATTATAATCAGTTGTACCAAGAATTTTTGTGAGAATAATGATGATTATACCACCAAAAACAACACGGACGTATTCATTTTTTATTACTTTATGAAATACTTTTTCTGAACTGTGAAGGACAAATACAAAAAGCCAGCTTACAAATGCCCCTGCAACTGAAAGTAGAATAAATTTCCACAAAATATCAAATGAAAATTGAGGAATTTCATTTACAGGAAAATGTTCAGGTTCAACGCCAAGGTTATTTGCAATTAAAAATGCTGTCATACTTGATAAAAACACAGGAACGATTGCAACAAGGCAGTTTTTACCGATACGGACAACCTCAAGGACAAAAAGAAATGCTGCAAAAGGTGTACCAAATAGCGCAGAGAAAAATCCACTCATACCACTCATAACAAGAATTCGTCTTGCACCTTCAGGCGTTTTGAAAATTCTTGATGACAACTCGCCAATGCTACCACCGAGCTGAAGCGCAGCACCCTCACGGCCTACGGATGCACCACCGAAGTGAGAAAAAACTGTTCCAATGAAAATAGCAATACTCAATAAAGGTGATGTTTTTTCTTCAGTACGTACACCTTTTATAATATTGTTTGTGCCAACACCTTTTACATTTAATTTATTATATACAAATGTTAAAACTAAGCCAAAAACAGGCAAAAGATAAAGAATCCAACGGTTACGTTCTCTTAAATCTGTCACAAATGAAATTGATTTTACAAAAAGAGTGCCAAGCACTCCACAAGCCACACCCACAAGCAGGCTTATTGCAGTTGCACATAGGATTTCAGATGTGCATTTTTTCATATTCACTTTTGAAAACATTTCACAGCCTCCTTATGTTTTATTCTTGCTTAAATATATCATTTTAGAAAGGCAATGTCAAATTGGAGTTTGTCGGGGAATTAATGGGTGTTCGTTCTCGGCTCCCCTTGTCAGGGTGCGGGTCTCCGGTGGAGACCTCTGCGAAGCAGAAGCACCGACCAAACCGGCAGGTGAGACTTAGCTGTCACGAAGTGACTGAGGGGTAGTCAGATTACATATTAACTATCTCTCCCTCCGTCAAAATCAAAGATTTTGCCACCTCCCTCGTCAGAGGGAGGCGTAAACACGCCATTCAAAGAGAG
>CAJGCX010000058.1 GCA_904501895.1 Clostridiaceae bacterium
CGAGATGACGCTTTGCACGATGGCTGATGTATGGCTCTGCAATCTTATTCATTTCAATCGCAGTCTGAACTCTTACAATAACACCGAGCTGTTCAAGAGAATCTGCAAGTGCCAAAGAATTCATAACAGTTGCAAGCATACCGATATGGTCTGCTCTTGTTCTGTCCATATCACCACTACTGCGTCCTCTCCAGAAATTACCGCCACCAACAACGATAGCAACCTCTGTTCCTAAATCTGCCATTTCCTTAATTGCAGAACAAACGCTGTTTACTGTATCGAAATCAAATCCATGCTTTTTATCACCGGCAAGAACCTCACCGCTGACCTTTAAGAGTACTCTTTTATATTTTGGTTCCATAATAAAACACCTCCACGATAATCATAATTCACCGATTATCATATTTAATTTATTTTACATTAAAATCTGTATTATGTAAAGAGTATTTTTCAACAATTTACGCTCAAAATGATTGTTTAAAATAAAGATTGACTATTTTCCACCTTAGATGTATAATACATCAAGTACTTTTATGCCCAAAATTATAATTATGAGGTGTATTATATGGCAAACAAGCCTTTTGATATTGTGGAAATATGTGAACAATTTTCTATTAAAGGTGTTTTCACGGGATACGAAAAAATTAACAATGGTCACATTAACAGTACATACAACCTGATTTTTGACGAGGATAATGTTGTTAAAAAATATGTTCTCCAGAAAATCAACACTAATGTTTTTAAAAATCCGGATTATCTTATGAGCAATATCGTTGCTGTAACAGAGCATATCCGTAAGAAAAACGCAGAAAACAATGTGGATTGTCCTGAACGCAGAACGCTTTCATTCTTCCCTTGTCTTGACGGTAAATATTATTACTACGATAAAAATGGTGATTGTTGGCGTCTTTACATATTCGTGGATGATGTTTACACACTTAACTCTATTGAAAGTGAAGATGTTTTCAGCAATGCCGGTTCTGCATTCGGTGAGTTCCAGAATTTACTTGCAGATTTTGACGGTTCTTCACTTTTTGAAACAATCGAAAATTTCCATCATACTGCTTGTCGATTTGAAGCATTGAAAAAAGCGATTGAGGAAAACAAATCAGGCAGACTCAATACTGTTAAGGATGAAATCGAATTTGCACTTGAGCGTGAGGCTGACACACATGTTTTGGTAGATATGATTGCTGAAGGCAAATTACCTCTTCGTGTTACTCACAATGATACAAAGCTTAACAACATTCTCTTTGACAACATTACAAACAAGGGTATCTGCATTATTGACCTTGATACTGTTATGCCTGGACTTTCAATGTACGACTTTGGTGACAGTATCCGTTTCGGTGCAAATACTGCTGCTGAAGATGAAAAGGATGTTTCAAAGGTAAGCTTAAGTCTTCCTCTTTATGAGGCTTATGTTAAGGGTTATCTCAGCAGTGCAAAGGATGCACTTACTGACCTTGAAAAGGAGCTTTTACCATTTGGTGCAAAGATTATGACATACGAATGTGGTATCAGATTCCTTGCAGACTACCTTAACGGTGACGTTTATTTCAAGACTGCATATCCTGAGCACAATCTTGTACGTTGTCGTACACAGTTTGCCCTCGTTAAGGATATGGAAGACAAGATGGAACAAATGAAAGAAATCACTAAAAAATATTGCTAAAAATAATGCTCCTACCGAATTTACGGTGGGAGCAATTTTTTAACTTAATCTTGTAAAAAGTTTTGGTAAAAATCTTTTTACAACAAATATTGTCCGACCTGCCATAAGACACAGGTCGCTATTTTTTGTGCGGAGAATTTTTGCAAGAATTCCTATGAAGCCACTTCCCTTTAAGTGCTTGGAAAGTCGGATATATCTAGGGTTTTTGACAGCTTCCTTGAAGAATTTTTTTCTATCCCTATGGCTCATTTTTGAACGCTTATCGCAATTCCTCTCGAGAGCAGAGAAGAAGTATCTCGTATATCGCAACGCTAGAAATTCAAGATTTTCAGGAGTCAGCATATCCCAGTATTCAAGCTGAGAATACAGTCTGTCAATCTTCACCATAATATCCTTATAGTAAGTTGGAATAAAACTTCCCGTTGTGCTTCCCGTATGCTTTACATAGTGATACGGTGCAAAATTCATAAGATTGCAGGACTCTGCATTCATAAAATAGTCAATGTTAAAAATGATGTCCTCATTAAATCTCATTCTTGGGAAAACGGCTTTAGTTTCCTTAAGATAAGCAACATTGTACATCTTGTTACAAGGATAACCATATAAATCCTTTGCCTCAAGCTTAAGAATTTCTTCACGCAATTCCTTTTTATTCTTGATTATCTTACTTTCACAAGTAACTGTTTTTGTGCTTTTAAGAATATCATTGTCGTTATAATACTCCTCAATAAGACCGAAAACCACTGCCTGCGCAGGATTTCTCTTCACAGAATCTGCTAAAACCTCAAGCATATCAGAATCAAAGTGGTCATCACTATCAAGAAAGCAAAGATATTCACCGTCAGCAGGAATCATAACCGTGTTTCGTGCGTTTGCAACGCCACCATTCTGAGGAAGGTGCACAACCTTGATTCTATCATCCATTTTTGCAAAAGTATCACAAATTTTTCCGCTGTTATCAGGTGAGCAGTCGTCAACAAGCAATAATTCAAAGTCAGTAAAGGTCTGCGCCAACACTGACTGAATACTTTTTTCGATGTACTTTTCCACATTATAAACGGGCATTACAATACTTATAAACGGCGCCATTACAACTCACCTCTCTGTATTGAATTATAAAGCATATTGAATTTGTTGTCAAATTGTAATTTGTAGGGGACATCGCGTAGGGACAGACGTCCACGTCTGTCCGTTGTAGTTGCGTGTAGAATTGCGGACAGAACAGGAGTTCTGTCCCTACGCGCACATTTAAAAACATCCCGATAAACTCCAATTTATATCACAAAAATTATTGTTCATCAACGCTTTTACAATACTTGAAAAACACATAAAATAGTGGTATAATGCAATGTGTATATTTAAAATTAGCGAAAGTGAGTTTTTTATTATGAAAAGATTCATAAATGATACAAAAAAATTCTGGAATTACACTATATATTCCATACAATCTGACTTGAAAGCAGAGGTTGCAGGTTCATTCCTCAGCTGGATGTGGTGGATTCTTGACCCATTGCTTTATATGCTTGTTTACACCTTTGTTGCTGTTTTTGTATTCAACAGTAACGAACCATATTTCCCTGTTTTCGTTTTCATCGGTCTTAATGTGTGGACATTCTTCAGCAAGGTTGTAAAATCAGGCGTTAAGCTTATTCAGGGTAAGAAGAGCATTGTCACAAAGGTTTATATTCCGAAATTTGTTTTCATCTTTGACAGAGTTGGTGTTTTCGGTGTCAAGATGTTCATTTCATTCATACTCACTGCAATATTTATGGTCATTTACCGTGTGCCTGTCACATGGAAGGCCCTGTGGGTAATCCCTCTTTTCTTATTGCTTTTCATTATCACATACGCTTGTACAACAATCATTACTCACTTCGGTGTTTTTGTTGAAGACTTACTTAATGTTATTACGGTTGTTCTTCAGTTAGGCTTCTATGTTTCAGGTATTTTCTATTCAATCGAAACAAGAATTCTTCCAAAAAATGAACTTATCGGTAACTTGCTTATTAACTGCAACCCAATTGCACTTATTATGACAGATATGCGAAATGTACTTCTCTATGACGGTGAGCCTCATTACATTGCTCTTGCCGTATGGACAGTTATAGGAATTGTGGTTTCTGCAATCGGCACAAGAATTATTTATAAGCACGAAAACAGCTACGTTAAGGTTATATAAGAGGTGAACAAAATGTCTAATCCTGCTATTTCAGTAAAAGATGTAAAAATCAGATACCGTATGCTTAATAAGGTGTCATTTTTCAGGGCATTGATGTCACCTAAAAAATTCACAAAAACAGAATATTTTGAGGCTGTAAAGGGTGTTTCCTTTGATGTTGAGAAGGGTCAGATTTTAGGTATCGTTGGTAAAAACGGTAGTGGTAAATCAACACTCCTTCGTGCTATTGCAGGTATTTTCTCTCCTGACGAGGGCACAATTGACCTTCATGGAAATTCAATTTCACTTCTTTCAATCGGTGTTGGATTTCAGAATTCTCTTACAGGTCGTGAAAACATCTACCTTTCAGGTATGCTTTTAGGCTTTTCAAGAGAACTTATTGATGAGAAAATTGACGAAATTATTGAATTTTCTGAATTAGGTCAATTCATTGACCGTCCTGTAAAATCATACTCAAGTGGTATGTACTCAAAGCTTGCTTTTTCAATTACAGCAATTCTTGAAACTGACATTATGCTTATTGACGAGGTTTTGAGCGTTGGTGATGCTAAATTCAAGAAAAAGAGTTATGCTAAAATGAAGGAGCTTATTTCCAAGGACGACAGAACAGTTTTAATCGTTTCACACAGCTCAGATACAATTAAGAGTCTTTGTGACAATGTTCTCTGGATTCACGACGGTGAAATGAAGATGTACGGAACAACTGCAGAGGTTCTTCCAAAATACGACGAATTTATGAAATAAGATTATGAGTATGAATAACAAACCGATAGATTTTGTCATTATATGGGTCGATGGTAACGACCCTGAGTGGCGCAAGGAAAAAGCTGAATACGACGGAACAGTTATAACTACAGCTAATAGTGAAGTGCGTTTTCGCGATTGGGACAACCTTCAGTATTGGTTCAGGGCTGTTGAAAAATATGCACCTTGGGTTAACAAAATTCATTTTGTGACCTGGGGTCATTTACCACCTTGGCTTGATACAACTAATACGAAGCTCAACATAGTAAATCATAAGGATTATATTCCTGCAGAGTATCTTCCTACCTTCAGCTCACACACAATTGAACTGAATCTTCACAGAATTGAGGGACTCAGTGAGCAGTTTGTTTATTTTAATGACGATATGTTTTTAAACAAGCCTGTTACACCTGAGGATTTCTTTAAGGACGGACTTCCTTGTGACACAGCTGCTGTTCATTGCATCTATTTTGCAAATGACAGCGCAGGATTTTTCCACGGTGCTGACATTGAGGTTATTAACGACAACTTTAACAAGCATCAGTGTATGAAACGTGATTTCAAAAAATGGTTTGACCCTAAAAACGGCTTGAAGAATGTTATGAGAACAGCACTTTTAATGCCTTGGCCATGGTTTCCGGGAATGTACTGTCACCACACACCGTCTTGCTTTTTGAAATCTACTTTCGATAAAGTATGGGACAAGGCTTATGACACACTTCACGAAACCTGCCTTAACAAATTCAGAAAAAAAGGCGACGTTAACCAATGGGTTATGAAATACTGGCAATTGGCAGAGGGTAACTTTGCGGTAAGAAATGCAGAATTCTGCCAATGCTACCACATTGATAACGAAATGTTTAAGGAGCTTTGCAAGGAAATTGACGCAAAGGCTCATTCTATGATTTGTATCAACGATACAGTCAACACAGAGGATTTTGAGGAAAAGAAGAATACAATAATTTCACTTTTTGAAAAAAATCTTCCTGAAAAATCTTCTTTTGAAAAATGAGGGTGATTGAATGAAGAAAAATTTCATCTGGCTTTTTGGTGAAAATCTTGGAAGCACATCAAACAACAACTCTTTCTATTTTTGGAAGAAGTCTGTATCTAAAAAGGATGATATTGATAAATACTTTGTTATGAGTAAAAACCAGAACAATTTAAGTGTTTACAACACTCTTTCACCTGATGAGAAGAAATTTATTGTATGGAAAAACAGCAAAAAGCATTTTGAAATATATTACAGCGCTGATTTATTCTTTGTATCATTAAGCTACAAGGATATTCTACCTGATAAAATCTTTGGTAAAAATCTTAATTTCCTCATTACAAAGCCTTTGATTTATCTTCAGCACGGAACACTCGGTATTAAAGCAATCGGCTATCAGGGTGACGCTTACAACAACAATATGTTCCGATTTATCTACTATAACAAGAACATTAAAGACACCTTCAAGGAAAAGAACAATTTCAGAGATTATCAGCTTTACTACGGTATATATCCACCAAGATATATGGAGCTTGTGAAACGACACAAGAAATATTCTGAAACAAAAGCTGAGGGTAAAAATATTCTCTGGTTCCCTACCTGGCGTGAATATTTCGGCAAAAATTATAAAACTGAAATACTCTTATTACAGATGAAAAAAATCCTCGGTAATCAGGCGCTTGAAGATTACCTTGAAAATACATCATCAACATTTACTGTTTGTCTTCATCAGTTTTTTGACGAGGATAAAATAGCATATCTTAAGGAGGATGTTGATACTGACAGAATAAAGTTTGTACACGCAAAGAATACAGACGTACTTGACGAGCTTGCACGAAACGACGTGCTTATTACCGACTATTCTTCAGTTGGCTTTGACTTTACAACACTTAACAAGCCTGTTATCCTTTATCAGCCTGATTTGGATGCATATCTTAAGGGCAGAGGACTTTATTGCACAATTGAAGAATTAAAGGAAGTGTCAATTTCAAAATCAAAGCAGTTGATTGACACTATCGTTAATGAAACATACACAATCAATCCTTTCTTCCGTTCAAGATTGCCTGAAGAAATTGATTATGACTATATAATTGAAGGTCAACACATTGACCGTATGTATAATGAATTTGCAGAAATTCAGAGAAACAAAATCACCTTCTTAGGCTATAATTTCTACGGAATTGGTGGTACTGTTTTTGCTACACGTTCACTTGCTGAAGCATTGCTTGAAAAGAATTATATGGTTCAGTTGGTTTGCTTAAAGGGCTTTAAGAAATACAACAAAATGCCTTATGGCTTACAGCTTACTCCACTTTATGTTGACGGAAGAAGAACAAAAACAGAATTACTCAAGCGCTTAATTCCGAAAATGGATTGCTTCTACGGTAATCTTAATTACGATTGTTCAAAGCCTAATTTGTGGCCTTATGCAAACTATGCACTTGAAAATCTTCTTAAAAACTTAAAGTCCAAGACACTTGTATCAACAAGAGAGTCTTTACACCTTTATATGACAGAGGATTTATCAGAGCATATTGAAAACAAGATTTATTTCTTCCATTGTGCTTCAAGTGTTGTGTGTGACCTTTATCCGGAAGCATTCAGAAGAATATCAAAGGAAAAGCTTCCTAAGGTAATATTCGTTACTGACGAAAGCAAAAAAGCATACAAGGCTGATTTGGATTATGACAATTATGAAAAGAGCCTTGTACTTGGTAACGCTCTTGAAATGAGCAGAAGCGTTGAGCGTGAGGAAATCACTGTTGCTACTGATGAAGAAAAGGTTGGCTTTAATGGTATGTACCTTGTAAGAATCAGTCCTGACAGAAAGCCTGACCTTGATAATCTTTTAGGCTTTGCTCATTATCTTAAGGAGCACAACGAGGAAAACATCACTATCAGCGTTTACGGTAATGGTGGTTATCTCAAGGAATTCCTCGAACAGATTTACGATAATGAATTAGAAGATTATATCGAATACTGCGGTGAAACAAGCAATCCGAAGGTTGAGATGAAAAAATATGATGCTGTAGTTGACTTTACTCTCAATCACTCATTCGGTATGCCATATATTGAAGCAGTTTTAAACGGTAAAATGCTCTACTGTGCTGACAATATTGCATCTCGTGAAGTGCTTAACGGTATTGACGGATGTATCTATTCTTCTTATGAGGATTTGGTTAATAAAATCCGTAAATTTCCTGAAATTACAGAAGACCAGCTTAAATCCAATTACGACAAAATCTGTGAAACATATTCAAGACGTGTTCTCGCAGATAAATTCATTGACTTTATGAATAATTAGGGTGATTAAAAATGATTTTTGACACACTTGAAAATATAAAGAATTATGAGGGCTTGGGCAGAGTTTATACTGCACTTGAATTCCTTAGTAAAACTGATTTTACAAAAATGGAATTAGGCAGATATGAGCTTCAGGGTGACGATATTTTCTATATGGTTCAGCGTTATGAAACTGACCCTGACAAAACTATTGCAGAAGCTCACAAAAAATATATTGACATTCAGTTTATGGTTGATGGTGAGGAAATTATCGGTGTTGCACCTATCTCCTGTGAAAAAAATGAAACTGAAGCAAAGCCTGAAAATGATGTGTGGTTTTATGAGTGTAAAACAGAACCACTTACTCTTATTAAAAACAGCTTTATGGTGCTTTATCCAAATGATTTGCATTGCCCGGGTGTTGCAGTCAATGGTGCGAAGGCTTGTCATAAAGTCGTTGTAAAGGTTAAGGTATAATTATGACAAAAGGTATGGAATCATTAAATCAACTTTACAGAATCGGCTGTGGTCCTTCAAGCTCACATACTATGGGACCTGAAAAGGCTTGCGTTCTTTTTAAAGCAAAGAATAGTGATGCTGATGAATTCAAGGCTATTCTTTATGGCTCACTTGCAAAGACAGGTAAGGGTCACTGTACTGATGCAGTTATTGAAAGCACCTTATCACCTATCCCTTGCAAAGTGGAATTTGACTATGATAGCACAGATATTGAGCATCCTAATACAATGGATTTGTTTGCGTATAAAAATGGTGAACAGATTGATTTTATCCGTGTTTTCAGCATTGGTGGTGGCAGAATTGAATTTAACGGAAGCACTTCTGCTAACGAACCTATCCTCTATAAATTAAGCACATTTTCCGAAATCAAGGCTTATTGCAAGGAGAAAAAATATCGTCTTTGGCAATATGTTGATGAGGTTGAGGGTGACTATATCTGGATTTACCTTGCTGAGGTATGGAGAACAATGAAAAATGCCATTGAAAACGGCATTGAGGATGAGGGTATTCTTCCCGGTGGACTTGAGGTACAGAAAAAGGCTAAATACCTTTACAATATGGAGCATATCGGTGAAAGTGCTGAAACAAGAGAAAACAGAGAGGTTTGCTCTTATGCTTTCGCAGTAAGTGAGCAGAATGCTTCAGGTCACAGAATTGTTACTGCACCTACTTGTGGTGCTGCAGGTGTACTCCCTGCTGTGCTTTACTATATGCAATTAAAACACGGATACTCAGACCGTGAAATTTTACAAGCCCTTGCAACAGGTGGTCTTATCGGTAATCTTGTTAAGACAAATGCATCAATTTCAGGTGCAGAATGTGGCTGTCAGGCTGAAATCGGTACTGCATGTGCTATGGCTGCAGCAGCACTTGGTGAGCTTTTTGGTCTTAAAAGAGGTAAAATCGAATATGCTGCTGAAATTGCTATTGAGCATCATTTAGGTCTTACATGCGATCCTATCTGCGGACTTGTGCAGATTCCTTGCATTGAGAGAAATGCAGTTGCTGCAATGAGAGCTATCAATGCAGTTAATCTTGCAAGCTTCCTTAGTGAAACACGCAAAATCTCACTTGATAATGTTATTACAACAATGAAGAAAACAGGTATGGATATGCACACTGCATATCGTGAAACAAGTGAGGGCGGACTTGCAACTCTTAACATTTAGGAGAAAGCTATGGCATATTTATTTGTACACTTTAAAGAAAAATATACACCTGAAGGTGAGCAGGTATATTTTGGTATTAGTCGTGACGGTCTTAACTGGGAAAAGGTTAATGACGGAAATCCTATATTGACTGCAAATCTTGGTGAAAAAGGGTGTCGTGACATTGAAATTGTAAGATACCGTGACGGAAGCTTTGTAATTCTCACAACAGACTTATGTATTGCAAATCGTTATGACGAAAATTTACAGCTTGATTGGTCAAACATCAATCGCACAGGTAGTAAGTGCCTTCGTATGTGGAAAACAAAAGACCTTGTGAATTTCAGTGAAGAAAAATTAGTTCACTTTGGTCGTGACGATTTTGGTTGTATGTGGGCACCCGAGGTTTTCTACGACGAAATTAATGACGAATATCTTATTCATTGGGGCTCAACTGTGGCTGAAGATGACTACAAACATATGTCCATTTATTGCTCAACAACAAAGGATTTCGAAACATTTTCAGAGCCAAAGCTTTTCTTTACAAAGGACAATGAAATACTTGATACACATATAAGAAAAATTGATGGTGTGTATCATATGTTTTATAAAAACGCTCACAATCCGTCAATGAATATGCACGCTACTTCTGACAACCTATATGGTCCTTATACTCACGATAAGGGATTTGAGGAATATATGGAAAAGGAAGTTTATTGGCCGGGCTCTTATGAGGCAGGTACAAGCTTTACACTTCCTGACGGCAGATGGTGCATCCTCTTCGACTTCTTCGGTTGTGAAAAAGAAAAAATGGGTTATGTACCATTTATTTCATCAAAGCCTGGAGATATGAATGTTACACGCTGTCCTGATTTATTCAGCTTCCCTTATGGCTACAAGCACGGTGGTGTAATTGAAATCACAGACGAGGAATACGAAAAACTCAAAAATACAAAGTGGTAAAATAAAAATCCGGGGTTCAAAAAGAGTCCCGGATATGTTTTTGCAATTATTCCGCTATTGTTTATAAATGCGTTTTATGGTATAATACAAGTGAAATTTATGAAAGGTGAAATCTTAATATGAACACAAAAAGACGAATAGATTTCACAATTGAAGAAAAGTATGACGGTAAGCGTGTTGTTGACTTTCTTAAAGGCAAGGCAAAGGCTTCAGCACGACTTATTACAAAGCTTAAGCACGACTACGACGGAATTATGC
>CAJGCX010000059.1 GCA_904501895.1 Clostridiaceae bacterium
AAATCCTCAGGACATTCCTTAGCCTGAACAATAAAGAACTGACTTCCATTTGTGTTAGGACCTGCATTTGCCATACAAAGTGCACCACGAAGGTTGTGAAGCTCGCCTGTGAATTCATCTTCAAAAGCGTGTCCCCAGATACTCTGACCACCTGTGCCTGTACCGTTAGGGTCACCGCCCTGAATCATAAAATTATCAATTACACGGTGGAAAATAAGACCATCATAGTATCCGTTTTTAGCGTGAGTTGTAAAATTCTCAACTGCCTTTGGTGCGAATTCAGGGAAAAGCTTGATTTTGATTTCTCCCATATTTGTTTTTACTGTTGCAAGCATATCACCTGCAACTGGCTTATTTAACTGATGAAACATAATTTTTATCTCCTTATAAATTATAATTGAGGTCATTCTGAGGAATGAAATGACGAAGAATCTCTATTTATCATCATATTATTTGTCAAGAGATTCTTCGCTTACGCTCAGAATGACACAGTGTTTTTATTCTACACTCTTAAGTGATTCGACCATATCAATCTTTTTCAGACTGAAATATGTGATAATGTTAACAATAACTGTGAAAATTACTGTGAGGATAACTGCAATCAAGATGCTCAATGGTTCTAATTCTCTGCCGAACATATAAACATCCGTTTCAACCGTCACCATAACAAATCTGTGAAGAACTATACCCATTATGATACCAATTATAATACCAAAAACAGTAAGTATAATATTTTCACGGAAGATATAGGCTGCAAGCTCACTGTTATAGAAGCCGATAAGTCGGAAGGTTGCAAGCTCACGTCGTCTTTCAGTGATGTTGATATTATTAAGGTTGTAAAGAACAACAAAGGCAAGGACAGCCGCTGACACAACCATAAGAATAATAATCAAATAAAGATTGTTAACAACCTTATTTATACTCTCAAGCTCATCAGCACTTGTAATAACAGAATTTATACCGTCAATACGGGAAAGTGCTGTTTTAAAGTTAGCATCATTTAAAAGTCCGTTATTCTTAACAAAAAGAACGTTGATTTCAGGCTCAACATGGTAAAGCGACTTATAGAGTGTCGGTGTCATATAGATATAATTGAAAATATAATTTTCAGTTATGCCCACAACCATAACCTCTTTTGGAGTTACTGTTGTATCGTCGATTTTGAGGTATATCATATCTCCTGTTTCTACCCCTAATAAATCGGCATATTTTTCAGTAATGATAACACCTTCATCTGCGAGATTCAATGTATTCTTTTTACCTGTTCTTTCCTGAAGCTTAATAAAGCCAGTGAACTGGTCAACGTCAGCAGGGACAACAAGATATGCTCTCTTTTCATCATCCTTTTCTGCAGAAGGATTAGAAGCTGCAGAAATCATTGCACGGTTCGCCTGAATCAAACCCTCAACATTAGGAACAGTGTTAACTCTTGAAATCATATTTCTTCGTTCTGCTCTTGTGATACTTGAATCAACACTTACAATACTTGTATAGTTGAAAATTTCACCATACTGCTTTTCTGTCATTACAGAAATCGAATCACGGATACCGAGACCAACAATAAGAAGTGCCATACATCCGCCAACACCAAAGAGTGTCATAAAGAAACGCTTTTTGTATCGGAAAAGGTTTCTTACGGCAGATTTCTGTCCGAAGTCAAGTCGTTGCCAGATAAACTTAATTCTTTCAACAAGTGTACGCTTACCTGCCTTTGGTGCAACAGGTCGCATAAGTGAAGCCGGAACACTTCGCATTGAATAATAGCACGCAAAGAATGCTGCAAGAGTTGTACAGAGTGTTGCAACAAGTCCTGCTGTTAAAGCATACCAAGCATTAAGATGAATAATATTATCACCAAGGTTATAATAAACTGCTCTGTACGCAGTAATAATCAATGGTGGAATTGAAAGCTCACCTACAAAAACACCGATTACACTACCGATAACACTTGCTGTTGCAGCGTATAAAAGGTATTTTGAGGCAATTGCCATTTTACCGTAACCCAACGCCTTGAGAGTACCAATCTGCATTCTTTCCTCTTCAACCATTCGTGTCATTGTAGTAAGACAAACAAGAGCTGCAACAAAGAAGAAAATCATAGGGAAAACAGTACCGATAGCACCGATACTGTCAGAATCGGTAATATAGCTTACATAAGCTTCAATGCTGTTACGGTCAAGCACGTGCCAGACAGGTGTTTCCATTTCATTGACCTTACGCTCAGCTTCCTTAAGCTCTGCTTCAGCATCGGCAAGCTCAGCCAAAGCATCCTGCTTATATGTTTCGTACTCTGCACGAGCCTCCTGAAGCATCTGGTCAGCATTCATTATATCCTGTTCAGCATCATCAAGAGAGCCTTTATTTGCAACAGCTTCCTTAAGCTGTCCTAAGGTAACCTTTGCCTGAACAAGGTCTTTTTTACCCTGCTCAAGCTCCTGCTCCTTGGCAGTCAGCTCCTGCTGAATAAAGTTATACGCTTCCTGCATTGTTGTAACAGTCTGAGTCATACTTGCAACCTGTTCAGGGTCAGCGTCAGGGTCATTTTTCATTTCCTCAAGAGCTTTTACAGCATCGTCAAGTGATGATTTTGCCTCTTCAAGAGCTACCCTTGTCTCTGCAATCTGCTTTTCACCTTCCGCAATCTGCTTTTCGGCATCAGCAACCTGTTGCTCATATATTGGAAGGTTTGTTTCGGCATTGGCAAGAAGCTCTTTGTTATCCTGAATTTCCTGTTTACTCTGTGCTATGAGTGCCTCCTGCTGTGCAAGCTCATCTGCAGCATTCTGAATTTCCTCCTGTACTACAAGCTGTGCCTCCTCATAATCTGCTTTCGCCTTCTGAAGAGTTGTGTGGCTTGTTGCACGGATTTCATTATAACGGATTTCACATCTCGCGCCTGCGATTTCTTCAATTTTTTCAACCACACTGTCAATAAGGTCGTCGTACTCATCACCGTAGCAATTAAGTTCCTTCGCACCCTTAACTGTTATATAAATTGAAGTGAAAATATCGCTGACAAAAGCTTGTCTTGGGATAACAATATATCCGTCACCCATACCGTCACCGATATTGCTTGTACCAACCTCACCGTTAAGATAATATGTTGATGAGCAAACACCGGCTATATAATATGTATCAGTAACAAGTGTATCGGAAACCGGTGTGTCAGTACCTGTTGATAAGGTAAGACTATCTCCCACCTTTAGTCCTGTTTCCTTAAGAAATTCACGACTGACAACACATTCGTTATACTTTTCGGGATAACGTCCTTCAAGAATTTTTATACCGTTTATTTTTTCTGCCATTGAAATTGTACGTGTAACAATTTCCTTATAATTTACAATGCAGAGAAAATCAGTTGTATATGAGCCCTCAATGTCCTTAACGCCTTCAATTTCTTTAAGTGCGTCAAAATCGGCTTGTGTGAGACCCAATGTACCCACAACTCGGATATCCATCAAATCTTCTTTATCATAAGCTGAGTCGGCTGTCATATGCATAGCGGGCATAGTTGAACGGACACCTGAATAAAAGGCGACACCAAGAGCCACTATAAGCATAATCGAGATAAATCGGCTCATGCTTTTTTTAATTTCTCTACGGAAATCTTTTTTTAGCGATTTAGTCATATTTTATACTGTCCTTTTACCATTCTATCTGTTCAACAGGTGTAGGATGCTCATTCAAGAGAATTCTTTCCACCTTACCGTCATTGATTTTAATAACCTTATCTGCCATAGGCATAAGTGCAGAGTTATGAGTGATAACAATAACTGTCATACCTCTTTCACGACACATATCCTGCAAAAGCTTAAGAATTGACTTACCTGTTATGTAGTCAAGAGCACCTGTTGGCTCGTCACAAAGCAAAAGCTTTGGATTTTTGGCAATAGCACGTGCAATTGAAATACGCTGCTGCTCACCACCTGAAAGCTGTGAAGGAAAATTATCCTTTCTGCTTGCAAGACCAACCTCTGCAAGCATAATTTCAGCATCAACAGGATTTTTACAAATCTGTGTTGCAAGCTCAATATTTTCATATGCTGTAAGATTAGGTACAAGATTATAAAACTGGAAAACGAAGCCAACATCATCACGACGATATGTTGTAAGCTCCTTTTCATTGAAACCTGCAATATCAATTCCGTCAACATTTATAACACCTGAAGTAGGCGTATCCATACCACCAAGGATATTAAGAACTGTTGTTTTACCGGCACCTGACGGACCAACAACAATTACAAATTCACCCTTGTTTATAGGGAAGCTGATATTATCAACTGCTTTGATTTCAACTTCACCCGTCTTATATGTTTTGCTCACATTTTTAAATTCAATAAAAGACATATGAGTCACTCCTTAGCCTATCTTTTCACAACGATACATAATAAATCATTTTATTATACCATATAAATATCAATAATTCTACACTAATATTAAAAATATTAAAATGTTAATTTTTTGTTAACAAATGTAAAAGTTAATCAACAGATGTTGATTATCTGTCAAGAAGGTGCTACAATAATTACAAAATTATTACAATTAGTAAGATTAACCATTTTGGAGCTGATAGTATGAGTATTAATGAAAACGACAGTCGTGTAATAAGAACAAAAAAGCTTATTCGTGAGGGTCTTGTGTCATTAATCAAGGAAAAAAGCATAAATAAAATTACAGTTAAGGAATTAACTGACCGTATTGAAATTAACAGAGGTACTTTTTATCTTCACTACAAGGATGTTATTCATCTTATTGAGTGTATTGAAAACGAGCTTTATGCTGAATTTGATGCAATGCTTTCATCATATACAGCTGTTCAGCTTTTAAAGTCCCCTATCGACGTGTGCGAGGCTTTCTGTGCTCATTTTTACGAGCATAGGGATATTTATGCAGCACTGCTCAGCGAAAACGGAGATGCAAAATTCTCATATAAAGTCGGTGAGCTTATGAATGAAAAGGTATATTCAATTTTCAAATCTATTTTTCCTAATATGGATAAGACAAAGTATGACTTTACATACAATTACAGTAAATTCGGTCTTACAGGACTTATATACTGTTGGTTTACCGAGCATCCTGAGTGGACTCCACGAAAGGTTGCTGAATTATGGCTTAGTCTTACAGCCTTAGGTCTATGGGGAATTCTTGGTGATGAGGGTAAGGAGATTCTTATAAATGCATACAATTCTCATTAAACATTTTATTAAGGATTATGAAAATACAGGTGACCTCAGGGTTCGTGAATCATACGGAACCTTAGGCAGTATTACAGGTATTATTGTCAATTTTATACTCGCAATAGCAAAATACTTTGCCGGAATAATTTCCGGCAGTATTTCTGTTACCGCTGACGCCATCAACAACTTATCTGATGCAGGCTCATCAGTAATTTCACTTGTTGGTGTCAAGCTTTCAGCAAAGCCTGCTGACAAGGGACATCCTTACGGTCACGGAAGAGTTGAATATATTTCTGCACTTGCTGTGTCTTTCGTTGTTTTACTTATGGGTATTGAGCTTTTCAAAAGCTCTGTTGACAAAATTATCAACCCTGTCCCTGTCAAGTTCAATGTTCTGTCATTGATTATTCTTGCTGTCAGTATTTTAGCAAAGCTATGGCTTGGATTTTTCAATAAGAAGCTTGGTGAAAAAATCAATTCTGCACCTATGATGGCAGTTATGAAGGACAGCTTCAGCGACTGTCTTGCAACCGGTGTAGCACTTATTTCAATTGTTGTATCTGCCTTTTCAGATATAAGCATTGACGGATATTTAGGTATTATCGTTGCAGGATTCATTTTCCTTGCAGGCTTCAATATTTTAAAGGAAACTATGGCTGACCTTTTAGGCAAGCCTGCTGACAAGGAATTTACTGAAATGATTGAGGCAAAAATTCTTTCCTACGATAAAATCGTCGGTGTTCACGATATGATTATTCACGATTACGGTCCCGGCAGAAAATTTGCCTCTGCACACGCTGAGGTTTCTTCACTTGAGGATATTATGGAAATACACGATGTTATCGACCTTGCAGAACGTGACATTATGAATGAATTCGGCCTTATTATTTCCATACATACCGACCCTATTGTGACAGATGACGAAAGAATAGACTCACTAAAAGACATGACAAACAAGATTGTGAAGGAAATTTCTCCTGAAATGTCTATTCACGATTTTAGAGTGGTTGATGGTCCGACACACACTAATTTGATTTTTGATTTGATTGCCCCACACAAATTTCATCTTTCAAATGAGAAAATTATCCAAACAATCGAGGATAAATTGAGCAAAATAGACGAAAGATATTTTGTTGTAATAACAATTGAACACGCTTTTAACTAAATTTAAAATTTTTGTCGATTTGCTATTGCAAAAACCACAAAATATAGTAGAATATATATGTAGGTTATCACAATCTTGTAAATCAAATTTGCGGAGGTTAAATTATGGCAGACAGAGAAATCACCACAATACCAAACGGGCCTCTCGGTATTATCGCTTTACCGGGATGCGAAGAAATGGCTGAAAAAATTGACCGTTATCTTGTAAAATGGCGTAAGCAGCAGGATTCAGAACACAAGGCAACAATCGCTTTTTCAGGCTACGAAAGAGATACTTATATTCTTAACGCTACATTCCCTCGTTTTGGTACAGGTGAAGGTAAGTGTTCACTTCATGAATCAGTTCGTGGATATGACATCTACATTCTTATCGACGCTTTTAACCACGGTGTTACATATAAAATGTATGGTCAGACAGTTCCTATGAGTCCGGATGACCATTATGCAAACTTAAAGCGTGCTATTTCTGCTATCGGCGGTAAGGCAAAGACAATTACTGTTATTATGCCTATGCTTTACGAAGGCAGACAGCACAAGCGTTCTTCAAGAGAATCACTTGACTGTGCAGTTATGCTTCAGGAACTTTGCCTTGATATGGGCGTTGACAACATCATCACATTTGATGCTCACGATGCTCGTGTTCAGAATGCAATTCCTCTTCATGGATTTGAAAGCATTTCTCCTGCTTACCAGATGATTAAGGCTCTTGTAAACAACGTTGACGACCTTAAGCTTGACAAGGAACACACAATGATTATTTCACCTGACGAAGGTGCTATGAGCCGTTGTATGTCATATTCAAACTACTTAGGTCTTGACCTTGGTATGTTCTACAAGCGTCGTGACTATTCAAGAATCGTTGACGGTAGAAACCCAATTGTTGAGCACTCTTTCCTTGGTTCAAATGTTGAAGGCAAGGATGTTATGATTATTGACGACATGATTTCTTCAGGCGAATCAATGCTTGACGTTTCAAAGAAAATCAAAGAGCTTGGCGCAAACAGAGTATTCATTTTCTCTGCATTCGGTCTTTTCAATGCAGGTCTTGATAACTTTGATAAGGCATATCGTGACGGTCTTTTCGATAAGGTATTCACAACAAACCTTGTATATAGAATGCCTGAACTTAAAAAGCGTGACTGGTACTGTGAGGTTGAGCTTTCAAAGTATCTTTCATACATCATTGATACACTCAATCACGATAAATCAGTCAGCAAGCTTCTTGACCCAGCTGATAAGATTGATTTGCTTCTTACAAAAGCAGGACTTAAATAAGATTTTAAAAGCACCCTCACGGGTGCTTTTTTGTTGTCATATAAAAATGAGTACGGAAATTAGAACTCCGTACTCATTTTTCATTTATATTATTTTATAATATCTGCTTTCCGATTGCTTTCAGGCTATCCTCACGGACTTTTTCAGTGAATTTTCTTTCACCGAGTACCCAGTCCCATTCAATCTTAAACCAATCAATTTCTGCAGGCTTCTGACCATCTGCTTCTGCCTTCACCTGCTCTAAAAATTTCTCCCAACGCATTTTGTGGAAGGAGTTTACAAGGTCACCCAACTGACGGTGAGCGTAATCGTGAAGATTACCGTCATCGCAAAGAAGTCTGCAATACCAGGTTGTGATGAGGGCATTTGCATTAATCATATAAAGTTCTCTTGTAAAGTCGTCGAGCTTATCTGCATAAGCCTTTGCAGGCTCAATATATGAACTGAACATAAAATGCTTACTGTTAAGCAATACTCTGTCAAGCGTATCGAGTAATTCAACAAGCTTTTCACCATATTCAAGACAAATAAGATAATCCTTACTCTTATAGGCTGAAACTGTTTTCTTTACAACTGATGTAAGCTTGTTACAAAGTGATTGTCTTAACAAATCTACTGCATCATAAATATAGCATTCATTATCCTTGAATTTGTCAAAATCCTTAAGGAAAAGCTTAACTGCTTCGTCAAAATCCTTTTCAGAATATGGGATTTTAACTGTGCCACGTGCAGTGAACATTTTTGTTTCAGGGTCAAGAGGTCGACGACAAGCCATTGTTTCAGTTGCGCCAAAGCTTAAAGGACCATTATCACTACCGTAAGCAGTTTTAAGGAGAATGTCATAAGCCTTATTAATATGCTCATTTTCCTTACCATATCGACGGATTGTATATTTTCGTGTCCACTCCTTAACATCTGTGATTTCTTCCCAGATAGTTGAAAAGAAAATTTCATTGACAACAGGATTTACCTGTGTGCTTTCAGATGTAAGTGCAATGCCCTTGAAATTAGGTCGGTTTGATGCATTTTTCACCATTTCAGGGATTTTATTCACGTCACCGTAAAGACCATGTCTGCCACCAAAGTTATTAAGAAGTCCGCAAAGTACATTTCCGTATTTTGCAAGACGACTGAAGCCATTTGCATTATGGTTGATTTTTTCTGTATTAAGGTCAAGCATAAGAATATGATTTTCACGATAATCCTTAACTGCCTTTGTGAAGGTTTTATTAGGATTCAACGCCCAGCACTGCACAATCCACATTGCGTCCTTGTCGTACTGAAGCATACTTGCCATAACATTTTCGTAGCTGTCCTTTGCCTTGCCTTTATCAAGATTTCCGCCCTCGTGACCAATGTCACCTGCATAGAAATGAGTGATGTCACCGAAAACCTCTTTCTGACATTCGTAGAAAATTTTAGCAAGCTTAACATAATATGCACTGTCAGGACAAACGATTAAAGGCTGTTCAATCCCCTTCCATTTACCCTGACTTATAGTCGGAATATCTCTGTCCTTTTTGTTAATATCACCAGGTACCATTCCTGTATATGCCTGAAGGACAATGTTCATACCAAGTGCCTGCATTCTTCTGTGATTTCGTCTTGCCATCTGACATTTTTCATAGAAGAAATTATCGTGTACAGGACCACCGATACCACAGACATTCCCCATATAGAACCAAGCGTAATAAGCAGGTCCTGTAATGAAATTCTTAATTTCTCGATGACGATAGCCAAGCTTAGTTAAAAATCTTCTGTAAACCTCTTCCATACCAAGTATGTCAAGAACGAGATTTACACCATTCATAGCAAGGAAGTCAATTTCTCTCTGCCACTGTTCATCACTCCAGAATGCCATTGAGTAAGAATGTGTGCAGTAATTGTATGCATATCTGTATTTAAAGGTTGTTGTACGGTCAATTTTGCCATTGACAGATGGAAGCTTTTTAGGTAATTTCACCTGATTACCATACCTTGAAATATGGCATCCACAAACCTCTTTAAGATAGCAATTAAATGCACTTGCAAGACCTACACCTGAATTGGATGTAAGAATAATTTTATCCTTAAGACTTGCAACTGAAAAATACTCATCACGAAGTCGTCTGTCAAGGCGCAATTCGAACTGTTCCTTGTATTCCTCACCGATAGTTCTACCGATAATTCCCATTACATCCTCGATAATATCATCGTCGGTAACAGGCTTTGCAAATTCAGTATTTTCAAAGATTTCAGGCTCACGGAAAACTGCCTTTTTAGATGGAAATGTGCAGTCCTCACCGAGCACCTCAATATTGTTGATTGTAACCTGTTCACCGCTGTAATATTTAACAAAAATACGAAGGTATCTTGCTATTTTTGCACTCTTCCCCTTTTTATAAAAATTCACACCATCAAGGCTTGAATAAACTGAGTAATTCACATCAACATTATCAGGGAAAACCACAACAACATCGTGAACACTCATACTCTTGGGAAATGCCAAATCTATAAAGCAAGGATAAGTGTCAAAAGTAAACATAGGCACTGCGCTTTTACTTGCCTCACCACTTGCGTTTAATATCTCATAATTCAATAGTTCCAAAATAATCACCTGTAAGTTCTAAACTAATTAAAATATATCACAAAAAACACCAAAAGTCTATGAGAAATAACAAGTATTTTTGTCTATAAACAAACAATTTTCGAAACTGTTAAAAAAATGTCATAAAACTATTGAAAAAGGAAATAAATTTTGTTATTATTTATAAGGTTAAGTGTGTCAAAGCGTTTTGATGCATTTACTTTAAAATTGTTAATAATTTTTTGGAGGTATAAAAATGAGCAAAAAGTTTGTTTACCTTTTCAAAGAGGGTAACGCTTCAATGCGTGAACTCCTCGGCGGTAAAGGCGCTAACCTTGCTGAGATGACAAGTCTCGGTCTCCCAGTTCCTCAGGGCTTCACAGTTACAACAGAAGCTTGTACACAGTACTATGAGGATGGCAGAAAAATCAATGATGACATTCAGGCAGAAATCATGGA
>CAJGCX010000060.1 GCA_904501895.1 Clostridiaceae bacterium
ATATGAAGAATATAGTAAGCTAAAGCACCTGCAAGTGCTGCAAGAGCATAAATTCTTTTTACAAGAACAAACGGTGTGTTATTGGTGAGGACATCACGAAGCATACCACCACAAATACCTGTAAGAAGACCACATGTAATGCAGATAAGTGCATCATTATCATGTCCCTTTTCCAAAGCAACAGTAACTCCAATAACTGCGAAAACACCAAGACCGAGTGCGTCAAATACATCGTTTATATGTTCAATTCTTGACTCGTTTTCAAGGTATGTATGGCTGAATTTTCTTGCGAATAAGAAAACGATAACAGCCACGATAACACAAATTAAAATATATGATTTTATTCCGAAAATAGCAGGGGGTGAGAAGCTGAAAATAACGTCTCGTGTAAGTCCACCACCGTGTGCAGTTATAATTGCAAGAAGAATAACACCAAAAAAGTCAGTTTTTCGTCTGATTGCAATCATTGCACCGGAAATTGAAAAAGCGATAACACCAAGAATTTCAATAAATGTGGCAAAAAACTCCATACGCACACCTCTAACTCATAATTAAAATAATTTTATCATAAATAAATTAAATAGTAAAGCATTTAAACTGTTATTATACATAAAAAATCGGAACAAAATCTGCTCCGATTTAAAATTTATTTAGTTTTCATAAATTACGGTGTTGTTAAAAAGTGAACGGAAGAAACTTCCTATTTTCTGGAAAAAGCCTGCTTTTGAATTCATTTCAATTGTATCCGTATCAAGAACCTTACCTTCATTACTATAAAGAGTTGCTGTAAATACTGTTGTACCTCTTTTTTCAGATACGATTTTTAAAGTTTTTCCGTTGTTAAGCTTAGTTGTATTGAAATTATTATTATCTGCTGTCCACATAATATAGCTACCTGATGGTGCGTTTCCGTCAATTTTCGCATGAAGCTTAATACCATCTCTGTGACGGATTTCAGTTCTTGATGGAGTCTCAATTCTGAATGTACCGTTATAGTAGTAAACATCTTCAACACCGCAGTTTTCACATTTTCCGTTAATATAATTATGGCCTGTTGCAGGTGTTCTTTCTGTAACTCTGTTAATTTCTGTATTGCAATCTATACAATATGTAACAATATCATAGCTACCTTTTTTTATACATGTTGCAGGAATAGTGTTAACATATGCTGAAATCAAAGGTCTGTGTCCTGTCGCATCAACATATTCATCTATATATGTGTCACCACAAGCACATGTATATTTTGTGTAACCCTGTTCTGTACAAGTAGGAGCAACTACTGTTGATTCATAATTATGACCTGTTGCTGGAACTATATCCTTATAATATGTGTCATTACAAGAAGAGCAAATAAATGAAGTATAACCGTATTTTGTACATGTTGGAGCAGTTACAACTGAATTGTAATTATGAGAGCATTCTTCATCTTTTTCTGCGATGTCTAATGTTGTAGCATTAACGGTTAAGGTTAAAATAGAAAATGTCATAACAATTGCCAAAAAAATTGACATGGATTTTTTAATGTTTTTCATTATTTTTTCCTCCAAAGGCATTATTTTTAACATCATTTTAACATTATTATTTTTATAAATCAATATAATTTAATAATATTATACAAGAAATACATCACATAACAGTAACATTATTACTCCTGATACTCCACCAATTGATGAAACTGAAATTGTCCACCAATTTACAGGCAGATGTATTGTCAGGTACTGTCCAAGAAGATTTATTGTGAATAGGGCACTTATTCCTTGAAGCGCACTTAAAAACATTACAGTAAAAAATCTCTTTGATTTAATCATTGTAATTACAATAACAAAAACATAAAGAAAAAATAAAATAATCAAAAATACTTTTCCCATTTTCTAGAAATCCTCCAAAAGTTACGTTTAATTAATTTTTATTATTTTTTTGCTTAAAATATTCTATGTCTGAATATGTTTATGTAAATAATGATTTAGGAGAAATGAAAATGTGTGAAACGAAATTTACTTATGAGCAATATTGCACTTATTATGAAAGAAATGTAATTCTGCAGGAAATAATTTGCTTTGATGGAAAGAAAAGGGTAGTTTGTACAAACACGAAATGTATGTATAGTGAGGATGGTTGCAAAAACAAATTAAGAGTATTGACCGAAGAGTAAAAAATATGTATAATATTATCGTTCAAAAGCATATAACTTAAATTTTATATATTTTAGCGGTGATTTTATGCATAAAATTGTTGATTCGGTTTACGATATCATCGCATTCTCAAATGGTATCATTTTTACTCAGAAAACAGTTCTTGAAAACGGTGCTGTTAAGGTTAATTTTTACGGATATGATATAAAAAGAATGCAGAATACTCCTGTTACCAAAAGTGTTTATCTTCTTAATAAGTTTGGTGCAGAATACAAAAAAATAGCAGAGCAATTAGGAGACTATGTTTCCTGCGATGCTGATATAATGGCAAGTAAACATTCAGTTGTTGTCTATGATAGTGGTGAAACAGGAATTTTCTCTCCTGAGGGTGATATGATTTGGTCATGTGACCTTAGTTATCAGGGAAGTGAAATTAACGGCGTTGTAGTTGATGGAAATCAGTTTTGGAGCGTTGTTCCTGAAAAAAATTGTGTTGTTTGTTATTCCACAACTTATAAAAAATTCAGTATGAGATTAGGTTCCCAGGAATCTACATCCTTTCAGAATCCGGTAGCAATTTCTAAATATGATAACGTTCTTTATATTTGTAATAAGGATTCAAGAAAGGTAAGAACAATTAATCTTAAGGATTATACTGTAAGTGATTACAGAATTTTTGATGAGCCTGTTTACAAGTATCTTCGTTCCTGTGGTAAGGAAATTGTTGTTTTAGAGTCAGGTGTTTATGTTTTATAAGTATCTTGCCGTACTTTTATGTACGGCATTTTCAATATTTAACAGTTGACTCATTTATAAAATTATTGTAAAATAATCTCATAAAAATAAAGGAGCTATAAATATGAGTGAAGAATTTAATCCTGACCTTGTGTCAGTAATTGACGAAAATGGTGTTGAACACGTTTTTGAAGAGCTTGACAGAATCGAAACAGATACAGCAAAGTACGTTGCACTTCTTCCTGTTTATGATGAGGCAGAAGAAATCATTGATGATGACGGTGAACTTATCATTCTTAAGGTTTGTGAAGAAGACGGTGAAACATATCTTGAGCCTATCGAAGATGACAATGAATTTAACGAAGTTGGCAAAATTTTCGAGGAAAGATTATCAGAATTATTCGCATTTGATGAGGAATAATTTTAAAAATTTTTAATAAACTTATATTACCCTGCGAAGCCCGATAACTGCAGATGATATTAACCCAACACTCTTTAAAAGGGAGCCTATTCTCGGCCCATTGGGAGCAGACCTCCCGTCCTTATGACGGAAGAAGGGAGCACAGATATGGTACGGACGGCACCCACCTGCTTAACATGCAGGTTAGTATTCACTGCAACCGACTTTGTGGGGCAACTATTTTTATTACATTTTTAAACGGAGATTTGTTCTCCGTTATTTTTTTGTTTAAAATTCATTATATCTGTTAAAAATCAATTTAACAGGAGTGATTTAAATGAAAAAGAATTTAAAAATTCAGTTGTCAATATTGCTATCATTAATTATATGTTTTGTTGGAAATATTTCGTCATTTTCAAATCAATGTGACGGAATAAGAGATAAAATGTTAAGAATGCACGTCATTGCAAATTCTGACAGTACTGAAGACCAGAATTTAAAATTAAAAGTCCGTGATGCAGTACTACTTAAAGGAAAAGAGATTTTTGATGGGTCTGTAACAGTAGATGAAGCCCTTGATAAAATATCACCTCATATTGATATGTTAGAAGTTACTGCAAAGGAAGTAATAATAAATGAAGGCTTTGACTACGATGTTCAGGTTACTGTTCAAAAGGAATATTTTAAAACGAGAACTTATGATAATTCAGTAACGCTTCCTGCAGGCTATTACACAGCTGTTAAGGTTGTGATAGGTGAGGGTAAGGGGCAGAATTGGTGGTGTATTATGTTTCCTCCAATGTGTTTACCTGCTGCAGAGGCAGAATGTAATATTGATGATGTGCTGAATTATAATGAAAATGATATTGTTTCCAATGGAAATAAGTATAAATTTAAGTTTAAAATTGTAGAAATATGTGAAGAATTTTATAAAAAAATAAAATAATACTTTACAAGTGGCATTTTAGTTTGTTAAACTATATTTGTGAAAATTTAACCTTTATATAAGGAGGAATTTTTTATGCCACTTGTTTTAGCGCATAGAGGAGCAAATAAAGTAGCTCCACAAAATACTATTCCTGCATTCAGAAAAGCAATTGAATTCGATGCAGATGGTCTTGAAACAGACGTTCATTTGTCAAATGACGGTCATATTGTAATTTGTCATAATTACACAATTGACGAAACATCAAACGGTGTTGGCAGAGTTGATGAAATGACACTTGCAGAGCTTAAAAAATATGATTTCGGCTCATATTTCAGTGATGAATTTAAGGGAGTTACTTTACCAACACTTCCTGAATTGCTTGATTTGACAAGGTCAATGAAGTTAATCAATATTGAAATTAAGCCACCAAAGAAGGATTGTGACCTTGTAAAAAAGGTTGTTGAAGCAATTCACGAATACGGAATTATTGAAAATTCAATCGTATCCTGCTTTGACCCTGAGTGTATAAGACTTGTTAAGGAAATTGACAGTAATGTTAAGACTGGTCTTTTATATGAGGATGATGAGTTAGGTAATGAAATTATGACATTTGGTGTTGCGAAGTATTGTAAACAGTTAAATGCTAATGCTGCACATCCTCACAGAAAGCTTATTACTCAAAAAGAGGTTATGGAGCTTCACAACTTAGGAATGGCAGTTAATCCTTGGACAGTTAATAAGGAAGAGGAAATTATCAGATTTACAAAATGGGGCTGTGATGCTCTTATTTCCGATGTTCCTGACTATTGCAGAAAAGTGGTGGAGGAAATGGAATGAAAGCACCAAAGTATAGTATAATTCCAAAGCCTCAGAAATATGACGTTCTTGACGGTACATATACTGTAACTCCTGATACTGAAGTTTTATGTTATCCTGAATTTATAAGGGCAGGAAAATATCTTTCAAATTTCCTTAAGACTAAAAAGGATGCACATCAGGGCTGCATTAAGTTCTTAAAGGATGAAAAAATTCCGCAAGAAGGATATAAATTAAGAGTTACACCGGAGGGTATTGAAATTTCCTCATCTGACGAAAATGGTGCATTTTACGGTGCAGTTACTCTTAAATTAATGATTATGCAATCAAAGGCTTCAAGTGGTAAAGCTGTTGTTAATTGCTCATACATATATGATTTTCCAAAATATTCATATCGTGGTGGTATGATGGATGAATCAAGACATTTTTACGGTGTAGATGCAGTTAAAAAGACTCTTGATAGTTTTGCACTTTTAAAGATTAATAAATTCCATTGGCATTTAAGCGATGACCAGGGGTATAGAATCGAAAGTGAAGTTTTTCCGTTACTTAATGAAATCAGTAGTAAACGACAGTATGAATTACTCGGTGGTGCTGAGATATTAAGTAAATGTGGTATTCAGAAGGGTGGAGATGAATATTTCCACTACTATAAAAAGGATGAAATCCGAGAAATAGTTGAATATGCAAAAAATCTTTGCATTGACATTATTCCTGAAATCGATTTACCGGGTCATACAGTAGCAATTCTTGCTGCGTATCCTGAACTTTCCTGCTTGAAAGGGAATTACGATGTGTTCTGTGAAAACGGAATTACTAAAGATATTCTTTGTGCAGGTCAGGAAGAAACCTATGATTTTGTTGAAAAGCTTTTAACTGAAGTTGCAGAGCTTTTCCCATATAAATATTTCCATATCGGTGGAGATGAGGCTATTAAGGGTCATAAGCTTTGGGAAAACGAATGTCCTGTATGTCAGGCTAAAATGAAGGAGCTCGGTATTACAAAGGGTAAGGATTTACAGGTTTATTTCAACAATAGAGTTAATGAAATGCTTAAAAAGCTTGGTAAGACAAGCGTTGAATGGAATGACGGTATTGGTGATAATACTGATTCTGATATAGTTGGTCATTATTGGTTGTATCGTAGTCCTGCATGGATTAAAAAGGAAAATAATAAGCGTAAATTTATTGTTTCAACTTGTCCTGCATTATATTTTGACTATACATATTCAATGGTGCCTTTAAAGAAGGTTTATAAGTTTGATGTTGTTAAGTCAGGCTTTATAAATGAAAAAAATGTAATGGGTATTGAGTTTGAGTCCTGGTCAGAATGGATAGATAATTACGACGCATGGGAATTTGCAGTTTATCCGAGAATTTTCGCTTTTGCAGAAAATGCATGGACACAGGATAAGTATAAAAATTACAAGGATTTCTATAAACGACTTGATTTCTTTAAGATGTATATGAAATCAAAGAATATCAATTATTCAAGAATTGAGAAAAAATTGTGGTTTAAGGTGAAAAACAAAACAGTTTTCCATCTCGGTAATCGTGGTGCTGAATATAAGTACAACGAAAAGTTGAAGATGGCAGAATAAGGAGAAAAACACTATGGAAGTTATGAATTTATTGTCATTTTTTACAGGTATAGGCTTGTTCCTTTATGGTATTGATGCCATGGGACAAGGTCTTGAATATGCAGCCGGTTCTAAAATGAAGAAAATTCTTGGTGCATTGACAAAAAACAGACTTTTAGCAGTTATTATGGGTGCTTTGGTAACAGCACTTATTCAAAGCTCATCTGCAACTACAGTTATGGTTGTCGGTTTTGTTAATGCAGGTCTTATGAATCTTGCTCAAGCTATCGGCGTTATTATGGGTGCTAATATCGGTACAACTGTTACAAGTGTGCTTATAGCAATGGATTTAGGTATGATTGCACCTGTGGCATTGCTTCTTGGTGTTTTCGCAATGCTTTTTGTGAAGAAAGACATTGTAAAACATATCGGACAAACTGTTGCAGGATTTGGTATGCTTTTTGTTGGTATGGAATTAATGGCATATGGTATGGCACCATTAGGTGAGTCTGAAGTTTTCACATACTTTATGACAAATTTCAGCAATCCTTTTGTAGGTGTTCTTATAGGTCTTGTTCTTACTGCAATTATCCAGAGCTCATCTGCAAGTATCGGTATTTTACAGGCACTTGCATTACAAGGACTTGTACCAATTGAATTTGCTGTATATATTCTTTTAGGACAGAATATAGGTACTTGTGTAACTGCACTTCTTTCTGCAGCAGGTTCAAAAACAAACTCAAAGAGAACAGCTGTTATGCATTTACTCTTTAATGTTATAGGTACAATTATTTTCTTGTTTATTACTGCATTTACACCTTATACAACACTTCTTGAAAGTATCAGTGATAATGTTTCAGCACAGATTTCAGCTGCTCATATTATTTTCAATGTTGTTAATACTATTATTCTTTTCCCATTTGCAAATCTGATTATAAAAGCTGCTTGTATTCTTGTTCCTGATAAAGAACCTGAGGATTCTAAACTTGAGTTTAAATTCTATGATGAAAAGCTTCTTGCAACACCTCCTGTTGCTGTTGAACAGATTGGTAAAGAGGTTGTCAGAATGGCAGAGCTTGCAAGAGATAACTTTGATAGAGCAGCAAAAGCTTTGATTGCAAATGATACTTCCAAGGTTGAGAAAATTGAGTCTGTTGAAGAGGTTATTAACTTCTTGAATCACGGTATTACAAGACATCTTGTTAAAATTAATGCTCTTGATTTAGACTATTCAGATGCTAAATATATCGGTCGTCTTTTCCATGTTGTAAACGACATTGAACGAATTGGTGACCACGCTGTAAACCTCAGTGAAGCAATGGTTGTTCGTAATAACGAAAAACTTGCTATTTCCGATGAAGCTGTTGCTGAACTTGAAACAATGCGTAAATGTGTATGTGAACTTCTTAATGCATCAATTTCTTCATTTGAAAAACAAGAAATTACTTTTGAAGAAGCAAAACAAATTGAAACACTTGAAACAATTTCTGATAACCTTAAGGTTAAGTATCAGGATGCACATCTTCGTCGTCTTAACGAAGAACATTGTGAAACCCGTGCAGGTATGATGTTTGTTAACACTCTTATTGACTTTGAACGTGTTGGTGACCATGCTAAAAATATTGCTTTTGCAGTTAGCAAGAAGCCTGAAGAAAAGGCAAAGCCATACGAATCAATTGTTAATTCATATTAATCCGGTGAGGAATTATGTTTAAATCGTTTATATCGGTTATAATGACTGTGGCCATTGCTATTACATCAATTTTCTATACAGGACTTGATAATAAGTCTGTTGAAAATGAATTCAGCGTTCTTTCATTATTTAATTATGAAATTGAAGGTAATAAAAGAGGAAAGGCTTCTTCTGAAGAAAACTATTTTGATATTGTTTTCGATGATAGCACTGAATTTGATACTGTTGTTTTAAAAGAAAAAAATGACAAGGTTATTTCATTTTCTATCTCTGTAAAGGATGAAAACGGTGAATTTAAAACTGTTTATGAGCAGGAGAGAATAGGCGACTACCGTTACTGTGTTTTGGGTGAAACAGTATCAGATACAATAAGAATTACTATCAATTCTGCTGACGATGACAGATTTAAAATCAATGATTTTGATGTATTGAATGTTAATGACAGTAAGCGTGATGATTTCAGGGTAACATCATATTTTGTTTGTCAATGGTATTACGGAAATAAAAATATCGATATTGAGAAAATGAAATCACTCACAGATATTATTATCTTTGATATTGCTCGCTTTAATGCAGAGGGTGATGTTTATCTTCAAAGCTTTGATTACAATGGTAAAACTGTAACAGGTGATGTAATTCTAGAGGATGTACTCACTCAGATTAGGAATGCAAATCCTCATATTAAGATTCATTGTAATCTTTTAGGACCTAACGGTAGTGATTATGAAAACAAGGAAAAGCTTCACACTCAAGTGTTTAAAGAATATGATGATGTTTTAATTGATAATATTCTTGAGCTTTTAGAAGAATACGATTTTGACGGAGTTTTCTTCGACTATGAATATCCTTATGCTAAAGAAAGCATTAACGCTTACTCAAAATTCCTTGTAAAGCTTGACGGATATTTAGATGATTACATTCTTGGTGCAGCACTTGCACATTGGGGCGCAAATCTTTCATATGATGCTATTCAGGCTCTTGACAGAGTTGAAATTATGTCTTACGACAATATGAGTGATTACAACAGACACGCTGAATTTGCTTCTGTTGGTGGTGTAATTGCCATTGAGGACTTTGAAAAGAGAGGATATGACCTATCAAAATGTGAGTTAGGCTTACCTTTCTATGGAAGAACTCACGGTGGTGAAGAGGCTTGGCCATCTTATGCAAATATTGCACCTGATATAACAAGTCCATTCCAGAATTATGTGAACAAATCATATATGAATGGTGGCAATTATGGTGACGGACTTGTAACAAGCTTTAATGGTGTACAAATGATTATGGACAAAACTTCTTTTGCACACGATTACGGTCTTGGTGGTGTAATGGTCTGGCACTACACCTGTGATGTGTCATATGAGAGTGAATATTCATTATTTAAGGCTATTCAGACAGCGTTAAATACTCGAAATTAAAAAATTATGGAGGTAACCGAAATTACCTCCATTTTTTTGCTTATTTATTGTTTGTAATGTATTCAAATAGTTTTCTACAGCCTAAATCAACATCGTTGTATGTTGTTCTGAAATCTCTTGTGTACCAAGGGTCGGCAACATCTCTGTCCTGATGTGCAAAGCTCAATAATTTATGTATTTTATTATCCTTGTCGTAACCGATTATCCTATTGATATTGCTCATATTGGCACTGTCCATTCCGATTATGAAATCGTAATTTTCATAGTCGGATTTTTTTAACTGTACAGCCTGTCTTTTGGTGTAGGGAATACCCATTTCATCAAGTATTTGCTTTGTACCCCAATGAGTGTCACTGCCGATTTCCTCGGTGCTTGTGGCACTTGAACAAATTACAAAATCATTTTCCATTCCATTTTGTTTTATAATATGCTTCATCACAAATTCTGCCATAGTGCTACGACAGATATTTCCATGACAAACAAACATTATTTTAATCATATTATCACCGAATATATTTTATCATATTTTTATTATGGTTGTCAAAATGCAAATTATAATTTATCGAGCCCCTCAGTCACCTTACGGTGACAGCTCCCCATCAAGTGGGGAGCCTTTGTTGGCCTTCACCCCTTGAGGGGAAGGTGGCACGAGCAAAGCGAGTGACGGAAGGGGGTATCATCCCGACAAACTCCAATTTAAATGAATAATTCATCCTTTATTCTCATATTAATTTATGACTGAATGGAGGGAATAAATTTGAATGATTTAGTTGACAGAAGAGCGTTGTTGTTAGGGGAGTACATAGTAGAAAATAATTCAACTGTAAGAGCTACTGCAAAGGTGTTTGGTGTAAGTAAAAGCACAGTACATATGGATGTTTCAAAGAGGCTATCAAGAGTGAATCCAAGCCTTTATAAAGAGGTTAGAAA
>CAJGCX010000061.1 GCA_904501895.1 Clostridiaceae bacterium
CTTTCAAGAGATAATTCACTTCCGAATACAACACCATAGCCACCTGATTCAGCAACATCCTTAATAACAAGCTTTTGAATATTATCAAGAACATATTTCATATCTTCAGGATAGAAAGGTAAATATGTAGGTGCATTTGAAAGAATAGGTTCTTCACCCAGATAATATTTAATCATAGCAGGAACATAATAGTAAATTCCCTTATCATCAGCAACACTGTTACCGGGAGCATTTACAAGTGCAACATTTCCTGCACGATAAGCATCCATAATATGAGGAACACCTAAAAGCGAGTCTGCACGGAAGGTCATAGGGTCCATAAAGTCGTCATTTATTCTGCGGTAAACTGCACCAACTCGTTTTCTGCTACCTGAATATTCGTTATAGTAAAGCACATTACCCTCAACAAACAAATCCTGAGGCATTGCAAAAACTGCACCTGTTTTTTCAGCAAGATATGAATGCTCGAAAAATGCAGAATTAAATCTACCGGGAGTAAGCACTACATTTATTCCACCTGTGTTTACATAATCAAGAGCATTACGGAGCAAATCACCGTAATTACGATTATCAACAACTGTATTAGCACGGAAGGTATCGGGACTTGCTCTTCGGCAAAGCTCTCTTGCAATCATTGGATATGACGCACCTGACGGAACACGGAGGTTATCCTCAAGCACATACCAGCGCATATCATTTCCCTGCACAAGGTCAATACCTGAAATGTGAGCAAAAACATCCTTCGGTGGCACAGCACCCTCGCACTCCATCATATATCCTGCTGCACCGTAAACAAATTCTTCAGGGATAATTTTATCCTTAATAATCTGCTTTTTAGTGTAAATATCCTTAAGGAAAATATTAAGCGCCTTAACACGCTGTTTAAGACCTCTTTCAAGGTAATCAAACTCGTCCTTTGAGATAATTCGAGGCACAGCATCAAATGGGAAAAGTCGTTCGTTGAACACATTGTTTTTATAAATACCAAACTTAACACCGTATCGTGCTAAAAGTCGGTTAATTTCGTCTGTATGCTCTATAAGTCCGTACAATTTTATCACTCCCGAAACTTAAATATAAATATACATTATAATTATAAACTTTTTAATTCTTTAAGTAAATGCGAGAAATAAACAAATATATTGCTATTTTTTTGACAATACGGATAATATGTAGGGGTTGACTTCCTCGACAACCCTTATAAATAGAAACAACCTCCCAAGCAAACATTTGAGAGGTCATTTTTTATCTGTTAATCCTAAAATATAATCTGTGGTTGTTTTATGATATTTGGCAAGCAATATAAGAATTGCTGTGGGAACATCTCTTTGTCCTAATTCATAATTACTATATACCTGCTGTGAACAATGCAGAATTTCCGCCATTTGTTTTTGCGTTAAATCACTATCTTCTCGCAAATCTCGAATTCGCTGATACATTATTATCACCAATAATAGTATATGCTACAACAAAATGCAGTATTGACTTTTACCGCATTTTGCAGTAAGATTGTAGCAAAACAATATATAAGGAGAATGGATATGGAAAACACAATTCAAAAAGAAATGAAGTTTTGCAAGCATTGTGGTCAGCAAATTGAAAAAGATGTCATTGTCTGCACATATTGTGGCAAACAAGTTGAAGTCTTAGAACAAGCGCAACCACAAGTTGTTATTAACAACTCAAATATGAATACAAACACAAATACAAACATAAACAACAATATGAATGTTTCTGCAAACAAAAACGCAAAGAACAAATGGGTATCTTTCTTGCTTTGTTTGTGTTTAGGATACATTGGTGCTCATAAATTCTATGAAGGCAAGGTTGGAATGGGAATTTTATATTTGTGCACTGGTGGTCTTTTCTTTGTGGGTGTAATCATAGACCTTATAGCTATTTTATCAAAACCAAATCCTTACTATCCAAAATAATATAAACGGGACGATGTGGGCATCGTCCCCTACAAACAACAAAAGGACGATTCATTATGAATCGTCCTTTAATTTTGCGCTTTGCATTTTGCATTTATTCAATTGGTTTGGATACATCTACCCATTCTTTAAAATTAGAATATTTTTCAAGTTCAGGAATTGTAAGCTCGATTGCACTGTTACTGCTTCCTACTGCAGGGAAAACAGTTTCAAAGCGTTTCATTGACTCGTCAAGGTAAACCTCAACACCATCCTTAATACCAAAAGGACAAACACCACCAATCTGATGACCTACGAATTCATCTAACTGGTCAGGTGACATCATTTTTGCCTTTGTGTGGAATTGAGCCTTATATTTCGGATTATCAACCTTAACGTCTCCTGCCATAAGGATAAGAATTGGTTGCTCGCCTACCATAAATGAAAGAGTTTTTGCAATTCTTGCACCCTCAACGCCAAGAGCCTGTGCTGCAAGCTCAACCGTTGCAGATGAAACATCAAACTCCTGCACTCTGTCTTCCATACCAAACTGACGGAAATATTCTCTGCCTTTTTCTATGGACATATTAATCATTCCTTTGTAAATACGGCGGGGTCAAGACCCCGCCCTACCGTGTTATTACTGAATTTCTGCAAGCTTAACTGGTCTGCCCTCGTTTGCTGATTTTTCAGCAGCAAGAGCAATCTTAACTGACTGAAGACCTGCGTGGATACCAACAGGAGTTTCCTTGTTGTTTACACAGCAATCAACAAACTGACGAACCTCTTCTGCAAATGAGCCCATATATCTTTCAAGGAAGAAATAGAGTGGCTTTTCACCTGTAACACCATTTGCGTCAGCAACAACTGCAGTTGAAAGTGTATCGTTAGCAGTTGCAACCATACCCTTTGATCCGAAAAGCTCTGCTCTCTGGTCATAACCGTACATAGCCTGACGTGAGTTATCGATAACTGCAAGAGCACCATTAGCCATCTTCATTGAGATAATAGCTGTATCGAAGTCACCGTATTCACGGATACCAGGATTGATAAGAGCATCAGCATAAACATAAAGCTCTTCAACATCACTGTTTGTAAGGAAGCAAGCCATATCAAAATCGTGAATTGTCATATCAAGGAAGATACTTGCTGCACAGTAGCCAACAGGTGGTGCCTGTGGGTCACGAGATGTGATTTTAAGAATCTGTGCTTCACCGATTTTGCCATCGTCATAAGCCTTACGAACTGCTGCGAAGTTGTGGTCAAAACGACGGTTAAAGCCAACCTGGAATTTGCAGTCAGGATGGCATTTCAGAGCATCTGCGATTTCAAGAATCTTGTCTACTGTATTTGCAAGTGGCTTTTCACAGAAAACGTGCTTACCTGCATTGATTGCTTCAATAGAAATTGGAGCGTGAGTGTCAGTTGATGAGCAAACAAGAACTGCATCAATTTCAGGGTCTTCAATAATCTTTGTATAATCTGTGTAGATTTTCTGGACTCCAAAGCCTTCACAGAAAGCCTTTGTTTCATCGTTCATAAATGGGTCTGCAATTGCAACAACTTCAGCACCCTTAACGTGGTATGAGATTGATTCAAGGTGCACCTTACCAATACGGCCAGCACCGATAATACCGATTTTAAGCATAATAATTTCTCCTTTGTGGTTTGTATAAGGGTCGTCGAGGACGCCGACCCCTACAATTTTTTTTAATTTACAGATAATTTTTCGTTAGACAAGGCACGAAAAACCTCATAACAATTTGTAAGATTTTTCTTGCAAGACAATGTGGCAGAGGCGAAGTTGTATGTGATATACCACGAGCCGAAAGCCACGAAGTATTGCGAGAAAAAGATACAAATTAGATTGTACCGTCCCATGTACTTACATTTGTATTTGTCTTCTCTTCTTCATCGAACCAATGTTGTGTAACTGCCTTTGATTCTGTGTAGAAGCGGTATGCATCCTTACCGAGACAGTGGAGGTCACCGAAGAATGACTGCTTGTGACCTGAGAATGGGAAGAAGCCAACAGGAACCGGAATACCAACGTTGATACCAACCTGACCACCGTCTGTGTAGCGAGCAAACTGACGTGCCCAGTAACCACTCTGAGTGTAGATAACTGAACCGTTTGCATATGGATTGTCGTTCATAATCTTAAGTCCTTCGTGGAAGTCCTTACAACGCTTAACGCAAAGAACAGGTCCGAATACTTCTTCATCACCGATTGTCATATCAGCTGTAACCTTATCGAAGATTGTAGGTCCGATGAAGTAACCGTTTTCGTAACCCTCAACCTTAACATCACGACCGTCAAGAACAAGCTCTGCACCTTCGTCAATACCCTTCTGGATATCAGCAAGAACTTCTTCATAATGCTTCTTATATGTAATTGGGCCTAACTTTGAATCCTTTTCCCAAGATGGACCAACCTTAATATTCTTTGCCTGTTTTACAAGCTCTTCTACAAACTTATCTGCGATTGATTCTTCAACAACACAGCAAGTAAGAGCCATACAACGCTGACCTGCGCAACCGTAAGCAGAGTTGATAACACCTGCAACTGTTCTTTCAAGAGCACAGTCAGCCATAACAAGAGCGTGGTTTTTAGCCTGAGTAAGAGCCTGACAACGCTTGCCTGCAGCTGCAGCACGAGAATAAACCTTAAGACCAACAGGAGTTGAACCAACGAATGTGATACCCTTAACATCAGGATGGTCAAGAATTGTGTTTACTTCGTTTCTTGAGCAAGTGATAACGTTGATAACACCGTCAGGAACGCCTGCTTCCTTATAAATTGCAGCAAATTTCATTGCTGTCTTTGGTGTAAGAGATGCTGCCTTAAGAACCATTGTATTACCTGTTGCAATACAAGTTGGAGCCATCCAACCGAATGGAATCATTGCAGGGAAGTTAACAGGAACGATACCTGCAAAAACACCGAGAGGCTCACGATACTTAACTGTATCATAGCCTGAAGAAGCGTCCATAAGGCTTTCACCCATCATAAGAGATGGAACCTGAGTTGCAAGCTCTGTGCCTTCCTTTGCCTTGAGAACGTCGCCTTCTGCTTCGCCCCAAACCTTACCGTTTTCACAAGCAACACACATTGTAAGCTCTTCCATATCACGGATAATAAGCTCACGGATTTTGTAAAGAATCTGTGCTCTCTTGATTGCAGGAGTTGCTCTCCAGCCTGGGTAAGCAGCCTTTGCAGCCTCGATAGCTTCAAGAACTTCGTCATTTGTACAGCAAGGTGCCTGTCCTACAACTTCACCTGTGCTTGGATTGTGAAGGTCATACCAAACGTCAGTTTTTGAGTCTTTGAACTGACCATTCACAAAATACTGTAATTTTTCTACTGCCATATTTATTTTCTCCTTAATTGGATTGATTGTTTATTTCACGGCGGGAGCGAGCCCCCGCCCTACATTTTTCAAATTATAAACCTGAAACTTCTGCAATATATTTACGAGCCTTAACTGCATATTCAAATGGATTTGCAATTGCAGGGTCCTGCTCAGCTTCAACAAGAACGTATCCTTCGTATCCTGTTTCTTCAAGAACGTCGAATACAGGCTTGAAATCGATTACACCGTCACCAGGAACTGTGAAAGCACCTGCACGAACGCCCTGAAGGAAACTCATTTTTTCTGCCTTAACCTTTGCAACAACATCAGGTCGGATATCCTTAAGATGTACGTGACGGATTCTCTTTGCATACTTCTTAAGTACTGCCATATAATCCTCACCACAATATGCAAGGTGACCTGTGTCAAAGAGAAGACCGAAAAGCTCAGGGTCTGTGTTTTCCATCATTCTGTCGATTTCAGCTGCTGTCTGAACAACTGTACCCATATGATGGTGGAAGCAGAGTTGGATTCCCATATCCTTTGCAACCTTACCAAGCTTGTTGATACCTGTGCAGAGCATATCCCACTCTTCATCGTTCATTACGTATTTGTCATCGAAAATTGAAAGGTCTGTACCCTGAATTGAGTGTCCCTGTTCAGAAATACCAACAACCTTTGCACCCATTTCCTTAAGGAAAGTAATATGCTCGATGAAGTCCTTTTCAACCTCTTCATAAGGCTTTGTGATAAGAAAGCTTGAGAACCAAGCGTTGCAAATCTGCATACCACGAAGCTCGAGTGCCTTTTTAAGCACCTTTGTATCTCTTGGGTACTTGTTACCTACCTCACAACCTGTGAAGCCTGCAAGTGCCATTTCAGAAATGCACTGTTCAAATGTGTTTTCTGCACCAAGGTCAGGCATATCATCGTTTGTCCATGCGATTGGTGCAATACCGAGTTTAACTTTGTTCTTATCTAACATATTAGTATCTCCTTGCTTTGTTTTTATTTTCTTCCTTCACTTTGAAGGCATTGTTTACTTTTTCATTCTTTGAAACAGAAGGAACACCTGTGTGCCACCAAGCACCGTAACCGTCTGTCATTGATTTTGGAAGCACCTTAATATCGATAAGTGTTGAAACAGTCTGCTTCTGTGAATCGATAAGTGCAAATTCAAGCTCTTCCATAGTTTTTGCTGTATATGTCTTACAGCCATAAGCCTCAGCATTCTTTGCGAAGTCAATCGGAATAAGTCCACCTAGAAGGTCACCGTTTTCATCTCTGTAACGGAATTCTGTTGCAAGATTTCCGATACCGTTTGACATTTCAAGGTTATTAATGCAACCGAAACCACTGTTATCGAAAAGAAGAACGTTGATTTTCTTGTTTTCCTGAATACTTGTTACAAGCTCTGAATGAAGCATCAGGTAGCTTCCGTCACCACACATTGCATATGATTCACATTCAGGATGTGCCATTTTTGAACCGAGTGCACCTGCGATTTCATAACCCATACATGAATAACCATATTCCATATTGTATGAATAACGACTGTCAGAGGTCCACATTCTCTGAAGGCATCCTGGAAGTGAGCCTGCAGCACCTGTACAAAGAGCATCAGCAGGAATTAACTTGCGAATCATTGCAAGAGCTGATGTCTGAGTAATCACACCACCGATTTTCTCAACAAATTCAGGAATTGTCTTTTCATCACGAGCAGCAATCAATGGCTTGAAGTTTTCGTCATACTTATAGTTAGCAAGGAATTCCATTTCCTTGTCCCAACCGAGCTTTGCATCAGCAATTTCAGTAGTGTATGCTGACTTGTAGCCTTCCTTACGGAGTGCATCACCGAGTGCAACAATACCAAGCTTTGCATCGGCAACCATCTTTGTAGCATCAAGCTTATATGCATCAAAACGAGATGTGTTGATTGCAACCATCTTAACATCATCTTTGAAAAGTGACTTTGAAGCAGTTGTAAAGTCAGAGAAACGAGTACCGATACCAATAACAACGTCTGCTTCCTTTGCAATTACGTTACCTGATGAGTTACCTGTAACGCCAAGACCACCAAGGTTATATGGGTCTGATGAAAGACAAGCAGTTTTACCACTCTGTGTTTCTGCAAAAGGAATGTTGAATTCAGCACAGAATTTTTCAAGTGCCTCACCTGCTTCTGAATAACGAACGCCACCACCACAGATTACAAGTGGCTTTTTAGCATTCTTAACTACTTCGAGAACATCCTCTAATTCTTCACAAGCAACAGGCATACGAACAATTTTATGTACACGCTTCTGGAAGAAACTGTCTGGGTAATCATAGCTTTCACCCTCAACATCCTGACAAAGGCAGATTGCAACAGCACCTGTATCTGCAGTATCAGTAAGAACACGCATAGCGTTAATCATTGCTGACATTAACTGTTCAGGACGCTGAATTCTGTCCCAATATCTTGTTACAGCCTTGTATGCATCATTTGTAGTTGTTGCAAGTGAGTTAACCTGCTCAAACTGTTGAAGCACAGGGTCAGGCTGACGAGTTGAGAATGTGTCAGCAGGGAATAAAAGAAGTGGAACATTGTTAACTGTTGCAGTAGCTGCTGCTGTAATCATATTAGCAGCACCAGGGCCGATTGAAGATGCACAAGCGATAATCTTTCTTCTGTTGTTCATCTTTGCAAAGGCAGTAGCAACGTGTGCCTGACCTTGCTCATTTTTGCCCTGATACACTTTGAGTCCACCCTTATCAGAATCAAGTGCTTCACCAAGACCTAAAACAATACCGTGACCGAAAATTGTGAAAATTCCGTCAACGAACTTTGTTTCAACACCGTCAAAGGACACGTACTGATTATCAAGGAACTTAATAAGCGCCTGAGCCATTGTCATTTTTGCCATAATATCATCTCCTGTTAAAAAGGTAATTTATTTATACATCTAACAACCACTTGTGAGCTGGGTCGTCAATTCTTGTTTTAATCCAAGGGTCGTTTTCTAAATGTCTAATCATCCACACATAGCACATTGAATAACCTGGTGCTGCAACCTGCTGATGTGTTTTCATCGGTGTAATGCAAAGGACACCCTGGTCCTCTACCTTATAGCAATCATCACCGTTAAAGCCTACACCAAAGCCCTGTGGCTTATCAAATTCATAGTAGTAAACCTCAGGCTGTGGATGATAATGTGGAGGATAACTTGACCAACATCCGGGTTTATGAATAACCTCACCAAGAACCATATTTGAATATGGTGCATTTTCGTAATCGAAAAGTGTAAGAACCTGTCTGTGAGCAGTACCATTCCACTGGTCCTTACCGAATTCCTGTAAAATTACATTTTCAGGACTATACCACTTATAACCGAAGTCATTGTCATTATCAGTCTGCTGAATGAGAATTCTTGACTCCTCATTTGCAGTAACTGTTACCTCGTTGTTTTTTGAGAAATGAACACAGTATGGACGGTCAACAAACTGATTCTCACGCTTTGCATTCACAGTTTTTCCGTCAAATGAATATGTGGCATCACCTGAAAGCAAGAGAATTGCAGTTTCATTTTTTTCATCACAGATTGTGAAGCTTTCACCTGCTTTAAGGATTTTAGTCTTAATATCCATGAGCATATCGGCATTTTTGCCATTCATCTCACAAAGGATTTTTTCATTGTTTTCATTAAATTTTGAATTTTCGTACATATATGAATCCCTCCACCGTCTTCGACGGTCCCCCTCCCTTTGACAAGGGAGGCAATTTATAATCTTTCTTTATCATCTGTTAATGAACCACTTGCCGAAATCGGTATTGATTCACCTAAATATGTTGGTTCAGGCTGAATTATGCAATAGAAGAAATCTTTTGTTCTTGCCAAAGCTTCACGAACATCGTTATAAATCGGATAATTTAATCTGTCAGCTGCAAAGCCATACGCATCTATTCCCAATTTACGGGCATTGTAAACAGCACGGTACAAATGATATTCCTGTGTCACAATCACCATTTTTTCAACCTGAAAAACATCTCTTGCACGATACATGGACTCATAAGTTGAAAAACCTGCATGGTCCATAAAAATATTATCAGCAGGAACACCATTTTCAATAGCAATATCTTTCATTTTGTTGACTTCGTCGTATTCCTCACGACCATGGTCACCACTCATAAGAAGCTTGTCAGTACATCCTGTGTTATATGCTACAAGTCCAAAATCAAGTCGTTCCTGAAGCATCGGTGATGGCTCACCGTCCCAAAGTCCTGCACCAAGCACCATTATACAATCATAACTGTCGTTTTTTAAATCATCAACAGTTAAAATGTAATCACTTACATAAGAAATCATATAGGCATTTATACCGACGACGGCTACCCCACCTACAAAACAAGCACAGAGCACCGCAATAATTAACCCTTTAATTGCTTTGTTTTTCAATAATTTCTTAATCATTTTAGTCACCATTTTAGTTTTCAAAAAACTCTAATAGAACACATTATTTTTGAGCAGATTTTTCGTAAGACTATGTTGCCGAGACGAAGCTGTATCGGGTATACCGCGAGACGAAGGCAACGACGGATTACGGAAAATATGCCAAAAAGAATTTAGCCTCTTGCTATCATTTCGCCGTATTCTTCTTTTTCTTTTTTGATGAATTCTTTTACTGCATCTACTGAAGGCATATCCTGTGAGCAAGCGTGTGATGCAACGAGCATTGCTGCTGAAGCTGAGCCGAATTCAAGAGCATCAATAATTTCCCAACCTTCAAAGATACCATAAAGGAATGCAGATGCATAACCATCTCCGCCACCGAATGACTTAAGAAGCTTTACAGGGAATGGCTTGATTGAATAGCTTTCACCATCATTTGTGTAAGCTGTTGAGCCTTCCTTACCGTGCTTGATAATTACGATTTTTGCATTCTGTGAGTGCCAGTATGCTGCAGTTTCCTTGTCAGTCATATTTGGCTTAATAAACTTTTCTGTAAGGTCATATTCCTCACGAGAACCAAGGATAATATCAGCTTCACGAGCAACTGATGAATAGTAAATTGCAATTTCATCACTGTTTTTCCAGTTGTATGCACGATAGTCAATATCAAAAATAATTGGCACACCATTTTTCTTTGCAAGTGCTACTGCCTTGAGTGCTGCTTCTCTTGATGGGCTTTCAGCAAGTGCAGTACCTGAAATCAAGATTGCTTTTGCTCTGTTGATATAATCTTC
>CAJGCX010000062.1 GCA_904501895.1 Clostridiaceae bacterium
AAGACGAATAGATTTCACAATTGAAGAAAAGTATGACGGTAAGCGTGTTGTTGACTTTCTTAAAGGCAAGGCAAAGGCTTCAGCACGACTTATTACAAAGCTTAAGCACGACTACGACGGAATTATGCTCAATGGTGTGCACACACGCACAATCGACCTTTTGAAAACAGGTGACACACTTTCAATCACCTTACCTGTTGATAAGGAGGAGCAGACAAACGCTGTTGAGCCTTTACCTTATCCGTTAAAGGTTTTTTACGAGGATGAGGATTTGCTGATAGTTGATAAGCCTGCAGGACTTCCTTTACATCCGTCACACAATCACCAGGGTGACACCCTTGCAAATGCTGTTGCTTATCATTTACAGCAACAAGGAAAATCCTCTGTATTCCGTTCAATCGGTCGTCTTGACAGAGGCACATCAGGTATTGTTGTATGCGGGCTTAACCGATTTGTCACAGGCATATTAAACGGTAATATATACAAGGAATATATGGCAGTTTGTGATGGCATTTATGAAGGAGAAGGCATTATCGACAGACCTATCTACCGTCCTGACCCAATAAAGACTTATCGTACAGTTGATAAAAGAGGAGAATTTGCTCTTACTGAATGGAAAGCGATTTCTCATTACGATAACAAGACACTTTTGCGAATTCATCTGCAAACAGGCAGAACACATCAAATCAGAGTGCATTTTGCATCCCTTGGCACACCACTTGTAGGTGACACAATGTATGGCACACCGAGAGATGATATTTCACGTCAGGCTCTTCATTGCTGTTATTGTAAATTTACACATCCGGTTACAAAGGAAATAATTGAAATCGAGTCACCATTACCGGAAGATATTGCACAATTTGTTAAATAAGTAATTCTTGATATACTATAAGTTATGTGGTATAATAATTGTGAGTTAATTTGAATTTTACGTATATTGGCTTTTGTTTTGCCAATACTGAAGGTGATTAAATGAGTGAAGTTAAGGATTATGTAGTTTATCCTGATGACATTAAAATATATGTTCCACCTACAGTACCTGAAAAGCAACGTGGTTTTTATAAAAGCCTTGCTTCGGGTCTTTGTTCAGCTATTTCAAAGGTTGCTATCCGTGGTGGCAGTACTATTGAGAAAATCAATATGGACGGCTTAAAGCCACCATATATTATCCTTTCAAACCATACACAGTTTGCTGACTTCCTCGTAAGCTTCAGAGCTGTTCGTCCGTTCAAATTCAATAATATTGCAACTATTGACGGATACGTTGGCATGTCAGGTATTATGGAAAAGCTTGGTTGTGCTTGTCACAGAAAATTCACAACCGATATCAGCCTTATCCGTGCTGTTCACAAGGTGCTTCATGAATACGGTGATATTCTTTATATGTATCCTGAGGCAAGATATTCAAATTGTGGTACAACATCATACATTCCTGACGTTGTTGCAAAGCTTGTTAAGAAAAATAAAGTGCCGTTGGTTACTATGATTCACAACGGAAATTATCTTAACGCTCCATTCTGGGACTTCCGTCAATACAGAAAGGTGCCTTTCCACGCCACAATGAAGCAGGTGCTTACTGCACAGCAGGTTTCAGAAATGACTGTTGACGAAATCAATGAAGTAATTCACCGCGAAATGTATTACGATGATTACAAATGGCAGAAGGAAAACGACATCAGAATCACTGAAAGCTTCCGTGCAGACGGTCTTAATAAAATCCTTTACAAATGCCCTAACTGTATGACAGAGGGTAAAATGGTTGGTAAGGGAATTCACTTAACTTGTGAAGAATGTGGAAAGCAGTGGGAAATGACAGAGCTTGGTGAAATGAAAGCGTTCGAGGGTAAAACCGAATTTTCACATATTCCTGACTGGTATGAATGGGAAAGAGAATGTGTCCGCAAGGAGCTTCTTGATGGTACATACAAATTCGAAGATGATGTTCACATTCATTCTTTGCCTGGTGTTGAATTTATTGATTTAGGTGAAGGTAAGGTTACACATGACCTTGAAAACGGATTTGTAGTTACAGGTCATTACAACGGTCACGATTTCAGAATTCAGCGACATACAAAAACTCTTGACACGCTTCATATGGAATTTTTATACAAAAAGCTTAATAAAACTGATAACTTTGACGTTTCCGTTAAGGATGACTCATTCTATTGCATACCAAGTAAAAAAGACGTTGTCTTAAAACTTATGTTCGCAACAGAAGAGGCATACAAAATCTATAAGGAAGATTCAAGTAAATAAAAGCATGAATAATAAACCATATTTTGAAGATATGATTAACTATCCTGAAAATACAAAAAAATATGATTTATCAAAACCACCTGTGAAACAGACTGAAAATGTTGTACGGCTTATTCATCTGTTGTCACGGGTGTTGCTTTCTTTACTCCGAAAAGGTCACAAAATTGAGAAAATTAATATGGAAGGCTTAAAGCCACCCTATATTCTTCTTTCCAACCATATGCAATGGATGGATTTTCCAATTCTTTTTGATGCCACATATCCTGAAAAAGTAAATATTGTTGGTGCAAATCATGTATATTATAAAACCCCTTTTATCCTTGAAAAAGCAGGATGTATGTGCACAAGAAAATTCACAGCCGATTTATCTCTTGTAAAAAACTGTCACAAGGTTTTACAGGAATATGGTGATATTTTCGCTATGTTTCCTGAGGCGAGATATTCTCCCGATGGTACACAATCTGTTCTCCCTCCTGCTATCGGTAAGCTTGCAAAAAAAAATAAAGTTCCCGTGGTAATTCTTAAAAATCACGGAAACTTTTTAAATCAGCCCTTCTGGTCACATTTCAAATTCAGGAAAGTTCCTTTTTACGCAACGATGAAGCAGATTATTACTGCTGAGGAAATTGAAAAATTAAGTGTTGACCAGATAAATCAGATTATCGAAAAGGAATTTCAGTACGACGATTACAAATGGCAAAAGGATAACAATATCCGAATTACTGAAGAATATCGCGCCGACGGACTTCACAAAATTCTTTACCAATGCCCACATTGTATGACAGAAGGTAAGATGATAAGCAAAGGAAGTAAGCTTACCTGTGAGCATTGTAAAAAACAATGGGAAATGACAGAATTAGGTGAATTGAAAGCACTTAATGGTGAAACCGAGTTTTCACATATTCCTGATTGGTACAGATGGGAAAGAGAAAATGTCCGTAAAGAGCTTCTTGACGAAAAATATAGTTATTCCGATGAGGTTCAGGTTTATGGTTTTCCGGGAATTAATAAATATTTCAATCTTGGTATGGGCAAAATCACTCACGACCTTGAAAATGGTTTTGTGCTGACGGGACATTACAATGGTAAGAATTACAAAATTCAAAAGCCTGTCTCATCTCTGTACAGTTTGCATATTGAGTATCAATTCAGCCACCTTAAGGGTGTTGATTGTTTTGAGTTACCAACTAAAAACGATTCAATCTACTGTATTCCAACGAAAAAAAATATGGTTACAAAGCTTGCTCTTGCAACAGAGGAAGCGTACAAAATTGCAAAAGAAAACGGTAAGGATTAATTCCCTACCGTTATTTTTTTCTATATATCAGAAAGTCAAAATGGATTTCAGTTGTAAATCCATTATTTTTTATAATTTTTTCTTCTGCACCCAATTCCGTTTTAAAATAGTATGGTGTCATTTTGAATAGATTTACTCCCATTTCACCATCTACTGTGATTTCTTTTTGCACAGAAATTCTGTCAACAAACTGAAATCCATCATATTCCGTGTGCTTTTCATCGTTTTCATAGGTGCTTTCGTAAAGCAATTCCTTTAATCCCATAAGATGTCTTTTACCGGGCACTGCATAAATCATATACCCGCCTTTTTTGAGAATTCTTGACATCTCAGCTTCCACCATCGGTGCAAAGATGTTTAAAGCAAGGTCAAAGCTTTCATCCACAAGTGGCATATTAAAACAACTACCTACAGCATATTTATTTTTCTTGTACTTACCTGCTGCAAAACGGATTGCTTCCTTTGAAATATCAAAGCCAAACAATTCGTAGCCAATTTTTAATCTTTCGAGGATTCCGTTATAATAACCTTCACCACAGCCACAATCAGCAATGGATATTTTTTGATTATTTGCAAAAATCGAATCAATAATTTCTACTAATTTATCTGCAAAGCAATGGTAATAGTTACCTTCAAGGAAAGCACGACGAGAAAGCACCATATCCTTTGAATCACCGGGATTATCAGAGTGCTTTTTGTTTGCAGGAAGCAAATTCACATATCCCTGCTTTGCAATATCAAAGGAATGATTGTTTTCGCAGATGTATGCCTTACCCTCAATATTCAATTTTGATTTGCAAATAGGACAAATGAACATAAAATCACCAAAATTAAAATGGTGAAGGAATCCCTCCACCACCTACGGTGGTCCCCCTCCCTTTGACAAGGGAGGCAAAACCACTACCATTATAGTTTATTTAGCAACGATATTAACAAGCTTACCCTTAACGTAGATTTCCTTGATAATATTCTTGCCTTCAAGCTCTGCTGCAACCTTTTCGTCAGCCTTTGCTGCTGCAATAGCGTCAGCCTGTTCAATATCAGCAGCCACATTGAGCTTTGCACGGATTTTACCGTTAATCTGTACAACGATTTCGATTGTTTCGTCAATGCACTTTGCTTCGTCGTAAGTTGGCCATTCACCATCAGCAGCCATCATCTTACCGTAACCACAAGCTTCCCACAATTCTTCTGTAACGTGAGGAGCAAATGGGTTAACAAGGAGAAGGAGTGCTTTAAGCTCTGCCTTATTGATTGAGCCCTTTGTATAAATAGCGTTGAGAAGAGTCATAAGTGCTGCAATAGCAGTGTTGTACTTAAGTGCTTCGATATCTTCTGTTACCTTCTTGATTGTCTTATGGAATGAAGATGAAAGCTCTTTTGAGAATTCGTCACCGTCAACGAGGATTTCCTGTAAGTTCCAGATTCTGTCAACAAATCTCTTACAACCCTTAACTGAATTTTCTGACCAAGGAGCAGCCTGCTCATAGTCACCCATAAAGAGTACATAAGTACGAAGAACGTCAGCACCGAATACATCAACAACCTCGTTAGGGTCAATAACGTTACCACGTGATTTACTCATCTTAACACCGTCAGGACCGAGAATAAGACCCTGTGCAGTTCTCTTTGCATATGGTTCTGCGTGTGGCACTGCACCGATATCATAAAGGAACTTATGCCAGAAACGAGAATAGATAAGGTGACGAGTAACGTGCTCCATACCACCGTTGTACCAGTCAACAGGCATCCAGTAGTTAAGCTTATCCATATCAGCAAGACATTCATCATTATGTGGGTCGATGTATCGAAGGAAATACCATGATGAACCTGCCCACTGTGGCATTGTGTCAGTTTCTCTCTTTGCATCTCCACCACATTTTGGACACTTGCAGTTTACGTATGAATCAATCTTTGCAAGTGGGCTTTCACCGTCTGTACCGGGAGCAAAGTTTTCAACATCAGGAAGTCTTAATGGAAGCTCTTCATAAGGCACAGCAACCATACCACACTTGTCACAATGAACAATAGGAATTGGTTCACCCCAATAACGCTGACGGTTAAATGCCCAGTCCTTCATCTTGTACTGAACACCGCCTTCGCCGATGCCCTTTTCCTGTAAGAAATCAATCATCTTTGCGATTGAATCCTTCTTGTTATCAATACCGTTAAGGAAATCAGAGTTAACCATTTCACCGTCACCTGCATAAGCAGCTTCGTTAATGTCTCCACCCTTGATAACCTCGATAATGTCAATACCGAATTTCTTTGCGAAGTCGTAGTCACGGTCATCGTGTGCAGGTACAGCCATAATAGCACCTGTACCGTAGCCCATCATAACGTAGTCAGATATGTAAATAGGAATATCCTTACCGTTTACAGGATTCTTTGCAGTAACGCCTGCAATCTTAACACCTGTCTTTTCCTTTACGAGCTGTGTACGTTCAAACTCTGTCTTCTTAGCACACTCTGCTCTGTAATTAAGGATTTCGTCCATATTTGTAATCTTGTCAGCATACTTATCGATAATTGGATGCTCAGGAGCCATAACCATAAATGTTACGCCAAAAAGAGTGTCAGGACGAGTTGTGTAAATCTTCAACTCTTCAGGAATTTCGTTAAGGTTGAAGTTAACGAAAGCACCTCTTGACTTACCAATCCAGTTAACCTGCTGAAGCTTGATATTAGGAAGGTAATCAACATCATTAAGACCTTCAAGAAGCTTGTCAGCATACTCTGTAATTCTTAAGTACCAAACGTCCTTTGACTTCTGAACAACGTCGCTGTGACAGATATCACACTTACCACCCTGTGAGTCCTCATTTGAAAGAACAACCTTACATGATGGGCAATAATTAACAAGAGTCTTGTCACGGAAAGCAAGTCCGTTTTCAAACATCTTAAGGAAAATCCACTGTGTCCACTTATAGTACTTATCGTCAGTTGTATCAACTACTCTTGAATAGTCAAATGAGAATCCAACTCTCTTTAACTGACTTGTGAACTTTTCAATGTTCATATCAGTAACTTTTCTTGGGTGGATACCTGTTTTAATAGCATAGTTTTCTGTTGGTAGACCGTATGCGTCAAAGCCGATTGGGAACAATACGTTGTAACCCTGAAGTCTTCTTTTTCTTGATACTACTTCAAGACCTGAATAAGCCTTGATGTGACCAACGTGCATACCTGCACCTGATGGATAAGGGAATTCAACAAGGCCATAGAATTTTGGCTTATCAGAATTATCCTGTGCCTCAAAAACCTTTGCCTCTTCCCATTTCTGTTGCCACTTTTGTTCGGTAGCTTTAAAATCGTAATTCATATATATAACCTTCTTTAAAGATATTTTGTGCAATTTTAGTCTTCAGTAATCAATGTACTGATATCATATTCCTTTGCATCACCCCAGAGGTGTTCAAGGCTGTAAAGCTCTCTCTGGTCAGGTGTGAAAAGATGAACAACAACTGTGCCGTAGTCAAGGAGAATCCAGCCTGTTGATTTACCCTCAACATTTCTTGGCTCAACTCCCATTTTTGTAAGAGAATCCTGTACCTCGTCAGACAAAGCACGAATATGAGTACCTGAAGTACCTGTTGCAATTACAAAGTAGTCTGCAACTGCAGTAAGTTCTGTAATTTCAAGTGATTTTATATTAGTTGCCTTCTTGCTATCAAGAGTAGCAACTACATTCTTCATAAGTTCTGTTCTTTCCATTTATCTTATCCTTTCTGCATAATAGTTATACGCTTTTACTGTATCAGTATGAATAAGCTTATGTTTTTTTGCATTATCCTCTATTGTAAAAGATAAGCCACGGAGAAGTGTTTTATCCAAATCCTCTTCTGCCAATTGACGGACTTCTTCTACGTCAGGATAATCTCTGTCATCAGATACTAAATCTGCAACATAAATTATTTTTTCAAAAAGTGACATATCCTCTTTACCTGTTGTGTGCCAACGGACTGCTGAAAGAAGCTCTTCGTCAGTTACATTAAGATTTTTACGAAGATAAATCTCACCTGCTATGGAATGTAATGTAACTGTTATTGCTTTTTCACTATCACTGAGCACCTGACCGTCATCTTCAATAAGCTGAAGCATTTCTTCTGCAGACTGATTTTTCATAATATCGTGAACAAGACCTGCAGTATATGCCTTTTCAACATCTGAGCCGTATTTTTCGGCTAAATGCTTTGCTTTTTCAGCAACGCAAATTGAATGGTAAAGTCTTTTAGGATTAAGTCGGTTTTTGATTATTTCAAAAAATTCAGCGTTTCTTTCCGTAACCATATAACTTGTTTTGCTCCATATATTCAATAATTTCAGGTTCAACAAGTCCGTAAAGACTCTTTTCCATATTTATTCTTTCCCTGATTTCACTTGAACTTACCTCATAAGCATCAAGAAGTGAAATATGTACACTCTTTGAGTCAAGCTCAGGCATATAAATACCTAACTGCTCAAAGGCATAAGCACGAAGCTTCTGAATATTTTCGTCATTATCACGAGAGGCCACACAAATCTTGCATTTTTCAAGCAATTCCTTATGCTTATACCACTTATGGAAAATAAGGAACATATCAGAGCCGATTATGAGATGAAGCTGGTCATTAGGATACTTTTTCATAAGCTCATTAACTGTGAAAATAGTATAGCTGTCAGTATCTCTGTCCATTTCCATTGTGCTGATTTCATACATTGGTTCGCTGAATGCAAGCTTACACATTGCAACTCTATGGTGATTATCTGCTAAATCGTCACAACGCTTATGTGTAGGAAGCTTATTAGGAATGACAATAACCTTATCAAGTCCTAATTCAGCTGCCATACTTGCAACCATTCTCTTGTGTCCTTTATGAGGTGGGTTAAATGTTCCACCAAAAATACCTATTTTCATCTTTTCTTTGCCTTCTTTTCATCTTTGTGAAGCTCAGGATTGTAACGGTAGAAAATCATACTACCACCGATTACACCAACACAGTCACTATTTGTTGCCTGGGCAAGCTTCTGTGCAATTTCCTTTGGCTTTTCAGGGCTTGTTTCTAAAAGCACCTTAATTTTAATAAGCTCACGTGCCTTGAGTGCATCATCAGTCTGCTTAATGAGTGCATCTGAAATTCCACCCTTGCCAACCTGAAATAATGCAGGGATTCCGTTTGCCTGACTTCTCCAATATGCTCTTTCTTTACTTGTCATATTATTCTCCTAAATATTTTGGTAATTCTTCTACAAATTTTCTTAATGCATTTCCACGGTGACTGACCTTGTCCTTTTCCTCTGCTGAAAGCTCACCAAATGTCTTTTCACCTACAAGGAATACAGGGTCGTAACCGAAACCACCGTTACCGTGTACCTCATGTGCGATAACGCCTTCACAAGTGCCACGGACTGTAAAGCTTCTTCCGTCAGGGAAGCAACAACAAACACAGCTTACAAATCGTGCTGTACGCTCACTATCCGGTACATCCTTCATAAGTCCTAAAAGCTTTTCGTTATTCTTTGCATCGTTTCCGTGCTCACCACCGAAACGAGCTGAATAAACACCAGGTGCACCGTCAAGAAAGTCAACCATAAGTCCTGAATCGTCTGCAACACAAACCATTCCACTTTCACGGCAACCACTATCAGCCTTTAAAAATGCATTTTCTTCAAATGTCTCGCCTGTTTCATCAACCTCGGAAAGCTCAATTCCTGCCATATCAGCAGTTAAAACATTTATTCCTAACGGAGCAAGAATTCTTTGTAATTCTGCTTGTTTTTTCATATTATGAGTTGCGATTAAAAAGTCCAAAGAATCCCCTTCTCTTCTTTTCTTTCTTTTCAGGCTGCTCTTCTTCAGCTACCTCTTCAGCTGCCTCTTCGATTATCTCTTCTTCCTGTTCATATCCTTGAACATCTGCTTCGGAAGACTCTTCAACACTTCCATTGTCTTCAGTGGTGAATTCTTCTTTTTGTAAAATATCTTCATTAACTTCTTCGAATTCTTCTTTACTCTCTTCAACAATTTCAATTGAAATATCCTCCTCGTCCTTATACTCTATCTTATCAAACAAGCCATCTGCGAAGGCTGATGGTTTGAATGGCTGTAAGTCGTCAATCTGTTCACCGACACCGATAAACTTAACAGGAATTCCAAGCTCATTTTTGATAGCCAACACCACGCCACCGCGTGCAGTACCATCAAGCTTTGTAAGAACGATACCTGTGATTTCTGCAACTGACTGGAATTCACGAGCCTGATTAACTGCATTCTGACCTGTTGTTGAGTCAAGCACCAACAAAACCTCACGGTCAGAGTATGGCAATTCACGGTCGATAACTCTGTAAATCTTATTAAGTTCGTCCATAAGATTTTTCTTATTATGAAGTCGTCCTGCAGTATCGATAATGATGATTTCACTATCTCTTGCCTTTGCAGCACCGATTGTGTCAAACACAACTGCAGCAGGGTCAGCACCTTCCTTATGCTTGACAATATCAACACCTGCACGGTCAGCCCAAATTTGAAGCTGGTCAATAGCAGCAGCACGGAATGTATCGGCAGCACCAAGGATAACACTCTTACCCTGTGCCTTATACATAGCAGCCATTTTACCGATTGTTGTTGTTTTACCAACACCGTTTACACCGATTACAAGTATGATTGATGGCACTGTAATAAGTCCCATATCCTCGCCACCATAAAGCATTTCGGAAATAATATCCTTAATCTTCTGACGAACCTGATTTGCATCCTTAATCTTGCCTTTTTCTGCTTCTTCACGAAGCTTTTCTGTAATTTCAACAGCAGTTGTGACACCAA
>CAJGCX010000063.1 GCA_904501895.1 Clostridiaceae bacterium
AAGTCGGCTGAGATTGAGGTTAATCCACCTCTGACCATTGAACCTGATACGGATAATGCCGGCGTAGGAAATTTTCATTCAGCCTTGCGGTATTCCTTGGCTGAATTTTTTTATTTGGAGGTAAAAGAGAATGAAAAAGAAAAATCTATATTGGTTGGTGGAAAGTGCTGTTATGTTGGCACTTGCAATTGTGTTGGAAGTGGTTTCAAAATCTGTTGTTCCTAAATTGCCATTCGGTGGACAGATTACCATTATCAGTATGTTGCCGATTGTTCTTGTTGGTTGGAAATACGGAATTGGTAAAGGCTTGATTACAGGTTTTGTCTATTCGTTAGTTGAGATGGTTATAGGTGTAGCAGATGGTACTATTACTGCTGCGTTTTTACCACCTGAACAAGATGGACTTGGAATCGATAAAGCTATATTGATGTTATTCTTAGACTATATTTTAGCTTATACTGTAATTGGTTTAGGTTCTATGTATAAAAAAGCCATTAAGAATGATAGTGTGTCGTTATCCTTAGGTGCGTTTACTACATTATCATTCCGTTATGTTTCTCACATTTTATCAGGATATATTCTTTATGGTGCGTGGGCAGAATGGTTCTTTACACAGGAAGGCTTCTATTCATGGGGACAAACTATAATGAATACATATACAGGTAATGCTCTTTCACTTGTGTATTCAATAATTTATAACGGATTTTATATGATTCCTGAAATAATAATTACAACAGTTGTTGCAGTAATCATCGGTAAAATCCCACAGATTGTTAAAGTTAAATCATGATATTTGTCAAAAAAATTATATTGAAATGAGGAAATAAATATGAAAAACATAAAATCATTTGCCTGCATTTGTTTATCTATTGTTCTTTTATTTGTTATAAATTTCCCGTGTTTTGCAATACAGTCAGATTATGATTATTTAATAAATTGTGGCTTTGATGAAGATTATTTAGATTCTTTATCTAGCGATTTGCGGTATCATATGAGAAAATTAATAGATAATAATGTTGTTACTTCGATTGATTATAAAAAAAGTTCATTTGATTTAGATAAAGATGATAACGATACAACACGTGCTGCTCTGAAAGAAGATGATTTCATAATGGATATTGTTTGTTCAAATATCTGCAGTAGTGGTAGCAACGTAGTTAATGGTGTGTTGGTCGGAATTAGCTGGGAATGGTTAGATAGTGAACCTGTAATTCGACAGACTGACTCAATTACCGTCAATTGGGATTCAACATTATTTGATTTTGTATCGGACTCTTTTTTATCACAAGATATGTATAGATTCACATATTCACCACAAGAATGGATTGTTGGAGAAGAATATACTAGAGCATCCGAATCTATGCAAGGAAGTATAGGGTACTATACTTCTTTATTTGGCGATACACCTACTCATTCAGTTTCTAACAAGGGTGCAACTATTTTTATTCTTCAACCAAGAAGTAAAATAGTAGTTGGTAAGGATTATAATACTAGTATAAATGTAAATTATGTTCATAATGCTAATTTGTTGATTCCTTCATTTGGCTTTGATACATCAGGCTTGACGGTTGGTGTCGATACACTCTTGTTTTCAGAACAGGCTTCCGATACATATAATTATAAATATTCAAAATGAGGTGAGTTATAATGACGAAAAAAGTGATTCAAGCATTATTGGGAATTGCATTAATTTTAATAGGTATCCAATTAACCATTATTAATGTTGCGTATATTTCGTTTGCTTTTTCACTTGTTGGTCTTGTAATTTGTGTTTATTCGTTTATTGGTGTTTTACCTGATAAGGAAGATTAATTTCTGGCTTCAATATAGTTTATGAATAAACGCATAAGTTTGAACCTCCTCAATTTGTTCGAGCAGTGCAATTGGGGAGGTTCATTATTATTTGTGCATTTTTTACTTATTCAAAATTTCTGTCAAAACTTCTGTATTGAATCGCTTCTGTGATATGTTTTGTATCAATGATTTCAGCGTGGTCAAGGTCAGCAATTGTTCTTGCAATTCTCAAAACCTTGTCATATGCTCTTGCCGAAAGTGAAAGTCTTTCAAACGCTGTTTTAAGTATAAGTAAAGCATTATCTGTCAACTTACAGAATTTTCTTGTTGCAGATGCATCCATTTTAGCGTTACAGGTGATTTTTGTACCCTCAAAACGCTTGTGCTGAATTGCTCTTGCCTTTTCAACACGCTTTTTAATTTCAGCAGAGGATTCAGCCCTACTTGTGCCTGAAAGGTTTTCAAAGTCAACAGGTGGAACATCAATATGGATGTCAAGTCTGTCAATAAGAGGACCACTGACTCTGTTTAAATATCTCTGTGCAGCACCGTTTGAGCAGGTACATGGTCTTGTAGGATGTCCGTAATAACCACAAGGACAAGGATTCATAGCGCAAATCATCATAACTGAACAAGGATATTGAAATTTTGCAGCAGCACGTGAAATACTGATAACACCATCTTCTATAGGTTGTCGTAAAACCTCAAGTGTGTTTCTTGTGAATTCAGGTAATTCATCAAGGAAAAGTACGCCATTATGTGCCAAAGACACTTCACCTGGTCTTGGAATTGCTCCGCCACCTGAAAGTCCGGCAGGGGAAACTGTGTGATGAGGTGAACGGAATGGCCTTGAACGTATAAGGGAAATTCCACTCGGTAATGCTCCTGCAATTGAGTAAATATTTGTAGTTTCGATTGATTCGTCAAATGTCATATCAGGTAGAATTGATGGCATTCGTTTTGCAAGCATACTTTTACCTGAACCCGGAGGTCCAACCATAAGTACATTATGACCACCTGCAGCAGCAACTTCCAATGCTCTTTTGACCTCCTCCTGACCTCGTACTTCTGAAAAGTCAGGAATATCAATAGGATTATAGTATTCTGTATAAATCTCACTTGAAACAGGAGTCATCTGTTCAATGCCTGTAAAATGCTTAAGAAGCTGAAAAACGTTTTTAACGGGATATACATCAATTCCCTTAACAACAGCACCTTCACTTGCATTTTCATAAGGAATAAAAATCTGCTTAATTCCGTTTTTCTTTGCACAAAGCACCATTGGTAAAACACCGTTGACTTTTCTCAATTCTCCGTCAAGGGCTAATTCACCTACAAACGCCATTTCATTTGTAATACCCTTTAATTGCTCGTTAGCACAGAGTAATGCGATAAATATTGGCAGGTCATAAAGTGGACCTTCTTTTTTTATGTCAGCAGGGGCAAGGTTGACTGTAATACGACTTGGAGGATATTGAAGATTTGTGTTTTTGATTGCTGAACGGACTCTTTCACGACTTTCTGATACAGCAGTATCAGGAAGTCCGACAATGTCAAAGCGAGGCATTCCACCTGAAATATCAGCCTCAACAATTACCTTGTATGCCTCCATACCAAAGAGACCAAGACTTATAATTTTTGCAAACAAATCAATCACATCCTAATTCTTTGCTAACAATTATAATAATTATACAATATTGTACATACTATTTTCAATATAAAAATAAAATCATATTTACATTTGATTATTTTTGATATAAAATATATACAGGAAACTTTGGAGGTAATACAATGAACGATATAAATAAGCTTTATGATTTGTGGCTTTCTTCTGCAACACTCGATAAGGATTTAATTCCTGAGCTTGAAAGTATAAAAGGTGATGAAGAGGCAATTCTTGACCATTTTTATAAAAATCTTGAATTCGGTACAGCAGGACTTCGTGGTGTAATCGGCGCAGGTACTAACAGAATGAATGTTTATACTGTTAATCAGGCTACTCAGGGACTTGCTGATTATCTTAATGAAGAATTTGATGATCCATCTGTTGCTATTGCTTATGACTCAAGAATCAAGTCAAAGGAATTTGCTGAAAGTGCAGCAGGTGTTCTTGCTGCAAACGGAATCAAGACATATATCTATCCTGAGCTTGTTCCGACTCCTATGTTATCATTCGCAGTCAGAAGGCTTAATTGCTCTTCAGGTATTATTATTACTGCAAGTCATAATCCTTCAAAATACAATGGCTTTAAGTGTTATGACCCAAATGGTTACCAGATGACAGATGAGGCTGCTGAAAAAACATATAACTATATTCAGAATATTGATATGTTCACAGGTGTTAAATCAATGAGCTTTGACGATGCACTTGCTGAAGATATGGTTGATTTCATTGAGGATTGGCTTTATGACGAGTTTTACAATGAGGTTTTATCTTGTCGTGTAAATGCTGATAAAATTAAAAAGGCTGATTTAAAGGTTATTTATACACCACTCAACGGTGCAGGTAATAAGCCTGTACGTAAGGTGCTTAAAAAAGCAGGAATTAAGGATGTAACTGTTGTTAAAGAACAGGAAAAGCCTGATGGCAATTTCCCAACTTGCCCTTATCCTAATCCTGAAATCCGTCAGGCATTTGAATGCGCAATTGAAGCAGCAAAGGGTACTGACGTTGATTTACTTCTTGCAACTGACCCTGACTGCGACCGTGTTGGTATTGCAGTCCGTGATGGTGAAGATTTTGTTCTTATGACAGGTAATGAGGTTGGTGCAATGCTTTGTGAATACCTTCTTTCTAACCTTAAGGAACAGAATAAATTACCTGAAAACCCTGTTGTAGTAAAATCTATTGTTACAACTCCTTTAATTGAAGCTATCTGTAATGCTTATGGTGCAGAGGTTGCTGATTTGCTTACAGGCTTTAAGTATATCGGTGAGCTTATCACATCTCTTGAAAAAGAAGGTAAAGAAGACAATTTTGTTGTTGGTATGGAAGAGTCTTACGGTTATCTTCGTGGTATTCACGCAAGAGACAAGGATGCTGTTGTTGCTTCTCTTATGATAGCTGAAATGGCTGCTGTGTATAAGCTTCAGGGAATTTCACTCAAGCAGTTTATGGATAGCATTTATGAGAAATACGGTATGTATCTCAATACTGTACTTAACTTTGCATTTGAGGGTGCAAGTGGAATGCAGAAAATGGCTGATATTATGAATTCTCTTCGCGAAAATGCTCCTGAAACATTTGCAGGTAAAAAGGTTATTAAAGTTGCAGATTACAAGACAAGCAAGAATATCAATATTGTAACAGGTGAGGAGAGTACAATTAATCTTCCAAAATCAAATGTACTTTCATATTCTCTTGAGGACAACAGTAAGGTTATTGTTCGTCCAAGTGGTACTGAACCAAAAATCAAGATTTATATTACTGCTTTTGCTGAAACACGTAAGGAATCAGAAGAAAAAACAGCATTGATGTCTGAAGATGCTAAAAAGCTTTTAGGAGAATAATATGAACAGAGAAAAATTTGTTAAGTTTGTTGCACTCTTTTTAGCAGCAATTATGATTTTAAGTACAGGCACAGCTCTTTTACAAATATTTATGTAGTTTTTTTGCCACGGATTTTCCGTGGCATTTTCTCTTTTACACTTTGTACATTTTATACATAAATTTTAGTTGACTTTTATGTTTTTTGTGATATAATAATATCTAATTAGATTTGTGTATGTGTCTTTGAGGTATTATGGATAAAAATTCTTGCAATAATGTTTATAGTGAAAAACAGCTTGTTTCATGCGCTAAGGCAGGAGATAGCAAAGCATTATCATTGTTGATTGAGCAATATTCCTCAATAATTCTTAAAAAGGCAAAATCCTTTACTAATATTTGTGGTATTGATTCTGAGGATTTATATCAGGAAGGTATGATTGGCTTCGTTTCTGCTGTGTATTCTTATGACGAGGCTTATAATACTAAATTCAGCACATATGCATCGGTTGTATTTACTCGAAAAATGCTTTCTGCACTAAGGCTTGTGAGCAATGACGCTGAAAATTTTTCAGATTCAATATTATCTTCTGAGGATGAGGTTTCATCACTTAATCCGTCAGTTGAGGAAACACTTCTTTATAGTGAGGAATTATCTGAAATTATTGAATTTTCAAAAACTAATTTTTCTAAAATGGAAAAAAAGGTTTTTAAGCTTATGTTATTCGGTGCTTCTAATCAGGAGATTTCATCAATTCTTGATACAGAGCCTAAATCAGTTGAAAACGCAATTCACAGAATAAGAAAAAAACTTCGTTCAAGAAGTTAATATAATATGCCCTTCAAAGATGAACATTTTTAATGTAACGGTGCAATTCCGTGTGGGGTAAATAAAAATCAGTGAGGTTATCAAAATGTACGAAGACAAGACACTCATCTGTAAGACTTGTGGAAATGAATTTGTTTTCACAGCAGGTGAACAGGAATTTTATGCGGAGAAAGGACTTGTAAACGAGCCAAAATCTTGTAAGGAATGTCGTGTTGCTCGCAAGAATGCTAATCGTGGTGAAAGAGTTTACCACACAGCTACTTGTGCATCATGTGGTGGCGAAGCAAAGATTCCTTTTGAACCAAAGGATGACAGACCTGTATATTGCAGTGATTGTTTCGCAAAAATGAAGAGCGAATAATCAGATAATATAAATACATAAGAGCGTGAGGATTTTCCTTACGCTTTTTTGTTATATTTTTGTAATATTTTATTGCATTTTAATGGACACTATGTTAAAATTAACATATATAAAATCAAAAGGGGATATAGCTATGGATTTACAAAAGTTAATTGACAAAAAAGAAGCTGCTGCGAGATATATGGTCGCTGAAATTTCATATATCTGCAATAAACTTGAAAAAAGAGCTCCTGGTTCAAAGGGTGAGCATCAGGCTTGTGAATACGCTGCAACACAGATGAAAAAGCTTGGTTGTGACAGAGTTTTCGTTGACGAATTCAAGGAACATCCTGATTCATTCTACGGATGGATTTATTTCACAATTTCTTGCTGTTTCTTAGCACTTCTTTCTTATTTCCTTTTACCTGTTCTTTCAATTGTATTTATTGCAAATGGACTTTTACTTTGCGTTTTGCAGTTTGGTCTTTACAAGAAAACAGTTGATAAGATTTTCAAGGAAGAAATCGGTCATAATGTATCAGGCTTTAAGAAGCCAACAGGCGAAGTTAAGCGTAGAATTATCTTTAACGGACATCCTGATGCAACATGGGAATGGCCATTTAAGTATAAGTTTACATACCTTGGATTTGATATTCATATGATGTTTTGTTTCCTTGGTGCTTTCTATGTGATTGGTATTGCTATCGCAAAGCTTGCAGGTGCATTTGATGCAAATCCTCAGCTTGGTACAGGTTTAGGTCTCGGTGGTCTTGCTTTTACACCATTCTGGTTTGGTCTTTACTTTATGTGGAATAAGAAGAGAGTTGTTGACGGTGCTAACGACAATCTTACAGGTTGTTATATCGGTATGGCAATCCTCAAGTACCTTAAAGAAGAACACATCACATTTGAAAATACTGAAATCGGTGTTGTATGGACAGGTTCTGAAGAAGCTGGTCTTCGTGGTGCAAAGGCTTGGTGTGAAGCTCACGCTAAGGAATTTGACGATGTTCCTACATTCGTTTTCTCTTATGATACTATCGCACAGTGTGAACAGCTTATGGTTAACTATCGTGACCTTAATGCTACCGTTAAGACTGATAAGGACGTTGGTGACCTTTTCTATGAGGCTTGTCAGGAATTGAACATTCCTTGTAAGAAGGGTGTTGTTCCACCACTCGGCGGTGCTACTGACTCTGCAGCTTTTGCTCAGGCAGGTATGCGTGCAACAGGTATTACAGCACTTAACCACGCTCTTCCTGATTTCTATCATACAAGACTTGATACTCCAAAAGCACTTAATCCAAAGTGCCTTGCAGATTGCTTTGCAGCAAGTGTTAAGGCTCTTGAAATGTTCGATAACGGAGCAAAACAGTAATTCTATCCTTTTACTGCTACTTATCGTTTTAGGTTTTGTTTTAAATTATTTCCGTATGTTTTAGGAGGATTTTATGTTCTGCAAAAATTGTGGTCATCAACATCATGAACAAGCGGTTGTTTGTATGAATTGTGGAGTTGCTGTCGGAACTGGTGAAAGCTTTTGCGCACATTGTGGTGTGCGGACTGTTCCAGGTTCCTACATCTGCACTAATTGTGGTGTTCCTCTTGCGAAACCAATGTATTTAGGTGAGCAAAAATCAAAGCTTGCAGCTGGGGTACTCGGTATTTTACTTGGTTCATTAGGAGTTCACAATTTCTATTTAGGATATACGGGTAAAGCGGTTGCGCAGCTGTTAATAACTATTTTAACTTGTGGTGCAGGTGCAACAATTACAGGTATTTGGGGCCTTATTGAGGGAATCCTCATTCTTACAGGCTCAATTGATAAGGATGCTAATAATATTCCATTAAAAGATTAAGAATTATATCCTCTGTTTTTGCAGAGGATATTTTTTAATTATGTATTGAAAATAAATGAACAATGTGTTAAAATTATAATATTATTTCAATGAAAGAGGGATTTTATGAAAATCAATGACCTTCTGCACAAGCTTTATGGCACTAATCCTAAAGACCCTGAAAGTCTTCAGCCAAAAGAAGCTCTTGCATACGGTATCGCAGGTTTTGGCCAGAACTTTATCTGCACAATTATCGGTTCATATATTACAATCTTTATGACCGATGCTCTTCTTTTCGGTAGCGTTCAGGAGGGTGGAATCTTCGGTGCACTTAACGGTGCAACTGCTGTTGCTTTCCTTATGCTCGGCGTTCGTATTTTTGACGCTCTTAATGACCCTATTATGGGTTCTGTTGTTGACAGAACAAGAACTAAATGGGGTAAATGTCGTCCATATCTTAAGTGGATGGCTATTCCAATTGCAGTAATGACAATTGCTTGCTTTATTCCATTACCTGCAAAAACACTTTCAACATTCGTTATTATCGCTGTTATTTACACATTGTGGTCAGTTGCATACACAATTGCTGACGTTCCTTACTGGGGACTTTCAACATGTATGTCAAATGATACAGTAGTACGTGGTAATCTTCTTACAATCACTCGTCTTCTTTGCACACTTGGTGCAGGTCTTGTTACAGTTGGTGTTCCAATTATTACAGGCGCTGTTACTGCAAAGTTCAAGTACACAGAAAACGACATTGAAAAGATTATTACTGACCTCGGTGTAACAGCTGAAGAGGCAACAACATTTATCGGAACAGTTATGCCTGAATACATTCAGGCTAATGCAGACACACTTAAATATACATATTTCATCTGTGCTCTTGTATTTACTCTTACAGCTATTCCAATGTTCTTCTATGGCTTTAAGCACACAAAGGAACGTTTCACAACTACAGAAGCTCCACCAAGCTTTGGACATAACCTTTCACTTCTCTTCAAGAACAAGGAACTCCTTCTTATCGTTATTTCAGGTGTTCTTGGCGGTGCAAGAATGGTTTATACATACACAGGTGGTCTTTACTTCGCAAAGTATGTTCTTAAGGACGAAGGCTTATATGGTCTTATAACACTTATGGTTGTTCCTGGTGGTCTTGTGGCTTCTATCCTTGTTCCATGGATGTCAAAGAAGTTCACAAAGAAATGGGCTTATATCGGTGTTCACGTTCTTGGTGCAGTTGTAATGTTTGCAATGTACTTTATCGGATACGATGCTCCATGGAAGCTGGTTGTATGCGCTATCGGTCTTGTTCTTCTTGGTATTCCTCAGGGTGTTAACAACATCATCACTTACGCTATGATTGGTGACACAGTTGACTATCTTGAATGGAAAACAGGTGAACGTGGTGAGGGTATCTGCTTTGCTATGCAGACTCTTATCAATAAGGTTGGTATGGCTGTTGGTGCTTTCGTTGGCGTTATGGCATTCAGCTGGGCTAAGATTAATCCTGAAGCAACTCCTGCTATCACTCCTGAAGGTGAACAGACTCTTTGGAATGTTCTTATCCTTGCAGGTGCTCTCAGTATGGTTGGTACAATCATCCCAATGCTCTTCTACACAATTACAGAAAAGAAGCAGGCACAGATGGTTAAGGAAATCGCTGAAAGAAAAGCAAAATAATTATTTAAAATTCCGGACGGTGGTAGGTGACTATCACCGTTCTTTTTTTGGTGAAATATGAAATATAATAATATCGTTAAAGGTGAATTTATCGACAGACCTAATCGGTTTATCGCTAATGTTTTAATTAATAATAATTTAGAAATCTGTCATGTGAAAAATACAGGAAGATGTAAAGAGTTGTTAATTAAAGGCT
>CAJGCX010000064.1 GCA_904501895.1 Clostridiaceae bacterium
AAGGTACTTACCGTCTTCGTCAATTGTTTCGTATGACTTCTTAACTGCATCAAGTGCTGAATCAGTTGTAATGCCTTCACGGTTAACCATTGCGTTGTAAGCCATACCAACTCTGTCCCACATATTGTCACGGTCCATAGCATAAAATCTACCCATAACAGTAGCGATTTTACCTACACCGATTTCAGCAAGCTTATCCTCAAGCTCCTTAACAAAGTCAACACCTGAGCTTGGTGGAACGTCACGACCGTCAAGAAGAGCGTGAACGAATACCTTATCAAGTCCGTTTTTCTTTGCAAGCTCAACAAGAGCATAAAGATGTGTGTTATGGCTGTGAACACCACCGTCTGAAAGGAGACCGATTAAGTGAAGTGCAGAATTGTTCTTTTTACAATTCTCAATAGCAGCCATAAATGTTTCGTTTTCAAAGAAATCACCGTCCATAATTGACTTTGTGATTCTTGTTAATTCCTGATATACAACACGACCTGCACCGATATTTGTGTGACCTACCTCAGAGTTACCCATCTGACCGTCAGGAAGACCAACATCCATACCTGATGCACCGATGTATGTCATTGGATTATTTTTAAAAATTTCGTCGAGTCTTGGTGTTTTAGCAGCAGTAATTGCATTGCCATAATCACTAGGATTAAAACCAAAACCGTCCATAATACATAAAACTACAGGTTTTTTCATTTAATTCACCTTATATAATTATTTTGAAGCAGCAGCAACAATCTTAGCAAAATCTGCAGCCTTGAGTGAAGCACCACCGATAAGACCACCGTCAACATTTACCTTTGAAACGAGTTCATCAGCGTTAGCAGCGTTCATTGAACCACCGTACTGAATTGTAACTGTTTCAGCAACGTCAGCACCGTAAGCTTCAGCAATAGCAGCACGAACATAGCCGTTGCCTTCATCAGCCTGGTCAGCAGTAGCAGTAACGCCTGTACCGATAGCCCAAACTGGTTCATAAGCGATAACAACATCCTTAAGCTGTTCAGCAGTTACGTTTGTAAGAGCCATCTTTGTCTGGAACTTAAGAAGAGTTTCTGTGTAACCGAGTTCTCTCTGTTCAAGTGTTTCACCAACACAGATAATTGGCTTAAGACCTGCATTAAGAGCAGCAAGTGAACGAAGGTTTACAGTCTGGTCTGTTTCACCGAAGTACTGTCTTCTTTCACTGTGACCAACTACAACGTATTCAACGCCAAGTTCCTTAAGCATTTCAGCTGAGATTTCACCTGTGTATGCACCTGAAGACTTGAAGTGAACGTTTTCAGCACCAATTTTGATGTTTGAACCTGCAGCAGCCTCAAGAGCAGCAGGAATGTCAACGAAAGGAACGCAAAGTACAACTTCACAATCAGCGTCAGCCACAACAGGAATCATTTCCTCAATAAGAGCCTTTGCTTCAGCAGGTGTTTTATTCATTTTCCAGTTACCTGCAATAACTGCTTTACGAAGATTTTTATTCATAATTATATACTCCTTATAACAAATTTTAGGAGGACTTAAGTTAGTCCTCCATATAAATTTTTAATTATTTCTCGTTAAGTGCTGCGATACCAGGAAGAACTTTACCCTCGAGATATTCAAGAGAAGCACCGCCACCTGTTGAAATATGTGACATCTTGTCAGCGAAGCCAAGCTTCTGAATTGCAGCAGCAGAGTCACCACCACCGATGATAGAGATAGCGTCGCTGTCAGCAATAGCAGTTGCTACTGCAACTGTACCTGATGCAAATGCTTCCCATTCAGAAACACCCATAGGACCGTTCCAGATTACTGTACCCGCATCCTTAACAGCATCAGCAAAGATAGCCTGTGTCTTAGGACCGATATCAAGACCCATCCAACCGTCAGGAATCTTATCAGAATCAACAACCATAGCTTCTGTGTCAGGAGCATATTCCTTACCAACCTTGTTGTCAACAGGAATAAGGAACTTAACACCCTTTTCTTCAGCCTTCTTCATCATTTCAGCAGCAAGTTCAACCTTGTCAGCTTCAAGAAGTGATGTACCGATATTGTAGCCTAAAGACTTCATAAATGTGTAAGCCATACCACCACCGATGATAAGTGTATCGCACTTGTCAATAAGGTTTGTGATAACGCCGATTTTGTCAGAAACCTTAGCACCACCAAGGATAGCTACGAGAGGTCTCTTTGGATTTTCAAGAGCGCCACCGATGAATTCGATTTCCTTCTGAATGAGGTAACCGCAAGCTGCAGGAAGGTGTTCAGCAACACCAGCAGTTGAAGAGTGAGCTCTGTGAGCTGAACCGAAAGCATCATTTACATAAAGCTCTGCAAGGTCAGCAAACTTCTTTGAAAGTTCTGGGTCGTTCTTTGTTTCGCCCTTTTCATAACGAACGTTTTCAAGAAGAAGAACTTCGCCATCCTTAAGGTCAGCAGCAAGTGCCTGAGCACTTTCACCAACAACGTCCTTTGCCATCTTAACTTCCTGACCGAGGAGTTCAGCAAGTCTTGCAGCAACAGGAGCAAGTGAGAATTCAGGAACAACTTCACCCTTAGGACGACCAAGGTGTGAACAAAGAATTACCTTTGCACCGTTTTCGATAAGATATTTGATTGTTGGCAATGAAGCAACAATTCTCTTGTCACTTGTAATAACGCCATTTTCCATTTTTACGTTGAAGTCACAACGAACAAGTACTTTTTTACCTGCTACCTGTAAATCTTCAACAGTCTTTTTGTTTAATGCACTGCTCATTTTTAATAACATCCTTTCAAAAGATATAATTTATAAAATTACCAACAAATATTTTATAATATTTCTTGAGATTTTTCAAGTGTTATAAATATATTTGTTAAAAGTTTATCATTTTATCCATTATAAAGTGCTAAAATTGAATTTGTTTTGTCTATAATCATATTTTTTAACTCTTTAGGAGACTTGACTTTAATCTTATCACCGTATTGCATAATCCAGGCAACAAGACCGTCAGTTACAGCAACATCAATTTTAGAGATAAAATGCTCTTCATCATAAGGCCTCATTGAAACCTTTTCACCAAACTGGTCAATGAAATGCTCAATCATAGAATTGTGACAAATCATTTCAACAGGCTTAATGTCCCCTGAAAACATGGATAGGTGCTTATTACTGTAATCGGCAATATCGAAAAATGTCTGATACGGTGAAACCTCAGAGAAGTGTCGTGAATAAGTGTCAAGCACCTTAACACTCTTGAGTCGGTCAATACGAAGATGAATAAGATTATCGTATTTACTGTAGTTACCAACGAGATAATAGTGGTCATCAGACCAGATTAATGCGTATGGATTGATAATCATAGTCTTTTCTTCATATCGTGCAGTTTTACCATCAACGATTTTTCGTTTTCTGTAAATTACCTCAACCTGTTTTCGAGAACTAATTGCAGAGCTTAAAATATCAATTACAATAAACAAATTTTCATTTGCACACTTGTTTCTGTTATCAATATAAACCTGTTTTTCAATTCTTTTATACTGATATTCACTTGCGAAAGAAGAAAACTTTTTAATGAGTGACTTTGTCTTTTTAGCAGATATAAAATCAGCGGATTGGACTGCATCAATCAAAAGTCGTAATTCAGCGGGTTCAAAATAATACGGTGTCATAAAATATCCACGAGGAGATTGTGATTTTATAATTTCATAACCGTATTCATTAAGACAATCAATACAATCGTAAATTGTCTTTCTTTCGCAATCAATTCCGTAATCCTTACGAAGATAATCCATAATCTGTGTTGCAGACATAGGATGCTCTTCGTCGGATTTTTTAGAGAGAATATCAATTATATAAAGTAATCTTAATTTTTGTACTGATGGAGTTTTCATAATTATAATGTAAGCTTTTTATTGATTTCAATAACAACATCCTCATGAAGCTTAACGTGTTCACGGTCATAAGTAAGAATACCGTTAACCTCATTTTCAACGTCACTTACCTGAGTATAAACTGTTGCTGAAAGCCCACGCTTAACAAGTGGAATAACCTGAGTTTCATGGAGGAATTTATATGCCTTTGTAAGAGAGTCCTTTGAGCGGAACATCATATAACCGAAGCTCTTTGACTCATCCCAAGTATGACCACGGTCAATATGGCTGTATCCACCGTATTCTGTAATCGCAAAAATACGACCGTCATTTCTGCGAGGATTAATAGGAACAACATATCTGTGCATACTGTTAAGGTCACCTGCACCTTGGTCGTGCCAACCACTTGCATGGTCAACAATACGTGATGGGTCAAATTTCTTAACTTCATTTGAAATTCTTACAGAGTCAAACTGTCCCCAACCTTCGTTAAATGGAACCCAACATGAAATACAAGTGTGATTATATAACTGATTAAGCATTTCGTTAAGCTCACGCTCAAACTCATCTCTCCAGAGCTTTTCACCACGCTTGAATGCCTTGTATTTATTGTCCTTAACGTGAATAGCAAAGAATGGAGTTACACCTGCAAGGAACTGACCGATAAATTCGCCACCACTAACCATATCCTGCCATACAAGCATACCGAGTCTGTCACAGTGATAATACCAACGGTCAAGCTCAACCTTGATGTGTTTACGAAGCATATTGAAGCCAAGACGCTTCATTGTTTCAATATCGTAAATAATTGCTTCATCAGTTGGAGGGGTCATACCACCGTCTGACCAATAACCCTGGTCAAGAAGACCCTTTTGGAAATATGGCTTGTTATTAAGTAAGAATCTTGGATAGCCCTTTTCATCCTTACCCATTGAGAATTTACGCATACCGATGTAGCTCTTAACAGTATCTACAACGTTACCATCCTTAATGAGTTCAACCTTAAGGTCATAAAGGAATGGATTTTCAGGTGACCAAAGCTTAACGTCGTCAAACTTAATGGTATCATCCATTGAAATTGTATTTTCTGAAACTACGCTTTCACCGTCAAAAACAGTTACCTTAACCTGACAATCATTATCAGTTGCAAAAGTCTTGAATGAAAGTTCATTATTGTCAATATCAGGAGTCATATGAAGCTTCTGAATATGGCAAGGATTAACAGCCTCAAGCCATACACTCTGCCAGATACCTGATGTAGCAACATACCAGAAGCCATGAGTTTTATTAACCTGCTTACCTCTCTGCTGCCAACCATTTTCAGTTGGGTCATAAACACTTACAACAAGCTCGTTTTCGCCATCCTTGAGAAGACGTGTGATGTCGATTGAGAATGTTGCATAACCGCCTCTGTGAGACCCTGCAAGTTCATTGTTAACGTAAACGTTACATTCCCAGTCAACTGCTGCAAAGTTAATTAAAACGTTTTTACCCTTCATATTTTCTGGAAGAGAAAATTTCTTTCTGTACCAGAGCTTCTGGTCAGGCTTTAATGGTTTTTCAACACCTGAAAGCATACATTCAACTGCATAAGGAACAATAATTTCACCTTGGAAATTATCAACCCATTCAACTGATTTATCAACGATAGCGTAATCGTAAACGCCATTCATTGACATCCAGTCAGTTCTTTCCATCTGTGGACGAGGATATTCTGGCAACGGATTGTTTCTGTCAATCTTGTCTGTCCAACGAGTTTTCATAAATCCCATTTTATTACCTCCAAATAAATCAAAGCCTATTAAGGCATAATATCACATATATTTTAATACATAATTATAGATTTGTCTATTGAATTTTGAAAAAAACTTTGATATAATTGCAAAGCAAGTTAAATGTGTGTCAGTGTCACACGGAATCTATATGTTTTAACTTAATATGCGGGTATGGTGGAATTGGCAGTTTTGTGCCGAGCGCATCCTGTGGATGAAAAAGCGAAGGCACAAAAGACGCAGCGGTCGAAAAGCGAGTGCGGTCAGCACGAGTCTTCGGGCACCGCAAGTGTCACACGGAATCTATATGTTTTAACTTAATATGCGGGTATGGTGGAATTGGCAGACACGCAAGATTTAGGATCTTGTGCCGAGAGGTGTACAGGTTCGACCCCTGCTACCCGCACCAAAAATCGGCAAACTTTTGTTGAAGTTTGCCGATTTTTACTTATTACTTCTTCACTATTCACTTTTTATTATTCATCAATATGACGGCGGGTGCGTAGGGACAGATATCCTTGTCTGTCCGTTCTAAAGTATACTATTAGACTGATGCGGGCGATTCGTGAAACGCCCCTACAATTCATAATCCCAATAATTTATAATTTAAATATAAAAAGCAGGCGTGGAAGCCTGCCACTACGCGTAGCGAATATAACTAAAAATTATAATTTGAATATGCAATGTATAAATCTTGAAATGATAAATATTTGATGATATAATGTTTATAACTTATTTGAAAGGTTATTTTTATGAAAGATAAGACTTCTTTAGTTTTTACCGGCGATATTGGTTTTGACCGATATATGTATGGTAAATGGGATGATGAAAATTTAATATCACAAGAAATTTTGGATTTTCTTCACAGTGCTGACCACGTTATTGTGAATGTTGAGGGTCCTGTGGCAGAGGCTGAAACTAATACTACTCAGAGTGGTGTTCAACAGTTATTACACACTATTGACCCGAAGGCTGTTAAGGTGCTTAACAACATGAAGGCCGATATTTGGAATATCTGTAATAATCATATTATGGATGCAGGTCCTTACGGTATTGAAAGCACTTTGAAAATTGCAAAGGAAAATAATGTTCAGACTCTTGGTGCAGGAATGGACGTTAACGAAGCGAGAAAGCCTGTTATTTTAGATGAAGCAGGTGGAATCGGTATGATTGGCGTTGGTTATCAGCGTGCTTGTCGTAAGGCTGATGTTGATAAGCCCGGTTGTTATAGCTGGAGTGACCTTGAGGAAATCCAAAAATCAATTAATGAGATTAAAAGTAAATGTCGTTGGTGTATTGTTGTAGCACACGCAGGTGAAGAATTTACTCCACTACCCTCTCCATATACTCGAGAAAGATACCATAAGTATTTGGAAATGGGTGCTGATATTGTTGTGTCACATCATCCACACGTGCCAATGAATTATGAAACTGTCGGTGATAAAATCATTTTCTATTCACTTGGTAATTTTATTTTCGATACTGATTATCAACGCTCACAGTTTAATACTGACAACGGTTTGATTATAAAGCTTAATTTTACTGAAAATGAGTTCAGTTTTGAGCCGATGGGACTTAAAATCGTCCGCGGTGAGGAAAAAATTGTAAAAGATGATTTACCACGAATATTCGTTGATGTTCAGGAGGATGAATATAAGCTTCTGTCTCCCCTTTCTGCTAAAATGCATATTGAAGCAACAAAAAGGCAGATGACATACTTGAAGCCTGATGAATTCAAGGGTGCAAGTGAAGAAAAATGGAAGGAGCATTTTTCAGAACAACTCAGAACAGGTCGAGTGCCCGGTGAAACTCTTGATTTCTTTATTCTTTGTCCTTTGGCTCAGAAAGCTGATGAGGGTAAATGGAAGGAAAGCAAATTAGAGGACATAAAGAATTATATTTTAGAGCAAATGTAATTGTATTTTTGGTCTTGATAATATTTAAATAATGGTATATAATTATTAAAAATTACGAATCGAGGAAATTAGAATGAAAAAGTTTTTAGCGTTAATTTTAGCACTTACAATTATGTGCTTCTCATTTGTTGCTTGTAGTGACAATAAGGGAGAAACACCTGATTCACAGGAAACAACTGAAGAAAAAATGCCTGAATCAATTGAATTGACTATGGAAAATTTTGATACATACTTTGAATTTATTGAGGAATCATTCTTCACAAAGGATAAGAACGGAAATTTGACACAGTTACGTTTCAGACATTACTATAAGCTCAAGCCTGAATATAATATCAACTTGGAAGAATCAACTGTACTTCTTAAGTATGACTATTCTGCAGTAACAAAGAAGGTTGATATTGATTTTGATGCTCAGAAATTTACTCTTGGTGAGGATACTGAAGAAAAAGATTATTATAAGGCTATTCCAATTACAAAAATCAGCCAGCTTACATATAAGGATAATGCGATTTTACTCTTACAGCCAACACACGCTAAGAAGGGTGACAAAACAGTTGAATACTTTGATGACTTTAAATTAGTAAGCGTTGAAGGTACTCTTCATTTTGCTGAATCTGATGCAGACCACTCAGCTGAAGACCATACTCACTAAAAATAATGAGCAGACTTTTTACGGTCTGCTCTTTTTTTATTTAATTAACTTTTTAAGATATTTTGAAGCACGAATTAATTTGAAGATTTTACCTGATAAGAAAGTTTCAAGGATTTTTGTCATCTCCTCTTCAGATAACTCCTTATTATTTCTTGCATAATAAAGCATAAAGTGAGTTAATGCACCTGACAAGAGAACTACGTGATATGAAAAGTCAGCCTGGTACTCAAAATCCGGAATAAACTTGTTAAGGAAATGAGTAATGGATTTGAATATTTCATCAGAAACAAGATTTCCCATATTGTTTTTAACAATTGCATTAACAATTCTTGGATTTTCCTTAACAACGCTTACAAAAGCAGAGATTGCTTCATTTGAGCTTGGGATTTCCTTTAATGAGCTTAATTTATCTGAATACATACTTCTTAATAAGTATCTGAATAGCTCATCCTTTGAGTCGAAGTAATTGTAAAAAGTCTGTCTTGATAAATCAGCTTTTTTACATATATCCATAATAGAAATTTCTTCATAAGGCTTTTCTTCCATTAATTCGATAAGCGTTTCTGTAAGCCATCGTTGTGATTTAATTGCTGTTGGATTACTTCCGTTATACATTGACAAACCTCCAAAAATGTACAAGTTTTTGACATTATGTTGACTTTGAAATAAAAGTTTGTTAAACTTTTTAAGTATTACAAATGTCAAATTTATTATGTAACTCCCCTGTTATAAATAAAAAGGAGAATAATTATGGCAAAAAAACACAGAAATGCAGGAAATGCAAATATACCTGATTATAAAACTCTTAAAGAAATTGTTGTTACAGGTGTTGAAAAGGGTCAGGATAAAAGACAGTATGTTTTCCTTGACAAAGATAAAAATGAATGTGAAAGAACATTTAACCAGACTTGGAGTGAAATTGCTGCACTCGGTACATTCTTTTATGTAAATGGTCTTAACGGTAAAAAGAAAATCGCAATCATTGCTGAAAACAGCTTTGAATGGATGATAGCTTATTACGCTACAATCTGCGGTTGTAATATTACTGTTCCTATGGATGCAAAGCTTCCTTATGATGACCTTGCTGACCAGCTTATCCGTTGCGGTTGTGATGCATTAGTTCATTCTGCAAAGTTTAACAAGGCAGTTGAAGAATTTAAGGCAAATCCTCAGATGCCTCAGATGCAGTATTTTTGTTTAGAAGATTATAACAGTTTTCTTAAAATTGGTCAAGAAGCAATTGATAATGGGAATAAAGATTTCATTGATGCAGAAGTTTTACCTGACGACCTTGCATGTATTGCTTATACATCTGGTACAACTGCAAAGAGTAAGGGTGTTATGCTTACACATTATAACATTGCTTCAAACTGTACGTCATCAACACGTGCTCTTAATGGAAGACATGCTATCGGATTTTTGCCATTGAATCATACTTACGCTTGGGTTAGTGCTCTTTTTGCATCATATCTCCTTTCACAGTGGGGTTATCTTTGTGACGGTATTAAGAATATTCAGGGTGATATGAAAAAGTACCATCCTTATAATATCTGCGGTGTTCCACTTGTTGTTAATACAATTTATAACAGAATCTGGAAAACTGCAAGAAAGACAGGCAGAGAGGATATTCTTAAAAAAGGTATTAAAATCAGCAATACTCTTATGAAGTTCGGTATTGACAGACGTGCAAAGATTTTCAAGACAATTATTGATAATCTCGGCGGTAACCTTAATATGATTGTCTGTGGTGCAGCTAACCTTGACCCTAAGGTTGAAAAAGGTATGCACGATTTCGGTATTGACATTTACAATGGTTACGGACTTACTGAATGCTCCCCTGCTGTTACTTGTAACAGACCTGGTAAA
>CAJGCX010000065.1 GCA_904501895.1 Clostridiaceae bacterium
AATTGTGTATGGGTTAATGATTTCATAAAAGTCCGACCCATCTCCAACGTACTCTGTCTGCATATTCATAGCCATTGTCCAAGGTGTAAGTAAATATACAAATGTCTCAAAATCAAAGCTACCTCTGATAAAGCCCTTGAGATAATAGCTCATAATTGAATTTGCAGTGCAAAATGCAGAAAATGGAATTGCTGTAACTGTAAGTGAAGCTGCAACTGCCTCAAAAATGTTGCCTGATACCATTATCATTGCTGAAACAAGTGAATATCCCACAAGTCCACATACGAAAAGTAAGCTCGTGAAATAGAGGAAAAGACTTGTCTGATAAGAATGGTAACCAAATGAAGCAATATTTATAATGTAGGTTAGAAGGAGTGGTACAAGCACAGCCACAAAGAGCATAAGAGCACCTGAAAGGAGTCTGTTTGTCACCATTGTTTTACGCTTTACACCAAGGCTTAAAAAAACATTAACCTGCTTTTTTGAAAGCATAAAAGAGAAGGACTTTAAAGCTGTGAGCATACCACAGATAACCATTCCTATTGGTAACAAATCAAAGGAATAATAAAATGTTGAGTGTGGTGTAAAAAACATTGAGATTTCAGTATGCTCCTTTGCCATAAGGAATTCTTCTGCTGTCACATAATCAAAAACAGGTATTGTCACCATTGTAAAAAGCAAAACGAGTGCGATTAACGGAAACGGAAGTGAACCTATAAGACTACGCTTGAAATCATTTTTATTCACATTATTTTTCAAAGACTTTTGTGATGTCATATTTCTTATCCTCCATTTCGTTTAAGAATACCTCTTCCATTGTAAGCTGATATTCATCAATAGCCATTGGAAGAAGAGAATTGAGCTTTGGTCTTTGCTCATCTGCATTTTTCTCGAAAATAATCATTGCAACTCTGCCGTCAATTTCAAGTGACTTATACTGAATATTTCTGAAATCATTTTCAGTAACCTGACGGTCAAAAATAAGTCTGAATTTACTGTAATTCTTTGAAATGTCATAAACAGAGCAGTCCATTGTAAGCTTTTTACCGTTAATAAGACCAACATTGTCACAAAGGTCAGAAAGCTCTGACAAATTGTGTGATGAAATAATGAGAGAAGATTCTGTTTCTGCCATATATTCCATAAAAAGCTTCTTTGTAATCTCTTTTTTCTGTGGGTCAAGTCCGTCAAAGGTCTCGTCAAGAAGCAAATATTTAGGACGTGATGCAAGGGCTAAAATAAGCTCTGCCTGTCGTTGCATACCCTTTGAAAAGCCTCTGATTTTCTTTTTACCGTCAAGACCGTAAACCTCTAAAAGATTATTGAGTGTCTTTTTGCTGAAATTCGGATGGTAGTCAGCGTAAAAATTTGCCATTGTGTAAACGGAAGCATTCATAGGAAAATAAAGGTCATCAGGAATGTAAAACAAATCCTTTCTGACATTGTCGTTGTCAAATGTTTCAGCACCGTCCATAAGGACCTTACCCCCGTCAGCCTTATAAATTCCTGCTGCTGTTTTTAAAAGTGTGGTTTTACCTGCACCATTATAGCCGATAAGACCGTAAATTGATGATGGCTCAACTTTGAATGATATATCCTCAACTGCTGTGAAGTCCCCAAATTTCTTTGTAACATTTACAAATTCAATCATTTCTCGTCATCTCCTTTGAAAAGTTCATTGAGAAGTCCTTCAACCTGCTTTCTGTCAACACCCATAGCCTTGGCATTGACTAATGATGCTCTGAGAGCATCCAACGACTGCTGAAGGAAGATGTTTCTGGATTCTGCATCACCGCTTATGAATACGCCTTTTCCTGCAATTGTATAGATAACTCCCTGAGCCTCCAACTCCGATAACGCGCGCTTAACGGTGTTGATATTCAAGCCCAGTTGCGCTGAGAGTTGTCTTAAAGACGGTAGCTGGTCGTCTTTTTTCAGCACACCTCTACTTATATCAAGGACAATCTGCTCCTTAATCTGCTCATAAATAGGTGTTCTGGAATGGTAGTCAAGAAAAATATTCACGGTGTATCACCTCCTGTGTCAACTGTACTAACTGTGCTATTTCAATTAGTACAGTTTCATATTACAGCATATTTCCCCATTTGTCAATATAGATTTTTGAATTTTTTTAATAAATTGGAGGTTATCGGGGAGTTCTATTTTGATACCCCCCTCAGTCAAATGCTACGCATTTGCCAGCTCCCCCTCAAGTGGGGAGCCCAATTTAGCCTTCCCCCTGGAGGGGAAGGTGGCACGAGCATAGCGAGTGACGGAAAGGGGGAATTATCCCTACAAATTATAATTTAACATAAAAAAACGGAGCCGTGTGGACTCCGTTAATAAAATATTATTCAATTATTTTTTCTTAACCTTTTTGTGGTGCTTCATTCTTGTAAGGAGAATTACAGCGCCTGTCACAAGGACAAAGGCAATAATCAGACAAGAAAGGATAACACCAACGTCTGTAGGCATATACGGTACTATCAATTCTGTTTCGGGGATACTGTAAAGCCCGCTTCCGTCGTTTGTTTCGTATGGAATACGGATTACGTTTATTGAGTAGCCTCGCAAATCATACAAAATCTGATTTTCCTGAAGAGTCAATTCACTTTCAACAGGTGCAACGTGCAAGTCCTCGTCCATTTCGTTACAAGCAGATTTGAAATTCTCCGACATAACAATAGCAGTAGGATTTTTCACATTGTCAAAGCCCTCAATATTGATATTGAGTCTCTGTGGCTTCTTTGTAGTGTTTACAAGCTTTACATAAACAACCTTTTCATCAGTATCAACTGTTACTGAACGGTAAACACCATCTATTTCCTCATCATTCACTTCTACATAATGAGTTCCCACATTATTTGAGAAGAGCATCTGCATATAATAATCAGGAGTGAGGAGCAATCTGTGAGAATCAAACCAGATAAGGCTTGTATCACCTGTCTGTGCATTAATTTTTTCAAGTGTTGTTTCGTAAGAGGTCATCTGCACAAGGTCACCATTACGCTCAACACCCATTAAGAATGAAGCGTTTTCTATTGCAGACCAGATATTATTCTTTGTGACAGTATCACCGATTACAGTATCAACTGAATAAGCATTTACACCAATCTGCAAACCGCTTCTGGCTCTTTCATCATAGGTAACTGCCTTTGAAAAGAGCTTTCCACCCTTTACACAATAGGTTTCGTCAACAATAACATCTCTGTACTGTTCCTTTGCCTTTTCAACAACCTCTGCGCTCTGTCCGTTACTGCTTGTGCTGATTATGATTCTTACATCAGGGTATCTGCCTTGAATCAACCTGTAAATCTCATCAAAGTTTCTCCAGAACAAATCGCCGTATTCACAGTTTGCAACTGCAATATATTTTAAATCAAAAGCGTTTTTATGTCCGTCTTCCACTCTTTTTGCACCAAATACAGTTGTTTCGTCACCACACGCATATTCAAGAAGGTCAAGGACACTCTGAAGATAATTATCAAAGCCCTCTGTGCCAGGACAATAAGAAATTGTGTCAAGGTAAGTCTGCCATTCCTCGTCAGTCATTCTTCCTTCTTCGTGCTTTTCCTTATTTTCCTTATATTCCTCAACTGCAGATGTTACAATACCACAGTTTATTGTAGGAATTGCACTTGCGCCAATATCCTCACATAAGAGAAGATATTCATACATACCCATTGAATTTGAGTTTACTGAATAAACATTTTTGTTGTAATGAGTAAAGCTCTGCTTTCTTGTTTCAAGAGGACCTGTTGTATTCTTCCAGCTGCCAATGTTTTCAACATTTGTTGAAGCATCAAGCTCACCTGCAGAAAATCTTATAAATGCTGGTGAAAGATTATAAATCGCTCTTACAAGGTCGGTTCTAAGGGACACATATTTCCATGTGCTGTTACCAAAACCGTAGCTACTCATCGGAACAAGTGTTACGTGGTCAATGTGAAATGTTCCTGTACCCTCAAAATCAAGCTGTAAAGCACCGTCAGCAGTAACATCTGACTTGATTTCAAGTGTTATAGGCATCCATTCACTACAATGGTCAATATTGAACTGATATTTTTCAGTATTACCCTCTGCAGAAAGTGAAGCAGTTATTGTACCTGTATAGTCAACATTTCTGAAATAAGCTGTAAACTGATAAATCTCATTTCTCTTAAATGCCATATCAGGAGTTTCTGCCTTTTGAGAATTTACCTGATATGTCTTATAGTTATAAACCTCTTTATAGCCTGTGTTTTTAACAGTACCTTTTTCATCAACAGTAACCGAAAGATAACTTGCGTTATTTTCATTAAGTCCGTCTTCAAAGGAAACCTTGTATGTTTCAGCAGAAATATCCCAGCTTGCAACAGGGTTACTGCTGTATTCAAATGAATTGTTATTCACAAGATTTGAAACAATACCACCATCAATTGCATTACCCTGATTTTCAAGAGTAAGACCGTAAAGGTCGTCACTTATAGACTGAGCAATATTGTCAGCAGAAATATTAAGTGACGGAATAATCTTTTCAGTTATACTGCTTCCTGTAAGGCATACAAAGGCAGAGGCAATCACAACAAAAGCCAAAATTAACGCTATCACTTTTTTCATTTTCCGTCACCTGCTTTACATCAAAATTATACTATTATATATTTTACCAATAAATGTTTAATATGTCGAGTATTTTTTGCGATTTTTTTGTAACTTATGTTGATTTTTTTTACCCGAAACTATATAATCAATTCATAATTGGAAAATTGGGGGCTTTTTTATGGCTAAAAAGAAGGTTTATACTATTTCAAACGCCCATCTTGACACTATCTGGAGTTGGGATTTTGAAACAACAGTAGGGAAGTACATATACAACACTCTTAATGAGAATTTTCAGCGTTTTGAGAAATATCCTGAATACAAATTCAATTTTGAAGGCTCATATCGTTATGAGCTTATGAAGGAATATTACCCTGAAATGTGGGAGAAAATGAAGTCCTACGTTGCACAGGGCAGATGGAATGTGTGTGGTAGTGCGTTTGAAAATGGTGACGTTAATGTGCCATCACCTGAAGCACTTTTCAGAAATATTCTTCTTGGAAATGAGTATTTTGAGAAAAATTTTGGTAAGAGAAGCTGTGATATTTTCTTGCCTGACTGCTTCGGCTTCGGTTATGCGCTCCCATCAATTATGCACCACGCAAACCTTAAGGGTTTCACAACACAGAAGCTTACTTGGGGCTCAGCTTACGGAATTCCTTTTGACATCGGTAAATGGTATGGTGTTGACGGAAACTACATTTATGCAAATACTAATCCGGGTGCTTACGTTAAGGTGTTGCACAAGGTAAGAGATTATAAATTTGTAGCTGATAAATTAAAGGAAAATGAAAAGTACGATTTACCTATTACAGCAGTATTCCACGGTGTGGGTGACCGTGGTGGTGCACCAAAAGAGTCTTCAGTAAAAACAGTTTGTGATGAAATCGCAAAGAACAATAAGAGTGATATTGAAGTTTTATCAGCCCCTGCTGACCAGATTTTCCACGATATTGACGCTATGCCTGAAGAAATCAAGCAGAAATTACCTGTATGGAATAACGAGCTTGTAATGACTAATCACGCTGTTGGCGGTTATACATCACGTGCTATCGGTAAGCGTTGGAACAGACGAAATGAAGAAATTGCAGATATGGCAGAGCGCGCTTGTGTTACTGCTATGGTGACAAATGGCTATAAATATCCACAAGAGCCACTTACAAGGGCTTGGAAACGAGTTATCGCTCATCAGTTCCATGACGATTTACCGGGAACATCAGTTCAGCGTGCTTACAGAAGAAGCTGGAACGATTATGCAATGTCACTTAATCAGTTCACAAACGAATATGAGGGTGCTGTAAAAGCGATTGCATCAAAAATTGACACATCCTTTGTTAAGGGTACTGCAATTATCGTCAACAACCCTATGGAATACGAAAGAACAGGTGTTGTTACTGTTCAACTTCCTGCAAAATTATGTGGTAAGAATGTAAGCGTTCTCGATAGTGACGGTAAGGAATATGCAGTACAGATTAACAACGTTAAAAATGGTGTTGCAACAATTCTTATGAATGTTACTGTTCCACCTATGGGATATAAGGCGTTTGACTTAAGAAATAAGAAATCTCCTGTTAAATCAAAGCTTTTTGCATCAATTCAGATGCTTGAAAATGAAAAGTACAGAGTAGCACTTAACAGTAACGGTGATATTTCTTCAATTTTTGATAAGGAATTGAAGAAGGAAATTTTAAGTAAGCCAATTACAACAGGCATTTTCGATTACAACGGTAGTAAGGATTGGCCTGCTTGGGAATTAAATTTCAGTGAGCTTAACCGTGAACCACAGAATAAGACAAAAATCAAGACAATCAAGGTTATTGAAAATGGTCCTTGCAGAGTAGCTCTCGAAATCGTAAAGACATTCGGTGACAGCACATTTACTTCAATCGTTGCCCTTAGTCGTGGCGGTAAGGTTGTTGAGGTTTACACAGAAGCTGAATGGCGTAGTAAACGTCACCTTGCAAAGGAGGTTTTCTCATTTACTGCTGAAAGCCCTGTTGCAACTTATGACCTTGGTCTTGGTGCTATCAAGCGTGGCAATATGAATGACAAGCTTTTTGAAGTCCCTGCACAGAAATGGGCTGACATTACTGATAAGGATGAAAAATTCGGCGTTTCAGTAATCAGTGAATGTAAATATGGTTGGGATAAATTTGACAACAGCACTCTTCGTCTTACACTTATGCATACTCCATACAAAAATTATAAGATTGACAGTATGCAGTCAATGATGGAATTAGGTCTTAACAGATATTCCTATGCAATTTACTCACACGAAGGCACAGTTGCTCACGATACACAGACAGAAGCACGAAATTTTGTAATGCCTATGGCTTCATTTATAGCTTCAAAGCACGAGGGCGAATACAGTGAATATTCATTTGCTTCACTTTCAGGGAATGCAATTCTCCGTGCAATGAAAAAGGCTGAAAACAGTGACGAAATCATTGTCCGTATTGGTGAGGGTGAAAAGAAGGCACAAAAAGATGTTACTCTTTCACTTAATTGTGATGTTGCTTCTGCAAGAGAAATTTATGCATCAGAAGAACATATTTCAGATGTAAAGCTTAATGACGGTAAGCTTGTATTTGACTTAAAGCCTTATGAAATCAAGTCATTTGCTATTAAGGTTAAGAGTGCAGATAATGAAAATAACTATTATACAAATATTCCTCTTCAGGGAAATATTGTTCCATTCTCAATAAATGCAAAGCCAACAGGTAAATTACCTGTTATTAACAAGTCAATTCCAAAGGAAATTACTCCTGATGTTATTTCTTCAGGTGGTGTCGATTTCCAAATTTCTGAAAAAGCAATGCTTTGTGGTGGTCAGAGTCTTCCACTCTCTTCAAATACAAAGAAGGTACATCTTCTTATTGCATCACTTAATGGTGATAAGCACGTTAAAATCAATGATTACGCTTACAAAATCAACGATATTGAAGAGTATTATGCAGGTTGGGATTTGTATGATTTCAAAGAAGTAGCATATACAAAACAGGGCAAATTAGGTTATGAATTTACACATTCACACACCGAAAATGGCGATGCTCAGTGTGCACAGTTGTTCTTCTGGCATGTTGAGGTTGATACCGAAAACAGAGATACAATTAATTTCCCTGTTGACAAGGATATTATTGTTCTTTCTGCTGTTGCTGATACAGAAAATGAATTCTGTGAAATCTGTTGTGACCTTTATGACAAAATCGAAGGTCGTCAGTTCACTTACAAGGAAAATCTTAAAGAAAAGATTACATATTTCAACTGCAAAAACTCATATCTTCTCAATGATAAGGGTGGAGCAATCAAACACAGAAATAAAGGAAGGAGAAAATAAATATGGCTGAAAACAAAGGCGATATCCGTTATGTGGGTGTCAAGGAAACGCTTGCTTATGGTATTGCAAATGCAGGTCAATGCTTTGGCTACAATATTATCGCAGGCAGCTACCTTTCGCTTTTCTTTACAAAGGTGTTCGGTGTTCCGCCTGAAGCAGTTGCAGCAATGATGCTGTTTTTAGGTCTTTGGGACACAATCAATGACCCGCTTATGGGGTCAATCATTGACAGAACAAGAACTCGTTACGGAAAACTCCGTCCTTATCTTTTAATTGTTCCGATTCCTTTAGGACTTGCTACAATTATGCTCTTTGCAGGTCCACAGATTTTAGGTGACAAAGCAGAAGATGTTGCAAAAATCATTTATATGTTCATTACATATTTCATATGGGAACTTTTCTATACATTAGGTGATGTGCCGTTCTGGGGTATGAGTGCTGCTATCAGCCCATCACCAAGTGACAGAACAAGAGTAATTTCTTCTGCACGCTTCATTTCAGGTCTTATCGGCGGTCTTTCAACAACAATTCTCGTTGTGCTTATGGACTTAAGTAACAATGGTTCAATTCCGCTTTCATTATCACAGGTGTTCCTGCTTATGGCAATAATTTCAGGTACTCTCGGTATGGCTCTTTTCTCATTGTCGGGTATCTGCACAAAGGAAAGAGTTGTGCAGACTATTCAAGAACCGAGTATCCTTGATGGATTTAAGGCACTTGTGAGAAATAAGCCTTTGCTTTTAATCGTTATCGGTAATGTCCTTGCTGCAATAAGCGGTATCGGTGGATTTTTCCAGGCATATTACTATTCAGAAGTTGTTGAAATGAATTCTCTTACACTTATCATCGGACTTCCGGGAACAATTTTAGGCTTTGTTACATACCTGCTTATCCCAAAAATCAAGCAGAAATTTGATAATCGTCAGATAATTTTCCTGAACGGTTTTGCAAGACTTATTATGGGTACTCTCGTTTTCGTTGTTGGTATGAAAGCGTTTACAAATCTTTGGGTTGTTGTACCTCTTTTGATGATACAAAACCTTCTTTTCAGTTTCTTCAACACAATCAATATGGTTATTCCAACTGAAATGATTGGTGACACAATCGACTATATGGAGTGGAAAACAGGTGAAAGAAATGAAGGCGTTTCATTCTCAGTTCTTACATTTGTCGGCAAACTGACAGGCTCAATTTCAGGCACTATCGGTAATGCACTTCTTCCTGTTATCGGTCTTTCATTTGTTACAATGGGTACTGAAACAGTTACAGTTAAAGCTTATGAGCAGACGGATTTGCTCATATGGGGTATGTTCACATTAGCACCTGCAATTTTAGGACTTCTTCCTCTTATTCCGTATATCTGGTACGACCTTACAGGTGATAAGCTCAAGCAGGTTCGTGAAGAAATGGCTGAACGCAGACAGACACTTTCAGCAAAAGTTTCGGGAGGTGGCGAAAATGAGTAATAAATGTCCAAAATGTGGTGAAAAACTCTCTCCGCTTTATATGAAACAGACTTGTCCTAAATGCAACACAAATCTTGTGTATTACGACCTTGAAAACAGATTAAAAGCAGACCACGAAAAAGCAATCAAGGAGCAAGAAGCAGTTGATAATGTGCTTAATAACATTAAGACTTCTGCTTTCGGTGGACCATTACAAATTACAAGATTTGTGCTTATGTTCTCACCACTTTTGTGGATGTGCTTACCTGTTTTCACATCCGATGACGGAGCTGATATTACA
>CAJGCX010000066.1 GCA_904501895.1 Clostridiaceae bacterium
AATTCTTTTACAGATTTGTGAGTGCTTAGGTAACGGACTAAAGATTTTATATGTTTCAGGTGAAGAGTCAGCGCATCAGATTAAGCTTCGTGCATCAAGGCTCGGTGTTTCCACGGGTAATTTGTCAATTCTCTGTGAAACTGATGCTCAATATGTCTGTGAATATATTCAGTCTGAAAAGCCTGACCTTGTGATTGTTGACTCAATCCAGACAATGGAAATCACAGAGCTTAATTCCTCACCGGGAAGTGTAACTCAGGTTCGTGAATCAACAAATCTTTTCACAAGAACTGCAAAAATATCAAATATTCCTGTTTTTCTTGTTGGTCACGTTAATAAGGACGGTAATATTGCAGGTCCTAAGGTCCTTGAGCATATTGTTGACTGTGTTCTTTACTTTGAGGGTGACAGAAATACATCATACAGAATTTTAAGAGCAGTTAAAAACCGTTACGGTTCGACAAATGAAATCGGCGTGTTTGAAATGCTTGATAATGGACTTGTAGAGGTAGAAAATCCTTCATTAATGCTCATTTCAGGTAAACCACAGAATGTTTCAGGCACTTGTGTTGCTTGTCTTATGGAGGGCTCAAGACCAATTCTTGCAGAGGTGCAAAGCCTTGTTACTCCAAGTGGCTTCGGCAATCCTCGTAGAATGGCAACAGGTATTGATTATGGCCGTATGGCAATGCTTATTGCAGTCCTTGAAAAACGTTGCGGTTATTTCCTTGGAAATATGGACTGTTATGCAAATGTTATCGGTGGACTTCATGTTGATGAAACTGCAGCAGATTTATCTATTGCACTTGCCATTGTATCAAGCTTAAAGGATGTTGTTGTGCCTGAAAAGACACTTGCATTCGGTGAAATAGGCTTGGCAGGGGAGATACGCTCTGTAAATTCCTGTGAGCAGAGAATTAAAGAAGCTTCTAAATTAGGCTTTGAAAAATGTGTTATTCCTTATCATAACTACGCAAAGCTTCCTAAATATCTCTTTAATGAAATTGAAATTGTACCTGCAAAAAATATCAGACAAGCATTTGAGGCGATTATGAATTGAGTGAAAAGTTCTTAAATAATCCTAATATTCCTGACAATAAAGTTACAACAGTATTTGCAGATATTGACGATACTGCCCTTAAAAACGCTTTTGATAAATTAGCTATAAAAGTCGTGAATGCAGTTGAAAATCCTTTTTTAGACACTCCTATATGCAAGCACGCAGATATATTAGGGAATTTTGTTGGGAAATCAACATTTTTAGTGGACAAACATCAGCTCGAGCTTTGTAGTTTTATTGAAAATAATGGTGGGAAAACTGTTTTTATAGATAATATTAAATCACCATACCCAAACGATTGTCTGTTGAATTTTGCAGATATTGGTGACTATATTATCTGTAATAGGTCCATTCTGACAGAGGAAATCAAAGAAATTCTTCCTCAAAAAGAGATTATTGATGTAAAACAAGGGTATTCTAAATGTTCTGTCTGTATCTGTAAAAGAAACACCATTATAACTGACGATATTTCAATCTATAACGCCGTTTCACAGTATGATAATATAAATTCATTACTTGTTGAAAAGGGGAGCGTACAGCTTAAAAAATACAACTATGGCTTTATTGGTGGTTGCTGTGGTCTTGTTGACAAAAACACCTTGCTTTTCAATGGCGATTTAAAAGCTCATTCAGACTTTGACAAAATCAAAAATTTCCTGTATGATAATAATGTAAAATATATTGATATTAAAGGGAAGCCACTGACTGATATAGGAAGTATTATTCCGATTACTGAAAAAGACGGTGATTAAAATGAAAAAAGGTTATTTTATAGCATATCTCGGTGCAGCAGCAACAATGGGAATCGTTCTCTCAAATGCTAACAAAATGACAAAAAAATATGGAGAATCTTTAAAGCCAAAAAAGAAACTCAACCCTGAAAAGCTTGCTCAGACAGCAGAAAAAGGCATTGATTTCGTAGCTAAAAAGATAGCTAAATAATATTAATTTTCAGGCATCTCTGTTTTATGGAGATGCCATATTTTTGGAGATATTATGAACAAAGTAATTGTAATAGGTTGTCCGGGTAGTGGTAAAACAACCTTTGCTGGAAAACTGAATAAATATACCGGATTGCCCTTATATTATCTTGATGCAATATGGCACAAGCCTGATAAAACTCATATTCCAAGAGAAGAATTTGATGAAAGAATTGCTGAAATATTTACAACAGATAAATGGATAATAGATGGCAATTATAAACGTACTATTGAAATGCGACTCAAAGAATGTGACACTGTCTTTCTTTTTGATTTACCAACCGAAATATGTATTCAGGGTGCTACTGAACGAATTGGTAAAGACAGATATGATATGCCTTGGCTTGAAACAGAATTCGACCCTGAATTCAGGCAATTTATCGAAGATTTTCCAAAAGACACTTTGCCATATATTTATGATTTACTTGAAAAATATAAAGACGAAAAACAGATAATTATATTCAAATCAAGAGAAGACGCTGATAATTTCATTAGTAATTTAAAGCATAAATATTTAATCAAATATATTGAAAACAACATTTTCCCTGAATATTCAAAGAATGATTCTGGTCATAATCTTGAGCATATAAAGTATGTAATTAACCGATGTATGAGGTTTTCAGAGCAATTTGATAATATTGACCCTGATATGCTTTATACTATCGCTGCATTTCATGATATAGGCCATCATATTGATAAGAAAAATCACGAAAAACTGTCTGCTCAAATCTTTTATGAAAATGAAGATATGAAGCAATTTTTTACCGAAGAACAAAGAATTATCATTAAAGAGGGGATAGAAGACCACAGGGCTTCATCTGAAAACATTCCTCGTAGTGATTACGGTATAATAATTTCTTCTGCAGACCGTTCAACTGATGTTAATGATTTTCTTAAAAGAACTCATGCATATACAATGAAACATCAACCAAATCTTTCATTTGAAGAAATTATCCAACGTGCTTATAATCATACAAAGGATAAATATGGTGATTCAGGTTATGCAAAAAATTATGTTGTTGATGAAGAGTACATTAATTTTAAAAACCAGATAAATGAGCTAATCAACAATACAGAAAAATTTAAACAGCTCTATATAAAAGTAAATAATTTATAATTAACTTATTCCATAAGTGCTTGATTTAACAGGCTCTTATGGAATTTTTTTATATGAAAACCTCAGGGGAAATAGTATGTTGAAAACTTTCACTAATTGTTGACATTGTTGAAAACTTATGATATAATTATACAAAATAAATATTTTGTATCAAATAGGGGATAAGAAATTATACAAAATACGGGAAATATGGGCTTTTTATGGTGTATTTCTCATTTTCAGCCCAAATTAGCTTTCCGGCACTTGTGCAACGTAATTCTGATAATTATTTAAATTTAATAAAATATTATTTATTTGGAATTATTTTAATTTACATTTAAATTATTTTACATTTTTATTTTTATCATTAAAAAATCTTCTACTTTTATATTTTTCAAAAATTAAAATCCGATAACTTTTTTCTAAATGACCTAAGTATCGTTTCAAAAATTTCTATCGGATTGTATTTGATTAAATTTATTGATTTTTGTATAATAATTGCATATTTAAATTAATTTATAATACCTGAAGCTTATAAATGATTTATGTAATCAGATTAAGACTTAATTAAAATTTGTTCTGGTATCGGTCTGATAATCATATAATTTATTTTGAGTATTGATTTGCTTCACAGATTCTTATTAATTAATTTATTATACTCTATTCAAAGCAAATACATCTAATATATTTATAATCGCACATATTATACACTAATAAAACCACACTATTGTGAAACAGTTTCACGGAGGTATCGAAAATATGAAAAGAATTAACTTTGTCGGATTACCCATTATAATCAAGGATTTTTTAGTTTATCTTGATGTTATTAAAAACAAATCCACATTAACTATTGAGGAATACAGCTCTGATTTACGACTTTTCTTTAAATTCCTTAAATATTACAGAGGCTTAGTCCCCTCTTCTATTGAGTTTGACGAAATTGATATCCTTGATATTGATGAAGAATTTGTAAGAAGCGTTACACTTAATGATGCTTACGCCTTCCTCTCCTACTGCAAAAACGAACGTGATAATCAGGAAGCAGCAAGAGCCAGAAAGGTTTCTTGTCTTCGTACATTCTTTAAATATCTTGATAAGCAGAAAAATATAATTGAAAGCAATCCTATGGAGGTTCTTGACTCTCCAAGATTAAAAAAATCTCTCCCCAAGTATCTGACACTTGAAGAGAGTATAAAATTACTTAAATCTGTTGACGGTAAAAACAAGGAAAGAGATTACTGTATCCTCGTTTTCTTCCTTAACTGTGGGCTTAGATTATCCGAATTAGTCAGCCTTAATTATAACGACATCCGTGATGACAATACTTTAAGAGTTACAGGTAAAGGTAACAAGGAAAGAACAATTTACTTAAACGACGCTTGTCTCGACGCTTACGCACAGTATATGGCTGTTAGACCTGTTGACGGAGTTGCTGCAGCAGACAGAAGTGCTTTATTTTTAAGTAATCGTAATAAACGAATCAGCCCAAAAACTGTTCAGCATATAGTTTATGATGCACTTGAAAAATGTGGACTAGAGGGCTATTCAGTACATAAATTAAGACATACTGCAGCAACACTTATGTATCAGCACGGTAACGTTGACGTGCTTATTTTAAAGGACATATTAGGTCACGAAAACCTTGGTACAACTGAAATTTACACTCACATTGTTGATGAGCAATTAAAGAAAGCCTCTGAATCAAATCCACTTTCTAATATTAAATTCAATAAATCTACTGAAGATTAAATTTAGTACCAACTGTCACTAATAATAGTGAATTTACTAAAATTGTAATCAGATTTATTCCCATTAAAATTGAATATCTTATAATATACAGCTTGATGGAAATATCATCGGCTGTATTTTTATTTGTGAGAACATTCATTATCTTTCTGCTCATACAAACGCTTTCATTTGCAGAATAAATCTGTGATGTTGTTGTGATTATTACCATTGGATAAAGTAAAACAAGTAAAAACAAAATTCCTTTTAAACCGTATTCACAATACACAAATGAGCTGAAGAAACCGATAAATGCACCTTTGATAATAATAGGAATTGCAGTTAACGGTATTCCTATAAAGCTTGTTCCTAAAAAGAATATTGCAATGAAAAATATCAAATCAAATTTGCAAGAAAATTTAAACACTTCAATAAATGAATTCTGTTGCAGATTTCCTAAAAAATCTTTACAAACATTTGTTATAAAATCATTTTCATAGGATTTATAAAACAGACATCCGGATAAAACTGATAAGATTATAATAAGTAGAAAGAAAGCCTTTGTTATATCTGAATTTGATATTCTGCTTCTATTAATGGTCTTTTTAGGTATGTGTGGCTTGTAAAATTTCCTTTTTCTTAAAGATATTACCTTTGTCATATAATCATTCCTTTTAATATTATTTTCTACGTTTCATATTTGAACTAACGATTCCACCAATAAGGCTAAAAAACACTATAAATAAATATAACAATAATGAAATAACTGATAAAATTCCGTCTGATGCAATCAACATAATTGATAATATAATCAGCAGATATGGAAATGAGCAAATTAATCCTGAAACTATGCCACGAAAACGTAACAGCATGTATCCTGTAAATCCGCAGACAAAAGCACCGGATAAAACAGAAATAATAAAATAGATTGTTATAAAATCATTTATTTCAGGTGATTTTGAAAGTATATAAGAAAATATTATTGATAAAAGCAACGATACACTTACTCCGATTAAGGATGATAGTAATATTCTTAAAACAATGTTTATTGAATTATTTGCTTCAAAACGCTTTTTTATAATTTTTTTACCCATAAAAATATCCCTCACATTCAATTAAGAATATGAGGGAATCTTTATTTTTATGATAATTATTCAGCGTCTTTGTCGTCTTTCTTTGACTTCTTTGCTTTCTTTTCCTGCATAGCAGCCTTAGCAGCTTCACGCTCAGCCTGAATCTTTTCATTAGCTGTGTGGTTAGTCTGAATAGCGTACTTCTTGAACTTAATCTTAACTCTGTCAGAACCTGTTTCAATAACGATTGCATCGTCCTTAACTGAAACAACCTTACCACAAATACCACCGATTGTTGTGATTTCGTCACCAATCTGTGTGTTTTCACGGATTTCCTGTTCCATCTTCTGCTGTTTCTTCTGTGGTCTGATTGTGAAGAAATACATTGCAGCAAAAAGAGCAACCATCATAATAATCATTGGCATTGAGCCCTGAGCACCCTCTGCACCTTCAGCGCCTGCAGTAGGAGCAGCCATAGCAAATGTTAAAAAATCGAGCATTTTATTTTCCTCCAAAAATGAAATATTTTTACAACTTTGTTATTATACATAAAGTTTACATATTTTGCAAGTTATTTTACAAAATATTTATATTCTTGTGTCTAATCTATCAACATATTTGTTATAAAATTCATCAAATGTGTCATTATCAAGAGCATCTCTGATTTTCTGCATCAAATTATTATAGAAATACAAGTTGTGCATTACACAAAGTCGCATAGCAAGAACCTCTTGTGCTTTGAAAAGATGTCTGATATATGCACGAGAATGTCTTTGACAAGTAGGACAATTACATGTTGGGTCAATTGGTAAATCGTCCTTTTCATATTTTTTATTGTTGATATTGATAATACCTGCATCTGTGAAAAGGTGACCGTGTCGAGCGTTTCTTGAAGGCATGACGCAATCAAAAAGGTCCACTCCCCTTTTAACTGATTCTAATATATTACCAGGAGTACCAACACCCATAAGATATCTGATTTTATCAGCAGGCATATGTGGTTCAACAGCAGAAATAATACGGTACATATCTTCCTTTGGCTCACCTACTGCAAGCCCTCCGATAGCATAGCCATCAAGGTCAAGCTTTGCAATTTCTTTCATATGCTCAACACGTAAATCATCGAATGTACAGCCCTGATTAATACCGAAAAGCATCTGATTTTTGTTGATTGTGTCAGGTAATGAATTGAGTCTTTCCATTTCTGCCTTACAACGGATAAGCCATCTTGTTGTTCTTTCACAGGATTGCTTTGAATATTCATATTTAGCAGGATTTTCAACACATTCATCAAATGCCATAGCAATTGTTGAGCCTAAATTTGACTGAATCTGCATACTTTCTTCAGGTCCCATAAAGATTTTGTGACCGTCAATATGTGAAGAGAAATATACACCCTCCTCTTTAATTTTACGAAGTGCTGAAAGTGAGAAAACCTGAAATCCACCACTATCAGTAAGAATAGGACCATTCCAGCCTGTAAATTTATGAAGACCGCCCATTTCCTTAACAAGTGTGTCAGTTGGTCTTAAATGAAGGTGATATGTGTTACAAAGCTGTACCTGACAGTCAATATCCTTAAGGTCATAAGCCGATACACCACCCTTAATTGCACCCTGAGTTGCAACATTCATAAAAGCAGGTGTCTGTACAGTACCGTGTACGGTTACAAATTCACCTCTACGAGCATTTCCGTTTTTCTTAATAAGCTTATACATAAATTCTCCTTAATATATGAACATACAATCGCCAAAACTGAAAAATCTGTAATTTTCTTGAACAGCAGTTTTGTATGCTTCTAAAACTTTTTCTCTGTCATATAATGCAGAAACAAGCATTATAAGTGTACTTTCAGGTAAATGGAAGTTTGTAAGTAACGCATCAATGCATTTAAACTTATATCCCGGATAAATGAAAATACTTGTCCAATCATCAAACTCCTTCATTTCGCCCTGACTTTGCATTACACTTTCAAGTGTACGACAGCAAGTTGTACCAACGCCGATAACTCTGCCACCATTTTTCTTTGTTTCATTAATTAAATCAGCGGTTTCCTTTGGAATATGATAGTGTTCAGAATGCATTTCGTGGTCTTCAATATTTTCAGCCTTAACAGGTCTGAACGTACCGATACCAACGTGCAATGTCACGTAGCCTATTTTAATGCCCTTTTCCTGAATTTTAGCCATTATTTCATCTGTAAAGTGAAGACCTGCTGTAGGGGCTGCTGCAGAGCCTAATTCCTTTGAATATACAGTCTGATATCTTTCTTTATCCTCAAGCTTTTCAGTAATATAATGAGGAAGTGGCATTTCACCAACTTTATCCAAAACCTCATAGATATTTGATGCATTATAGCTGAATTTTGCAATTCGATTACCGTTCTCAAGAATGTTGATGATTTTACAGGTGAGAATTCCGTCACCAAATGAAAATTCAGTATCCATTTTTGCTCTCTTACCGGGACCTGTAATACATTCCCATTCATCATTTCCTAAATTATTGAGAAGTAAAAATTCAACAACAGCACCTGTCTCATTTTTCACACCATAAATTCTTGCAGGAAGAACTCTTGTATTGTTTAAAATCAAGCAGTCACCAGGGTTCAAATAATCAATAAAATCATAGAAATGCTTATGCTCAATTGTGTTATCACTTCTTGATAAAACCATCATTTTTGAATGGTCACGAGGCTCAATTGGTGTCTGAGCAATCAATTCTTTGGGTAAATCGTAATAAAAATCAGATTTTTTCATAGGGTTTCTCCGTTAAAATATAGAAATTGTTAAAAACGTTTGACATAGTCGCCTTATAATGATATTATATATACACGATTGAGGCGCAATAAAAATCAGTATCATTTTTGAAACTCCCAAGAGTTTTTGATAAAATGTGAAAGGGTTTGTTGCCGAAGAAAAACAGGGCTTGGGATTTGTTTTTTCTGGTTGTATTATTAACAGTAATATGACTGTCATCATTTTTGATGGAGTGCTTTCGTATTATGACATTTGGTCCGTAATACTTTGTATTTTTTATCAGTAATGGTGGCAAAATCATTACTGATTTTTTATAACGAAAGATATAATATCATTATTTGGAGGTAATTTCAAGTGAAAAAGTATAATGTTGGTGTAATTGGTGCAACAGGTATGGTTGGTCAGCGTTTTATGACTCTTTTAGATAACCATCCTTGGTTCGATGTAAAGGTACTTGCTGCAAGTCCACGTTCAGCAGGTAAAAAGTATTCAGAAGCTGTTGGAAGCAAATGGTGTATGGATGTAGAAATTCCTGAAGCTATGAAAGATATCGTAGTTATGGACGCTACTGCTGATATTGAAAAAATCGCTTCACAGGTTGACTTTGTATTCTGTGCTGTTGATATGAAGAAGGACGAAATCAAGGCTCTTGAAGAAGCTTACGCAAAGGCTGAATGTCCTGTTATTTCAAACAACAGTGCTCACAGACATACTCCTGATGTTCCAATGATTGTTCCTGAGCTTAACGCAGACCATGCAAAAATTATCCCTTCTCAGAGAAAGAGACTCGGCACAAAGCGTGGTTTTATCGCTGTTAAATCAAACTGCTCACTTCAGAGC
>CAJGCX010000067.1 GCA_904501895.1 Clostridiaceae bacterium
GGTTATATGTACACTCGTCTTGCTAACCCTACAAGTGATGCAGTAGCACAGAAAATCACAATGCTTGAGGGTGGTGTTGCAGGTGTTCTTACATCATCAGGACAGGCTGCTAACTTCTTCTCACTTATCAACATTATGGGTGCAGGTGACCACTTTGTAAGCGCTGCAACAATTTACGGTGGCACATTCAACCTTTTCAATGTTACAATGAGAAAGCTTGGCATCGACGTTACTTTCGTTGACCCAAATGCAAGTGAAGAAGAAATTCAGGCTGCTTTCAAGCCTAACACAAAAGCTCTTTTCGGTGAAACAATTGCAAATCCATCACTTGATGTTCTTGATATTGAAAAATTTGCAAAGGTAGCTCACGCTAACGGTGTTCCACTTATTATTGACAACACATTCCCTACACCAATTAACTGCAGACCATTCGAATTCGGCGCTGACATTGTTACTCACTCAACAACAAAGTATATGGAAGGTCACGCTAACATTATCGGTGGTGCAGTTATTGACAGTGGTAACTTCGATTGGGAGCAGAATGACAAATTCCCTGGACTTACACAGCCTGACGAAAGCTATCACGGTGCTGTTTATACAAAGGATTTCGGCAAGGCAGGTTATGTTACAAAAATCGTTGCACAGCTTCTTCGTGACTACGGTTCAACTCCTGCTCCACAGAATTCATATTACCTTAACTTAGGTCTTGAAACACTCCATCTCCGTATGGAAAGACATTGCTCTAACGCTCTTGCAGTTGCAAAGTATCTTGAAGCAAATGATAAGATTTCTTGGGTTAACTACCCTGCCCTTCCTGGCAACAAGTATTATGACCTTGTACAGAAATATATGCCAAATGGTACTTGTGGCGTTGTTTCATTCGGTGTTAAGGGTGGCAGAGATGCTGCAGAGAAGTTTATGAACTCACTTAAACTTGCAGCAGTTGTTACTCACGTTGCAGATGCAAGAACTTGTGTACTTCACCCTGCTTCATCAACTCACAGACAGTTAAGTGACCAGGAATTGGTTGAATGTGGTGTTTCACCTGACCTTATCAGATTCTCAGTTGGTATTGAAAACGTCAACGATATTATTGCTGATATTGAACAGGCACTTGCACAGATATAAAGAAAAGCTCCCGATTGGGAGCTTTTTTGATGCTTAATTCGAAATACTGAATTATATATTTAATTAAAAATTGAAACGTATTCAGGGAATAATGGTGAAAATTCAAGGTATAAGAGTGCAATACCTGCACCTGTAATAAATCCACCGATGATTTCAGGAATTGTGTGTCCTTCAACCTTTTTAAGCTTTTTAACATCCTTACCTAAAACTGCTTCACGGACAGTTAAAAATGCTTCAGTAAGCTTTTCTACAGGAAGTCTTACCATAAATGCATCAAACATTGTGATGAATGCAAAGACACCTGCTACTGCAAACATTGTTGAGTCAAAGCCCTCAAGTGCACCGATACATGTGCTGAGTGAAATAACTGTTGCAGTATGTGAGCTTGGCATACCACCGAGCTTGAAAAGTGTTGCGATAGTAACCTTTTTTACTTCGTTCCCTTTAACCTTGTCATATACAAGCTTAATTGTATTAAGTATTACTTTAATCACCTGAGCAACAAACCATGCAGTGATACAAACTAATATAATTCTCATATCTTTTCTCCTTTTTCTGTTCTTACACAATTTTACAATATTAACAAGGAAAAATCAAGTATATAAATCATATATATACAAGATAATTAGGCAAAATATTCAAATGATATATGTTTTTTTGTGCAAATCAACAAACTTCAACATTTTGTGTTTTTTTATTTGAAAATTACAGTATATGGTGGTATTATTATAGAGATAAAAATTCATTTGGAGGATGAATATTATGAAAATGATTTACAATGTCAAAGACAAACCAAAATTTTCACAGATGATTGTTTTTGCATTCCAACAGCTTCTTGCAATTATGGCTGCTACAATCGCAGTTCCTGCAATCGTTGGTAATGGCATGACTGCTTCTGCTGCTCTTTTCGGTGCAGGTGCAGGTACAATTATCTACCAGCTTTTTACAAAGTTCAGAAGCCCTGTTTTCTTAGGCTCATCATTTGCCTTCATCGGCTCAATGTTTGCTGCTTTCGCAGGTGCTGCATCAGTTCAATTAGGCTATTTAGGTCTTCTTCTTGGTGCATTATTCGCAGGTCTTGTTTATGTAATTATTGCTCTTATTGTTAAATTCGTAGGAGTTGGCTGGATTAACAAGCTTATGCCTGCAGTTGTTATTGGACCTACAGTTGCTCTTATCGGTCTTTCACTTGCTGGTGCTGCAATTAAGGACGTTTTCTCTTATGGTCCACAAGATGGTAACGGTTCGTTCATTATGACAACAGATATCTGGGTTTCATTTATCTGTGCTATGGTTACTTTCTTCGTTGTTGTTATTTGCTCAACATTCGGTAAGAAGATGGCAAAGCTTATTCCATTTATTATTGGTATCCTTGCAGGTTATGCAGTTGCTCTTGTATTCACATTAATCGGCAAGTCAACAGGTAACGAAGCACTTATGATTATCGACTTTGCTCCATTCCAGGCACTTGTTGCTGATGGTGTTACAATCAACACATTCTTTGCTGTTCCTGATTTCACCTTCCTTACCGCAATTGAAGGTGTTAAAGACTTTGACCCATCTTACGTTGCTACAGTTGCAGTAGCATATATCCCTGTTGCATTCGTTGTTTTTGCTGAGCATATTGCTGACCACAAAAACCTTTCATCAATCATTGAAAGTGACCTTCTTGAAGACCCAGGTCTTCACAGAACACTTTTAGGCGATGGTGTTGGCTCATTCGTTGGTGCTATTTTCGGTGGTTGTCCAAATACAACTTACGGTGAATCAGTTGGTTGTGTTGCTATCACAAAGAATGCTTCAGTTGCTACAATCACAACAACTGCAATTATCTCAATCCTTATTGCATTTATTTCACCATTCGTTGCATTCCTTGATTCTATTCCAGGTTGTGTAATGGGTGGCGTTTGCATCACACTTTATGGCTTTATCGCAGTCAGCGGTCTTAAGATGATTCAGAAGGTTGACCTTGAGGATAACGCTAACCTCTTTACAACATCTGTAATCCTTATTACAGGTATCGGTGGTATGGCTATTGCTATCGGCAAGGTTACAATCACAGCAATTGCTTGTGCATTGATTCTCGGTATTATCACAAACATTGTTCTTTCAAAGAAAAAGGCAAAATAAAATATTGTGAATAGTTTACATTCCCCACGGAGTCAAATCTGTGGGGATTTTTTATTCATATTATCACCTTTGACAATATGAAGTGTATTATGGTAAAATATTCACGGTGAGTTTAATGATTAAGAATGACAAGACAAAAGGAATTATATATATTATTATCTCTGCCTTTTTCTTTGCCCTTATGGGGCTTTTTGTGAAGTTATCGGGAGATTTGCCCACAATTCAGAAAAGCTTTTTCAGAAACGCTGTAGCAATGATTTTTGCATTTGTTCTTATTACTAAAAATAAGGAATGGGCTTTACCTAAAGGCAAAAATGTATCATATCTGCTTATTCGTGCTATTGCAGGTACAGGTGGAATTCTTTGTAATTTCTACGCCTTGAGCAATATGAATCTTGCTGATGCTTCAATGCTTAATAAGCTCTCCCCTTTCTTTGCTGTTATTTTTTCACTATTCCTTTTAAAGGAAAAGGCTAATTTCAAACAAATCTTTGCAGTAACACTTGCGTTTATCGGTGCTTTATTTGTTATGAAGCCTACATTTTCATTTGAGGGCATACCTGCTTTTATGGGATTTATAGGTGGAATGGCAGCAGGTCTTGCATACGCTTGTGTAAGAAAGCTTACTCAAAACGGATTTAAAGGAAATCTGATTATATTCTATTTCTCTGCATTCTCTTGTGTGACTACATTACCATGGTTAATAATCGACTTTACACCAATGTCAGCCTCACAATGGCTTTACTTGATTCTGGCAGGACTTTCTGCAAGTGGTGGTCAATTCTTCATCACAAGAGCATATTCAAAAGCACCTGCAAAGGAAATTTCTGTTTATGACTATTCACAGATTATATTCACTACACTTTTAAGTCTTGTCGTATTCGGTGATTTACCTGATGCATTCAGCTTTGTTGGCTATGGAATAATTATTCTTGCAGCAGTTTTCAATGCTTGGAATTCCCTTAAAAAGAAGGCGTAACATTGACTTTAAAAGCCAATTCCTATATAATGTATTCAACTTGTTTACAGAGGTTATTTCGATGGAAAATAAACAAAAGAAAAAAATCTCACTTAAAGAGATTTATCCTGATATAAAAGAAAAAATTGACAATGGTGGTACTGTAAAGTTGCCCATCACAGGAATCAGTATGAGACCTTTGCTTATATGGGGTCGTGACACAGTTGATATTGTCAAGTGTGAAAATCCTCAGAAGGGTGATATTATTTTCTACCTTCGTGATAATGGTCAATTTGTGCTTCATCGTATTGTGGGTGTTAATGAAAAGGGTTATATCCTTTGCGGTGATAATCAATGGGCATTGGAATACGGAATTCAGGACAGACACATTATCGGCGTTGTGAATTCTATTACACGAAAGGGTAAAACCTTTGATATGAAAAATGCACCATACAGAATGTACAGTAGCTTGTGGATGGGAATATTACCAATACGCAAATTCGTTCTTCCGTTCATAAGAAAAACGAAGACATTTATTTATAACATCTGTGTGAAAATCGGTATTATAAAAAAATAAAAATTCTCCTTGAGGTTAATTTCTCAAGGAGATTTTTGTTTTAATCTTCTGTTTTTCTCCAGACCATTTTATTTACAACGCTTGTGTAGGACTGGATAAGTTTTACAACTTTATTTGACACGTTTTCGTCAACGTAATCAGGTACAGGAATACCATTGTCGCAATTTTCATTCATCATAACTGCTGTATGAACTGCCTGAAGAAGTGATTTTTCAGTAATACCTGCAAGGACAAAGCAAGCCTTATCAAGCGCTTCAGGTCTTTCAGTTGATGTACGGATACAAACTGCAGGGAATGGCTTACCGATTGATGTGAAGAACGAGCTTTCCTCAGGTAATGTACCGCTATCGGAAACAACTGCAAATGCATTCATCTGTAAGCAATTATAATCGTGGAAACCTAAAGGCTCATGCTGTACAACTCGTTTGTCAAGCTGGAAACCGCTTTCCTGTAATCTCTTTTTGCTTCTTGGATGGCAGGAATAGAGAATAGGCATATCGTACTTTTCAGCAATTTTATTAATAGCGTTGAAAAGGGACAAGAAATTCTTTTCTGTATCAATATTTTCCTCACGATGTGCTGAAAGGAGAATATATTTACCCTTTTCAAGGCCTAATCTTGAATGAATATCAGATGCTTCAATATCGCTTAAATTACTGCGAAGCACCTCTGCCATAGGTGAGCCCGTTACATAAACTCTTTCCTTAGGAAGGCCACATTCGTGAAGATATTTTCTTGCGTGTTCAGAATACGCAAGGTTAACATCTGAAATAATATCGACAATTCTTCTGTTTGTTTCCTCCGGAAGACACTCATCCTTACAACGGTTACCTGCTTCCATATGGAAAATCGGAATATGAAGACGCTTTGCAGGAATTGCAGAAAGGCATGAATTTGTATCACCTAAAATAAGGAGTGCATCAGGCTTGATTTCAGCCATAAGCTTATATGAGCAATTGATGATGTTACCGACCGTAGCTCCCAAATCATCACCCACAGCGTCCATATAAACCTCAGGGTCAGCAAGCTTCAAATCCTTGAAGAAAACGCCATTAAGATTATAGTCATAATTCTGTCCTGTATGAGCAAGAATACAGTCAAAATACTGTCTGCATTTATTTACAACAGCAGAAAGACGAATGATTTCAGGACGAGTGCCCACGATAATCAAAAGCTTTAATTTGCCATTGTCTTTAAATTTGATATCTGAATAATCTAATTTCATTGTTTAGACCTCCAAAAAGAATGTATCGGGATGAGAAGCATCGAAACACTCATTACACCACATAAATGTAACCATATCGGTATCCCCTAAATTTTCGATATTGTGAGTGTAGCCTATTGGAATATCAACAACCTCAAGCTTTTCACCTGAAACAAAATATTCGATAATTTCATCCTCATCGATTTTACGGAAACGGATTACACCCTTGCCTGATACAACAAGGAATTTTTCATTTTTCGTATGGTGCCAATGCTGACCCTTTGTAATACCCGGCTTTGAAATATTAACTGAAAACTGACCGTTATTTACTGTCCTTAAAATTTCAGTAAATGAACCTCTGTCATCAACATTCATCTTAAGTGGATATGAGAACTTATCCTTTGGAAGATATGAAAGATATGTACTGTAAAGCTTTTTTGAAAAGCTGTTTTCTGTCATATCAGGAATTTGCTTATTCTCACGACTTTCTTTGAATGAATAAATTAAGTCGACGATTTCACCAAGTGTGATTTTATGTTCAACAGGTATTTTGCAGAACTCACCGTCTTTCGTTTCATTGCCACACATAGCACCTATAATCTCATTTACAACATCGTCAATATAAACGAGAGTCATAGGATGATTTCTGTCATTAACCTGAATTGGCAAATCGTTTGCAATGTTGTGACAGAAGGTTGCAACAGCACTGTTGTAATTAGGTCTGCACCACTTGCCAAATACATTCGGAAAACGATACACAAAAACCTTTGCACCTGTTTCTTCTGAATATTTGAAGAAAAGGTCCTCCCCTGCTTTTTTACTCTGTCCGTAAAGGTTATCAAGGGATGCTTGAGTTGAAGATGAAAGTAAAACAGGACAAGTGTTATTATATTTTTTTAAGGTTTCAAGAAGAGTTGAAGCAAAACCGAAATTCCCTTTCATAAACTCCTCTGTATTCTGTGGTCTGTTGACACCTGCAAGGTTTACAACGAAATCACATCCGTTGCAATACTCATCAAGTAACGACTTGTCTGTATCAACATCAAACTGACAAATTTCAAGGTCAGTTGGCAGATTTGTCGTTTTATTTTTACCCTCTTTAATTGTATTCAAGGTTGCAACAAGATTTTTTCCAACAAAGCCTTTTGCACCTGTAATCAATATTTTCATAGCTTTTCTCTTTTCTGAGATTTATTTCCTTTTATACTTGAAATTGTGATAAATCCTATAAAAGGTATACAAATTGTAAATAACAATCAAGAAAAATCTCTTGTCAGTTTTTCTTTTGGCAATATAATATTTCTTTAATTCTTTTACCGTTTTTATGCATTTTCTGATATCTTTTTTGTATTTCTTCTCATTAGTTTTACATAAAAGCTGTAGCATTATGAGATTTGCTCTTACAAGCATATTTTTCATTTCTGCTTCATATTCAGGGAAATATTCAGTTATTAGTTCCTTTTTTCTTTCAGCGAAATGCAACACATCAAAAAACTTATCGGAAAAGGCAGACTTGGATGCACTCTCCGGATTATTGCGATATCTATACACACAAACATTTCTCATAAAAACAGTTGGTTTCTTTAAGAAACAGCAAAAGAGAAAGAATCCGTCCTCGTGAATTTTTCTGCCATCCTCAAAACGAATCGTGCCGATAAATTCTTTGTTATACAACTTTCTGCAAGCAGAATTGGTATGATAATTTCCCATAAGAGATTCTCTTACAGCCTCACTACCCTGCCAAACCTTGAATTGAGCTTTTTCCAACGCTTCTGTTGCACTATTATAAACCTTTACGCCACCTGCATATGAAATATCAGCCTTGTTATTTACAATATCATTATAAAGAATCTCTAATGCGTTATTTACAATATAATCATCCGAATCAACGAATGTGATATATTCTCCCAAAGCATTGTCAATTCCAACATTTCTCGCTGTTGAAACTCCACGGTTTTCCTGATGAAAAACTCTCACTCTATCATCCAATTTCGCATACTCATCACAGATTACACCACTATTATCCGTAGAGCCATCATCAATTAATATTAATTCTAAGTCATTGAATGTCTGAGTCAGAATACTATTTATACAATCGTTCAGATATTTTTCAGTATTATATACAGGGACAATTACTGATATACAAGGTTTTAACACAATTATACTTCCTTCAAATTATACGTTCCAATTTGCAAGCTCGTTCTGAATATATGAAAGGCTTAAAAGCTTTTCCTTAACCTGCTCAACTGTCCACAAATCTGTGTTGTTTGAATTAAACTCAGTGAGAGTATTTCTTTCTGTATCTCCATCCTTGAAGTACTTGTCATAGTTAAGTCCACGCTTATCAGCAGGTACACGATAGAAATTGCCCATATCAATAGCGTTTGCACATTCTTCGTTTGTGAGGAGTGTTTCATAAACCTTTTCACCATGACGGATACCAATTACCTTGATTTCAGTTTCAGGGTTGAAAAGCTCTTTTACAGCCTGTGCCAATACCTCGATAGTACAAGCAGGTGCTTTCTGTACAAGAATGTCACCACTTTCACCATTTTCAAATGCAAATAAAACAAGGTCAACTGCTTCTTCAAGACTCATAACGAAGCGAGTCATTGATGGCTCTGTAATTGTAATTGGCTTACCTTCACGAATCTGGTCAATCCAGAGAGGTACAACTGACCCACGTGAGCAAAGCACATTGCCATAACGAGTACAGCAAATCTTAGTTTTATCAGGATTGACAGTTCTGCTCTTTGCAACAACCACCTTTTCCATCATTGCCTTTGATGTACCCATAGCATTTACAGGATATGCTGCCTTATCAGTTGAAAGGCATATTACACACTCAACACCCTCATCAATTGCAGCTGTAAGCACATTATCTGTACCTAAAACGTTGGTTTTAACTGCTTCAACAGGGAAAAATTCACAAGAAGGAACCTGCTTGAGTGCTGCAGCGTGGAAAATGTAATTAACTCCATGCATTGCATTTTTTACAGACTGCAAATCCCTGACATCGCCTATGTAAAACTTAAGCTTATCCGCAACCTCAGGGTATTTCTGCTGAAATTCGTGACGCATATCATCTTGCTTTTTCTCATCACGAGAAAACACACGGATTTCACCAATATCTGTTTCTAAAAATCTTCTGAGAATTGTGTTACCGAATGAACCTGTACCACCGGTAATCATTAAGGTTTTGTTTTTAAAATCTAACATATCATTCACCTAAATATAAATTACTTA
>CAJGCX010000068.1 GCA_904501895.1 Clostridiaceae bacterium
GATTTCATTTCGATAATTTTCGTAGGAACAGAATTAAGCAAATATCTGTCGTGAGAAACCATAATTATTGTGCCCTCAAATTGGCTCAGAGCAAGGTCAAGAGCCTCTTTTGCCTTGTAGTCGAGGTGATTAGTAGGCTCGTCAAGAACAAGCACATTTGAGCGTTCAAAGACGATTATGCAAAGTGCAACCTTTGCACGGTTAGCACCACTCATTTCATGAATTCTCTTGAAAACATCCTCATCCTCAATGAGAAATCGTGCAAGCATACTGCGGATTTCATATTCAGTTTTTGTAGGAAATCTTCTGTGGACAGATTCAATGGCGGTAAGGTTTAAATCAAGATTTGAAAGCTCTTGGTCAAAATATGAAATCTTCACATTTCCACCCCAACGGACAGAGCCTTCACAAGGCATTTTCTTAAGTACAGCCTTTAATAATGATGATTTACCTACACCATTCTTACCAACAAAGGCAACCTTTTCGTTTCTTAAAACCTCAAGATTAAAATTTTCAAAAAGTATTCTTTTGCTGTCACCTTTACCGACACTTACCTTTAATCCCTTACATTCAAGAATGGTTTTATGTGGCTCAATATCAAAAGGGAAGGAGATGTGCAAATCCTTTACCTGTGGATTAGGCTTTGCGGCCAATTCCATTTTCTCAAGTGCCTTAACACGAGAGCCAACACTGTTTATACTACTTGATTTTGCAAGATTTTTACGGACATAATCACGCAATTCCTCAATTTCACGCTGTTGCTTTTCATATTCCTTTGTGAGTGTTTTGATTCTTTCTTCCTTTTGCTTTAGGAATGAAGAATATCCACCCTTATAACGGACTAACTCACCATTTTCAATTTCGCAAATATCAGATGCAACAGAATTAAGGAAATATCTGTCGTGGGAAACGATAATAACTGCACCCTTATATTCAGTGAGATAATTTTCTAACCAATTAAGCATACCGAAATCAAGATGGTTTGTAGGCTCGTCGAGAATAAGAAGATTAGGATTTTCAACAAGTATTTTTGCAAGTGCAAATCTTGTTTTTTCACCACCTGAAAGGACAGATACAGATGTGTTTAAATCAAAATTACCAAATCCCATACCATTGAGAATTGTGTTGATTCTTACCTCTGCATTATATCCATCAGCAGCATCGTAAATATTAGTCAAATGCTCATATTCATTTGAAAGCATATCATATTCAGCACCACTTGTATGTGCCATTTTCTTTGAAATATCTTCAAGCTTTTTTCTTGTATCAAAAACTAACTGCAACGCACTCTCAATTTCCTTTTTAAGAGAGTTTGATGTGTTGAGGGCTTCATTTTGTTTGAGATAACCAATTCTTAAATCAGGCTTTTTAGCGATTGTACCATCATCGTGCTCAAGATTACCTGAAATAATGTTCAGAAGGGTAGTTTTACCAACACCGTTAATTCCTAAAAGACCGATTCTGTCCTTGTCATTAACAGCGAGAGTAATGTTATTAAGTACCTTTTTGTCAAGAAAACCTTTGCTGACATTGTTAATAGATATGAGCATAATTTTTACCTTTATTTAGTAAGATTATTAATTTTTTTCTTCCATATTCCCGTGAAGTAGAATGTACAGGAAATAGCAGTTGCCACAAGCCAACCGATTGGCCAGGAAATCCAAATTCCACGTTCATTCAAAACAGGAGTTAATGTATAACAAAGTATAACACGTAAAAGCAAATCAGTAAATGTTGAAATTAAAAACATTTTCATAACGCCACTGCCACGCAATACTCCGTCGATAATAAGCTTAATTGTAATAAATAAATAGAATGGTGCAACTGTTTTCAAGAATTCAGCACCTGTTTTAATAATTTCAATTTCTGTGTTTTCAACGAAAATGCTCATCATTGCTTCAGGCATAAAGAAAAAGAGAACAAACAGGGGAATAGTAAGCGCAAATGAAATGAGATAAAGGTATTTGACACCTGATTTGATTCTTTCAATCTTATTTGCACCGATATTCTGTGCTGTATAGCTTGACATACTGTTTCCCAAAGCAGTCATTGATGTAATTGTAAATGTATTGAGCTTTCCTGCAGCAGAAAAACCTGCAACAACAATTTCGCCAAAGGAATTTACAATACCCTGAATAAAAATGTTACCAACAGAAACAAAGCTTTGCTGTAAAATGCTTGGAATAGCAACAAACATAATTTTCTTTAACATATCAAATGAAAACAACTTTGCTTTTTCACTATGTAGCTTTTGTAATTTTATCATCAGGAAAACAAATGAAAGAATTGAAGCAATTCCCTGTGCAATAAACGTTGCCCAAGCAACACCTGACACACCAAGAGATGTGAATCTTACAAGAACGTAGTCAAGCACAACGTTAAGAATTGATGAAAAAATCAGAAAGTACAATGGAGTTTTTGAGTCGCCTAAAGCAGTAAAAATACCGTTACAAACATTATATAAAAATAGAAAAACCAAGCCTGCAGTATAAATGTTAAGATAAACTGCAGCACCCTGAAGCAAATTATCAGGAGTGTTAAGCGCTGTGAGAATACTGTTTGAAAAGACGAGACCCAAAACAGTTAAAACAATACTTAAAACAGTTAAGGATAGCAGAGAGGTGCTGACACATGTTTTCATCTTGTTATAATTTTTGTTACCGAAAAATTGAGAGATTACAACACAACAACCAATGTTAGAGCCGTTTGCAATAGCCATATAAATCATTGTAACAGTATAGGAAATTCCGATGGAGGCTAATGTGTCTCCACCTAAAAATTTACCTGCAATAATACTGTCGGCAATGTTATAAAGTTGTTGAAAGCAAACGCTGATAAGTAACGGAATAGTGAACTTTATTAGCACCTTGCCGGGATTACCCTGTGTCAAATCCTTAACCATATTGTCACCCAAAAATAAGGGACTGAATTTCAGCCCCTAAATTATATTTATCTGTCCTCTCTGAAATATGACAAACCAAGAGAAGCAGGTGGTTGATTTTCCTTTTTATTTGTAATGCTTGTAATAATCAAAACAATAATTGTGATTATGTAAGGAAGCATCTTGAGAATTTCTCTTTCTGAAGAAGTAATGTTGCCGAAAACAAATGCTGCAATATATAAAGCACCAAAAATGTATGAGCCGAAAATTGAAACAGTTGGTTTCCATAATGTGAAAATAACAAGGGCAATAGCAAGCCAACCAAATGCTTCAATTGTGAATGCTGTTTCCCAGCTACCCTTAACGTAGTCCATAATGTAGAATACGCCACCAAAGCCTGCAATACCACTACCAATTAAAATTGCAACATACTTATATACTGTAACATTAACACCCATAGCGTCAGCAGTTGCAGCGCTTTCACCGATTGCACGAAGATTAAGTCCAACACGTGTACGGTTAAATATAAATGTTGTAATTAATGCGATAGCAATTGCAAGGTAAACATAAATTCCGTGACCGAAAAGCACCTTTACAATACCGTCCTTGCCTTCAGCGAAAGGTAAGCATTGAGCAATGATTTTACCGGCAGTTGAAAAACCACTTCTGTCAACGTAAGAATGCATCAAGAACTGTGTTAATCCATTACCGAAAATTGTAATTGCAAGACCTGTAATATTCTGATTACAACGGAATGTAATAGTCATTACAGCGTAAATCAAGCCTGTAAGCATAGCAAATAGGAATGCACCGAGCATTGAAATTAAAACAAGTACAAGCCATGATGCACTATCAGGGGATTGGAGACCCTTTAAATAAAGGCTTACAAAAAGACATCCACCAACAGTACCCGTACACATAATTCCTGGAATACCAAGATTTAAGTGACCTGCTTTTTCTGTAATTGTTTCACCAACACAACCGAAAAGAAGAACAGTGCCGATTGCAATAGCACTCATTAAGAATGTAATAATCATTTCTGGTTATCCTCCTTTTCCTTTTTTCTGAATACAAGCTTGTAGCTGATGAAGAATGAACAAACAATAACGATGAAATAAATAACACCAACAACAATGTTTGAAATAGCATCGTTTGTAAACATAAATGTTTTTCTTACGTCCATCATACCCTTAGAAATAAAGCTGATGAAAAAGCTTGTCAAAGCAATGATAATAGGGTTGAATGCTGCAAGCCATGTAGCCATAATACCTGTAAAGCCCATATTGTTAGCAGAGGCAGTACTTACTGTGTGGTTAATTGAACCAGCCAAAACGAAGCCTACAAGACCTGCAATAGCACCTGATAAAACCATTGTACGGATAATTACCTTATTAACCTTAATACCTACATATTTTGCAGTGTTAATACTTTCACCAACAACTGAAATTTCGTATCCGTGCTTTGAATATTTAAGGTATATGTACATTAAGACTGTAATCAAAGTGAACAAGATAATTGGTAATAAATACTTGTTTCCGATTTCAGGAACATTACCATAAGCAATCGGAGGTAAAACACCTGAACCTGTTTTTACCCAAATTGTAATGCAGAATGAAACAAGACCTTGTGCAATGTAGTTCATCATAAGTGTGAAAAGTGATTCATTAGTATTGAACTTTGCTCTGAATATTGCTGGGATAACTGCCCATACAGCACCGCTTAAAACACTTGCAACAAGCATAATCGGAATAAGCACTGAGTCAGCAACTTTGCCACCAAGATAGAACATACATGCAATTGCTGAAAGACATCCCACAAGGATTTGTCCGTTACCACCAAGGTTCCAGAATTTCATCTTAAATGCAGGAAGCAATGCGATTGATGTACCTAAAAGGAGAGATGTATCCTGTAATAAAAGCCAAATTTTTCGTTCGCTACCTATAGCACCATTGAAAAGTGATTCAAAGAATTCGCCGATACCCTTATCTGAGAACAAGGTACAGATTACACCACATAAAAGCAAGCCGAATACAATTGCCACTGCGTATATTATAACGATTTTTGAAATAGAAATATTATCTCGTTTTACAATACGAACAAAAGGTTCTTTTAAATTATTTGTACTCTTTTTCATTCTGTTACCTCATTTTTATTGGCTTTAACCATTAAAGAACCAATTTCATCTTTCGTAGCAGTTCTTGCATCAACAATACCTGAGATTTTGCCACCGCTTAAAACTAATATTCTGTCACTTAAAGCCATCAGAACGTCCAAATCTTCACCAACAAAGATAACTGAAACGCCCTTTTGCTTCTGTTCATTCAAAAGATTATAAATCGTGTATGATGAGTTAATATCAAGTCCACGAACAGGATAAGCAGTCATAAGAACAGCAGGGGCAGCTGCAATTTCACGACCAACAAGAACCTTTTGAACATTACCGCCTGAAAGCTTTCTTACTGCTGTGTGTGAGTCAGGAGTGTTAACCTCTAATTCACTGATAATTCTGTCAGCAAGGTCGGATGGATTCTTTCTGTCAAGGAACATTGATTTACCTTTTCTGTAGCTTCGAAGCATCATATTGTCAATAATGTTCATATTTCCAACAAGACCCATACCAAGTCTGTCTTCAGGGACAAACGACAAACGGATACCAAGCTCACGAATTTCTCTCGGAGACTTATCCTTTAAGTTAACAACCTCATCTTCCTTGAAAATAACCTTTTCATCGTCAACGAGCTTTGTAATTTCCTTCTTGGATAACTTACTGAAATCAATATCATTTCCGTTTTCATCCTTAAAGGCATTTTCCCTTGCAAGCTCCATAACACGCTTATATGTTTTATGGTAGAAGGAAACAGGCTTGTCCTTCTTAGGATGATAATATGTCAATGTGCCTGACTGATAATTGTTAAGACCTGCAATTGCCTCAAGTAATTCCTTCTGACCACTGCCTGCAATACCTGCAATACCGAGAATTTCACCACTGTATGCGTTGAATGAAATATTGTCAACTACCTTGTAGCCGTCACCATTAACAACTGTAAGACCATCAACAGCAAGTCTTATCTTGCTGTCAGTAACCTCTGTACGGTTAATATTAAGCTCAATTTTCTTACCCACCATCATTTCAGTGAGCTCTTTTTCAGATGTTTCAGATGTATTAACAGTTGCAATATGCTCACCCTTACGAAGTACAGCAACTCTGTCTGAAATTTCCATAACCTCGTTAAGCTTGTGAGTAATAATGATGATTGACTTACCATCATCTCTCATAGCGTTTAATACCTTGAATAAGCTTCTGATTTCCTGTGGAGTTAAAACTGCTGTAGGCTCGTCAAGAATAAGAATGTCAGCACCTCTGTATAAAACCTTAAGGATTTCAACAGTCTGCTTTTCTGAAACTGACATTTCATAAATTTTCTTGTCAAGATTTATATGGAATCCGTATTTTTTTGCCATATCGTTAATACGGTTTTTTACTTCTTTAAGATTAAATTTTTCGTTTTCAATACCTAATGCAACGTTCTGTGCTGCAGAAAAAATATCAATCAACTTAAAATGTTGATGAATCATACCGATTTTATGCTCAAAAGCATCACGAGGTGAGCGAATAACAACTTCCTCACCGTTAATTAAAATTTTACCGGAATCAGGATAATAAATACCGGCAACCATATTCATAAGAGTTGTTTTACCACAACCGTTTTCACCGAGAACAGAAAGGATTTCACCTTTATAAACATCAAGGCTTACGTTGTTGTTAGCAATAACCTTAGTACCGAATTTTTTTGTAATGTTTTTTAATTGTAAAATAACAGTTTTATCCATAGAAACTCCTTAAATAACAAAGGATTTATTTGCCTTAATCAACCGAGAAAGGCGAAGTAATAGCTCCGCCTTTCCCTAATATTAAATCAGAATAATATTTTAAATTATTCAGTTACAGCTGTAATACCGTCAATGATAATGTTGAAGTATGGAGCTGAACGCTTTGCACTTTCGTTGAAGAATGTAATACCATTTACTGTTTCAACAACTTCTGTGTCAGGTGCGAACGCAGCGTCTGAGTCAACGTCAGCCATATATGATGTTAATGGCTTGCCTTCAACTGTGAATGTAGCGCAGTCAAAAATCTTGAGTGAACCGTCTTTAATCTTAGCTGTTACTTCCTCAAGCTTTTCCTTTGTGCCTTCTGCAGCAGCAGCGCCGATGCTTACGATTTCAACAGAACCTGTTTCAAGAGTACCTGTCCAGTCAGTATCAATTGCCTTATCGTTCATAACGCAGTCAATAATGTATTCGAAATATGGAGCCCAATTAATTCTTGAAGCGATAACGTATGTGTTTGGACAGCTTGCTTCAGTTGTACCATTGTAAGATACGTTAGGAATATTCTTTTCTTCACAAGCTGTTGGAGCACCCATTGAGTCAGCATGCTGAGAAATTAATTTACAACCATTGTCGATAAGAGCAAGAGCTGTTGTCTTTTCAGCAGCTTCGTCATACCATGAGTTTGTGTAACGAACTTCCATTGTAACGTTTTCAACAACGTACTTTGCACCAAGATAGAATGATGTGTAACCTGAAATAACTTCAGCATAAGGATGAGCACCAACGTAACCGATTTTTGCGTTTTCGTCAGAAACTTTACCTTCAGCATCACCATAGAGTTCAACAAGCTTCATACCTGCTGCAACACCTGCAAGGAAACGACCTTCGTAGATGTTAGCGAAAGCATTGTGGAAGTTAGGAAGATTTTCTGTGTGAGCCATTGTACCTGTAGCATGGCAGAATTCAACTTCAGGGAATTCCTTAGCAGCCTGAATCATATAGCTTTCATGACCGAATGAGTCAGCGAAGATAAGGTCACATGTTTCTGCTAAGTCAGCAGCCTGGTCATAGCAAGCTGTGTCTTCAGGAATGTCAGTAACGATTGTGTAGTCATCTTCAGTAAGACCCTTGTTTGCACATGCTTCCTTGAAAGCATCGATGAAGTTCTTGTCGTAAGTAGAAGCATCACCGTGTAAGCAGATAAGTGCTACCTTGATTTTGTCCCCTGCAGGCTCTTTGCTTTCATTACCGCCACAAGCAGCAAATGTTGCTGTAATCATAACGAGTGCAAGAACAACTGCAATGATTTTCTTGAAATTTTTCATAAAAATTTCTCTCCTTTTCTTTTTTTGTAATATTTGACAGCAAAAGCTGTATTTACCTATTTTCTGAAGATGATTTCACCTGTAGCATCATTCATCTCTTCAACAATAGCCATTGATTCAACACGGATACCTTGTGCACGAAGCTCATCTCCGCCACCCTGATAACCTTTTTCAATAGCAATACCACAACCTGCAAGAGTAGCTCCTGCCTGATTAACAATATCAATAAGACCGTTCAAGGCATTACCCTTTGCAAGGAAATCGTCAACAATCAGAACAGTATCGTTTTCATTTAAGAAATCTCTTGAAACAATAATGTCGTATGTACACTGGTGAGTAAATGACTCAACCTTGCTTGTATAAACATCACCCTTGATATTGATTGTTTTACTCTTTTTAGCAAATAAAAGGGGACAGTTAAAGTGTCTTGCAACCATACAACCAACACCAATACCTGATGCCTCAATTGTAAGCACCTTTGTAACGCCTGAGTCCTTAAACAATTCTTTCATTTCAAGACCCATTTTGTCCAATAACTCAACATCTATCTGATGATTAAGAAAACTGTCAACCTTAAGTACATTTCCGGAAAAAACTTTTCCGTCTTTTATGATTTTTTCTTCTAATAATTGCATAACGTCATCCTCTTTGCACATTCATATAAACATTATAGGATAAAACGTCGAAAAAAACAATATTTTTTTATTTTTATTTCGTGGAATTTTTTAAAGAATATTTGTTAAAAATAGATAAAAAGAAGACTGATTTCAGTTCTAAAAACAATTCAGAAAATTTCAGGAGGACAAAATGAAAAAAATTCTTTCAATTTCACTATCTTTTATACTTTTAATTTCACTTTTTACAGGGTGCAGCAAGAAAGAAAATAACAATATTAATAATCAGACACCGGTACAGAAAACTACTACAATAAGATTCTTGAATTTCAAGCCTGAGGTGGCAAATGTTTATGATGAAATTGCAAAGGCTTATGAACAGGAAAAGGGCGTTAAGCTTATAGTAGAAACTGCTGCAAGTGGTAACTATGAACAGACGCTAACTGCAAAAATGGGTACTGACGAAGCACCTACATTGTTTCAGATTAACGGACCGAAGGGTTATGCAAACTGGAAGGATTATTGTGCAGATTTATCAGATACAGAATTGTACAAGCATTTAACAGATAAAAATCTTGCAGTAAC
>CAJGCX010000069.1 GCA_904501895.1 Clostridiaceae bacterium
GCAGATGATGCAACAGCCTTACATTCACCGTATTTCTGTGCTTCCTGATAAGCCTTCTTTGCCCACTGACCTGTAATAACGAAGTCAGCCTTACCATTCTTATTCATAAAGTTAAGTGGAATAGCAGCAAACTGTGTTGAAGCACCTCCCTGTAAGAACAATACCTTATAATTATCAGGAATATTCATAAGCTCACGAAGAAGCTGTTCAGCACCCTTGATGATTGAGTCATAAACCTTTGAACGGTGACTCATTTCCATAACTGACTGTCCGCTACCTTCATAATCAAGCATTTCTGCAGCTGCCTTTTTCAAAACTTCCTCAGGGAGCATTGAAGGACCTGCTGAAAAATTGTAAACTCTTGCCATAATAAAAACCTCCGAAAAGTTAAATTTACTTAATTTGTTTTGTTAAAAATTAAAACATTGCTGAAATTATACCAAACTTATTATAAGAAAGTCAATAGATTGACATAAAATTAACAAAGAATTATTAAAATTTATCGTGAAAAGCGCCAAACTTGTTCATGTTTTTAACAAAGTCACATTTGAATGAATAATTTTTAAAAATTTTCTGTTATTTCTTGCAGTTATTTGTATTTTATTATATAATATAAGTTCATAATAGGAGTGATATATTCAAAAATGGAAAACACTAATAAATTATTCAATGAATTTAACGAAAAATCATTTTCAATGCCAATGGTTGCTCTTCGTGGACTTGTTGTATTCCCTGAAATGACCTTGCATTTTGATGTGGGCAGACCAAAGTCAGTAAAAGCAGTCAGAAGCGCAATGGAAAAGAAAACTAATATTTTTCTTGCAGCCCAGATGGACCTTGAATGTGACGACCCAAGATATGATGATATTTACGGCTCAGGTGTGGTTTGCGAAATCAAGCAGGTTATGAAGCTTCCTGGTACAGATACACTTCGAGTTGTGGTTTACGGACTTTATCGTGCAGAGCTTTTACATATCAATTCCGCAAATCCGTATTTGTCAGCAGTTGTACGTCGTATTGAAACTGAAAAGGTAAGTCCTGAAAATGCAAAATATGAGGAAGCGCTTGTTCGTAACCTTGTGGGAATTTTTGAGGATTATGCATATTTCGTTCCAAAGCTTCCGTCAGATATTGTAATCGGCGTTTCTGTCCGTAAGGAAGCAGGTGAGATTACCGACTACATACTCTCAAATATTCCACTTGAATATTCTGTTAAACAGAGTCTTCTTGATGAACTGAATCCTTTAAAACGAGCAGAATCACTTTGCTTGATTCTTAAACGAGAAATTGAGCTTCTCACTATTGAAGAGGAAATCAATGAGAAGGTTCAGGAGCAGATGGAAGAAAATCAGCGTGAATATTATCTTCGTGAGCAGATTAAGGCAATTTCAGAAGAGCTTAACGAGGGTGACGGTGCAATTTCTGAGTCTGAGGAATATAAGGAGCAAATCCGTGCTATAGGATTTTCAGAGGATATAGAAAGAAAGCTCCTTCGTGAATGTGACAGACTTATGAAAATGCAGTCCTCAAGTCCTGAATCTGCAGTTATAAGAAACTATCTTGATAAGGTGATTGCTCTTCCTTGGGGATATTGTACGGAAGAAAATCTCGATATAGAACATGCTGAAAGCGTTCTCGATATTGACCATTTCGGTTTAGCAGATGTTAAAGAGAGAATTATTGAATTTCTCGCTGTGCGAAAAATTAATCCTGATGTAAAGGGACAGATTATCTGTCTTGCAGGTCCTCCCGGAGTTGGTAAAACTTCAATTGCACGTTCACTTGCTAATGCAATCGGCAGAAGCTATGCACGAATTTCTCTCGGTGGTGTTCGTGATGAGGCAGATATCCGTGGTCACAGAAAGACTTATATCGGCTCAATGCCCGGCAGAATTATTGAGGCAATTGAGTCAGCGAAAAGCTCAAATCCGCTTATTCTCCTTGATGAGGTTGATAAGTTAGGCTCTGACCATCGTGGTGACCCATCATCAGCACTTCTTGAAGTTCTCGATGCAGAGCAGAATAGCTCATTCGTTGACCATTATCTTGAAATTCCTTATGATTTAAGTAAGGTGTTGTTTATAACAACTGCAAATGATAAGAGCAGAATTCCTGCACCATTACTTGACAGAATGGAAATCATTGATATTCCTGGTTATACCTACGAGGAAAAATTCAATATTGCTAAAAAGCATCTTGTACCAAAGCAGATAACTGCAAATGGCCTTAAAAAGTCTTATGTTAAATTCACAGATAAAGCACTTAAGGCAATTATCAGTGGTTACACTAAGGAAGCAGGTGTCCGTGTACTTGAACGAACAATTGCAAAGGTGCTTCGAAAGATTGCAGTTGAATATGCAAAGGGCTTTAATGATAAAATCACAGTTAAGGATACTGAGCTTGAAGCATATTTAGGTCCTGTTAAATTCAAGCCTGATGAAAGCTCAAAGGTTGACCAGATTGGCGTTGTTAACGGACTTGCTTACACCTCCGTCGGTGGCACAATGCTTACTGTTGAGGTTGCAGTTATGGACGGTAAGGGTAATATTGAGCTTACTGGCTCATTAGGTGACGTAATAAAAGAGTCAGCCAAGGCAGCAATCAGTTATATAAGAATGAATGCTGATAAATACAGAATTGATAAGGATTTTTATCAGAATAAGGATATTCATATTCATTTCCCTGAGGGTGCTGTGCCAAAGGACGGACCTTCAGCAGGTGTGACAATATTCACAGCACTTGTTTCTGCATTGTCAGGCTGTAAGGTTAAGTCAAGCGTTGCAATGACAGGTGAAATCACAGTTACAGGTCGTGTGTTGCCAATTGGTGGCCTTCGTGAAAAGACAATGGCAGCCTTCGTTGAGGGTATTAAAACTGTTGTTGTACCTGAAGCAAACAGAAGTGACCTTGATAAGATAGACGATAAGGTAAAAGAAAAAATCAACTTTGTTTTTGCAAAAACAGGTGACGATGTGCTTAAGGTTGCACTTGTTTAAAAAGGAGAGTTTATGAGATACGATAAAGCAGAATTCAAAGCAGCTTATGGTACATTCAGTCAGTTACCTGACTCCGATTTACCTGAAATTGCTTTTGCAGGCCGTTCAAATGTTGGTAAGAGCTCGTTGCTCAACAAATTATTCCAACGAAAAAACCTTGCAAGAGTAAGCTCAGTACCGGGTAAAACAATTACAATCAACTTCTATCAGGTTGATGAATACAACTTCGTTGATTTGCCGGGTTATGGTTATGCCAAGGTTGCTAAAACAGAAAAAGAACGTTGGGCAGAAATGATGGAAGGATACTTTAATTCCGACCGTAACATCAAGCTCGTTATACAGCTTGTTGATATGCGCCATCCACCAACAAAGGATGACCTTATGATGATGGAATTCTTACAGGCATCAGGTTATGAGTTTATCGTTGTAATGACAAAGAGCGATAAGCTTAAAAAGAAGAAGGATTACAACGCAAGACTTGAGGGCTCAAAGCAGGAAATGAGCTTTGTGCCACCTGAAAGAATTATTCCTTTCTCCTCTGAAAACGGAGAAGGACTTGAAACAGTTAAAAAATATATTGAAGAATATTTAGGAGAATAAAAATGAGCAAGGTACCATTTACAACAAAAGAAAAGTTAGAAGAAATCGCAAAGGTTTATCCAACACCTTTCCACCTTTATGATGAAGCAGGAATCCGTAGAAATGCTGAAAACCTTAAGAAGGCATTTGCTTGGAATAAGGGCTTCAAGGAATATTTCGCAGTTAAGGCTACTCCAAACCCATTCCTTATTAACATTTTAAGAGAATATGGCTGTGGTTGTGACTGCTCATCAGTTACTGAGCTTATGCTTTCAAAGGCAATCGGTGCAGTTGGTGACGATATTATGTTCTCATCAAACGATACACCACCTGCAGAATTCAAGTATGCAGACGATTTAGGTGCAATCATCAACCTTGACGATATTACACACATTGACATTCTTGAAAAGACATTAGGTTATCTTCCAAAGAAGCTTTCTTGCCGTTATAATCCGGGTGGATATTTCTCAATCGCAAATAACATTATGGACAACCCTGGTGACGCAAAATACGGTATGACAACAGAACAGCTTTTTGAAGCATTTAAGATTATGAAGTCAAAGGGCGTTGAGGAATTCGGTATCCACGCTTTCCTTGCAAGTAACACAGTTACAAATGAGTATTATCCAACACTTGCAAAGACTCTTTTTGAGGTTGCAGTAAAGCTTAAGGAAGAAACAGGTGCTCATATTAAATTCATCAACCTTTCAGGTGGTATCGGTATCCCATATCGTCCTGAGCAGGAGGGCAACGACATCTTCGCAATCGGTGCAGGTGTTGAAAAGGTATATAACGAGGTTCTTGTACCTGCAGGTATGGACGATGTTGCAATCTATACAGAGCTTGGTAGATTTATGTTAGCTCCTTACGGTGCACTTGTAACTCGTGCAATCAACGAAAAGCATACACATAAGGAATATATCGGTGTTGATGCTTGTGCAGTTAACCTTATGAGACCTGCTATTTACGGTGCATACCACCACATTACAGTTATGGGTAAGGAAAATGAGCTTTGCGATTATAAATATGATGTAACAGGCTCACTTTGTGAAAACTGTGACAAATTTGCAATCGACAGAATGTTACCAAAAATCGATATGGGTGATTTGCTCTTTATCCACGATACAGGTGCTCACGGCTTTGCTATGGGTTATAACTATAACGGTAAGCTTAAGTCTGCAGAAATCCTTCTTAAGGAAGACGGAAGCTTCCAGATGATTCGTCGTGCAGAAACTCCTGCTGACTACTTTGCAACATTCGATTGCTTTGATTTTTACAAAAAGGTTACTGAATAAGAGGTAATAATATGTCCTTCGTTCATTTACATGTCCATACAGAATATAGCTTGCTTGACGGAGCTTGTCGTTTAGACAGGCTTTGTTCTGCTGCAAAGGAACGAGGACAGACTGCTCTTGCGATTACTGACCACGGTAATTTGTTCGGTGCTGTTGATTTTTATAAAACTGCCAAAAAGCATGGAATTAAGCCAATTATCGGCTGTGAGGTCTATGTGGCAAGTCGTTCACGCTTTGACAAGGTGCACGGAATTGACTCTAACCGTCATCATCTCGTTTTACTTTGTAAAAATGAAACAGGCTATAAAAATCTTATAAAGCTTGTTTCTTCAGCGTGGGTCGACGGCTTTTATACAAAGCCTCGAATTGACCGTGAATTACTCCAGAAGCACCACGAGGGACTTGTTGCACTTTCAGCTTGTCTTGCAGGTGAAATTCCGAAATATATTGCCAATGGTGAGTATTTAAAAGCAAAGGAAACTGCACTTTGGTATTCTGCACTCTTTGGTGAGGGTAATTACTACCTTGAAATGCAGAATCACGGTATTCCTGAGCAGTTAATTGTAAATGACGGTATAATCCGACTTTCAAATGAAACGGGTATTCCTCTTGTTGCTACAAATGACGTGCATTACGTAAATAAAGAGGATGCATATATTCAGAAAATCCTCATTTGTATCGCAACTAACCATACAATTGACGAGGAAAATTCACTTGAATTTGAAAGTGACAATTTCTATCTTAAAACTGAAAATGAAATGAGAGAGTTATTCTCAAAAACACAGGAGGCAATTGATAATACACAAAAAATAGCCGATATGTGTAACTTTGACTTTGAATTCGGTAACACAAAATTGCCTAATTTCACAGTCCCTGAGGGCTATTCTCATTATGACTACTTCAGAATGAAATGCTATGAGGGATTACACAAGAGATATGGTGATAATCCTGACAAATTATATATTGAAAGACTTGAATATGAGCTTTCAGTTATAAGCAATATGGGTTATGTTGACTATTTCCTGATAGTTGCTGACTTTATTCAGTATGCCCGTGACCACGGTATTCCTGTTGGTCCCGGTAGAGGTTCAGGTGCAGGTAGTATCTGTGCCTACTGTATGGGAATTACAAATATTGACCCTATAAAATATAATCTTATTTTCGAACGATTCTTAAATCCTGACAGAGTCAGTATGCCGGATATTGACGTTGACTTCTGTTACGAAAGGCGTCAGGAGGTAATTGAATACGTTATCGATAAATATGGCTCTGACCACGTTGCGCAGATTATAACCTTCGGTACAATGGCTGCTCGTGCAGCACTTCGTGATGTGGGTAGGGCGATGGGGCTTCCTTATGCAACTGTTGATAATGTAGCAAAGAAAATTCCGAGAGCTTTGGGAATCACTATTGAAAAAGCACTGGCTGAAAGCGAAGAGCTTAAAGCCCTATATGACAGTGATGAGCAGATAAAAAGCTTAATTGACACTGCAAAGAGCGTTGAGGGTATGCCTCGAAATTCTTCAACTCACGCAGCAGGTATTGTTATTACCGACAGACCTGTAAGTGACTATGTACCACTTTCCTGTAATGATGAGTCTATTGTAACTCAGTTTACAATGACTACTATCGAAGAGCTCGGACTCCTGAAAATGGACTTTCTGGGACTCCGTACATTAACTGTTATTAACGATTGTGTCAAAATGGTTCAAAGGAAGAATCCGGACTTTGATATTGATAACATTTCTTATGACGATAAAAATGTCTATTCACTTTTTACAAACGGACAGACAGACGGTGTTTTCCAATGTGAATCAAGTGGTATGAGAAGTGTGTTTATGCGACTCAAGCCTACAAATCTTGAGGATATTATTGCTGTTATTTCTCTTTATCGACCAGGTCCTATGGACTCAATTGACACATATATTCAGAACAGACATAACCCTGAATATATCCGTTATAAAACACCAATGCTTCGTGATATTCTTGATGTTACATACGGTTGTATGGTCTATCAGGAACAGGTGATGCAGATTTTCCGTTCCTTGGCAGGATATTCCCTTGGTCGTGCTGATATTGTCCGTCGTGCAATGTCAAAGAAAAAGCATAAGGTTATGGAAGAGGAAAGAACATTCTTCCTTGAGGGTTGTCTTAAAAACGGAATTGAAAATAAGGTTGCAAACGAGATTTTTGATGATATGTCATCATTCGCTTCTTATGCCTTTAATAAATCTCACGCTGCAGCATACGCTGTTGTTGCATACAGAACAGCATATTTAAAATACTATTATCCAAGTGAATTTATGGCATCACTTCTCACAAGTGTCCTTGATAATTCAACAAAAATTGCTGACTACATTCAGTCCTGCAAAAATAACGGCTTGAAAATTCTTCCACCAAACGTAAATGTTAGTAACAAGACCTTTACTGTAAGTGAAGAAAATAACCAGACTGTTATGTTTGGACTCCTTGCTATTAAGAATTTAGGTCACGATTATATTGATACTATAATCAATGAAAGAAGATTGAATGGTAAATACACCTCATTCTATTCCTTCTGTAAACGTACTCACGGCAAAGGCTTTAACCGTCGTGCAGTTGAAGGTCTTATTAAGAGTGGTGCGCTTGACGGTCTGGGAAGTAATCGTCAGGAAATGCTCATAAATCTTCCTGATATTATCGACGACCTTGATTCATCAAGACGAAGAAACCTTGAAGGACAAATCGGCTTCTTCGATATTATGAATACAACCTCAAGTACAGAATTCGTAATGAAAAAAATGGATGAATTCCCATCACAAACACTTCTTCTGATGGAAAAGGAAACAACAGGACTGTATATTTCCTCTCATCCTATGGAGCAGTATAAGGAGCTTGAATTAAGGCTTAAATGTGACGATATCGGTGAAATTCTTTCATCTGATAATGATTATAATTCTAAATACGAGGATACTGTTTCTGTTAAAATAATGGGTATAATAAGTAATATAGTAAGAAAGCGTACAAAAGCAGGGGATACAATGGCTTTTGTAACCGTTGAAGGTGTTACAGGGTCAGTTGAGGTTGTAATTTTCCCTAAGCTTTTTACAAAGTATTCTAACTTGCTTTATAACAGCAATGTTATTCTCGTTGGTGGCAGACTTTCAATGAAGGAAGAGGAAAATCCTAAAATCATTCTTGATTTTGCCGACAGTGCTGAAAGCGTTAAGTCAAATCAGACTAAACGAAAAGGACTTTTCATAAGAGTTGAAAACGAGTCCTCACCAATATACTTTAACTGTAATCAACTGATTACATCTGCAAATCAGGGTGATACTCCTGTTTATTTCTATTTTGCAAACAGTAAAAAGTATTTTCCTTGTAAAAAAATTACTATGAATGATAATCTTTTATACAATCTAAGAGATATTGCAGGGGAGCAAAATGTCATTTTACAATTATAATCGACATATTACTTGCAATTTATTCTTAAGTATGATATTATCTATATTCAATGTGGAAATAATTAGCATAAAATAAAAGGGTGATAATAATGAAAACTATAGGTGTACTTACAAGTGGCGGCGACGCTCCAGGTATGAATGCTGCAATCCGTTCTGTAGTTCGTACAGCATGTGAAAACGGAATGCGTGTTATGGGTATCAGAAGAGGCTATAACGGTCTTATGCAGGGTGATATGTATGAAATGAACCTTCGTTCAGTTTCTAACATTATCAATCGTGGCGGTACTTTCCTTTATTCTGCAAGAAGTCCTGAGTTCAAAACTGAAGAAGGTCTTCAGAAAGCACTTAAGGTTGCTAAGGACGTTGGTCTTGACGGTATCGTTGTAATTGGTGGTGACGGCTCATTCCGTGGTGCTCGTGACTTATCTCTTCGTGGGCTTCCTTGCGTAGGTGTTCCTGGTACAATTGACAACGACATCGCTTGTAGTGATTACACAATCGGTTATGATACAGCAATGAACACTGTTCTTGAAATGGTTGACAGACTTCGTGATACATCTGAATCACACGACCGTTGTACGGTTGTTGAGGTTATGGGCAGACGTGCAGGTTATATTGCACTTAATGCAGGTATCGCTTGTGGTGCAACTTCTATCCTTATTCCTGAAGTTGAATATGACTTCCAGCGTGACGTTATCGACAGAATGAAGAGAACTCAGCTTACAGGTAAGAGACATTTCATCATCGTTGTTGCTGAAGGTATCGGTGGCGTTGAAGAAATGGCAAAGAGAATCGAAAACGAAACAGGCGTTGAATCTCGTGCAACAATTCTTGGTCACGTTCAGCGTGGTGGTCATCCAACAGTTCGTGACAGAGTTACTGCATCTCTTATGGGTAACAAGGC
>CAJGCX010000070.1 GCA_904501895.1 Clostridiaceae bacterium
CAGCAAGGACACCAGTTAACCATACGGTTACCACGATAAATTAAATCCTTTTCATAAAGACGACAGAAAACCTCATTAACAGCCTTACTGCAGCCTTCGTCAAGAGTAAATCTTTCTCTGTCCCAGTCACATGATGAACCGAGCTTCTTTAACTGCTCGATAATTCTGCCACCGTACTGCTTTTTCCAGTCCCAAGCACGTTCTAAGAAGCCATCACGACCTAAATCTTCCTTGCTGATGCCTTCCTTACGCATTGTTTCAACGATTTTAGCCTCAGTTGCGATTGAAGCATGGTCAGTACCGGGAAGCCAGAGTGTGTCATAGCCTGCCATTCTGTGATAACGGATAAGAATATCCTGTAATGTGTTATCAAGAGCGTGACCCATATGAAGCTGACCTGTGATATTTGGTGGTGGAATTACAATAGTGTAAGTCTTTTTGCCTTCCTCACGCTTTGCGTGGAAATATTTGTTGTCAAGCCAGGTTTTGTAAATCCTGTCTTCAACATTCTTCGGATTATACTGTTTTTCAAGTTCCTTGGACATATATATTCTCCTTTTATACTGTTAACGATGTTATTATTGTGGAATACACCTTAACAGGGTCGTTTATGAAATTTTGTTTTACTGTTTCTAACTGGAGGCTGTCAACCACATAAATTGACAGCTTCATAAGCTCTGTGTCACGGTCAAAAAGTGTGAATGTGATAGTGTATCCACCGTCGTCTTCCTTTTTTACCTCCATTTTATTTTCTCGTTCAACCTTTGCTCTTGTTGTAAGACGGATAGCAGAATTAACTGCCTTTTCACGGACAGTTCGTGGAAGGCTTGTCTGCAAAAGCTCTGCAGCCTCACGTCCTCTTTGTGTTACAATCAAGACCTCTTCATCATCAATAATATCAGTTGTGATATTACCTGTTTTCAAAAGCTCCTCAATAGCCTGACCAACTTCAAAAAAGTTTGCAAGTCCGTCCTCCTGCATTGAGTCATTGAGCATCTGACGAGTCATAGGTGCATCAATACTCTTCAAAAGATAGCAAATCAGAAGTCGGATATCATCACGGCTACGAAGACCGCCAAGCTCAATGCCGGCATCAAATGCATCATATTCCATAGCTCTTACTCCTGCAATTCCTTAAGTATTTCTTTAATATCCTGACGGACATAAGTTGGTTTTATTTCACTTGCTTCAACATCATCCATTGTACTTTCACCGCTGAGAACACAGATAGTGTCAACACCTGCATTGTAGCCTGAAGCAATATCAGTATAAATTCTGTCACCAATCACAACAGCCTCATCCTTGCTGAATGGTGAGCGCTCAACGGAGAAGTCAATCATAAATCCGTCAGGCTTACCGATATAAAGCGGTCTGCGGTTAGTTGCGTAATTAATTGCCTCACACATTGCAAAGCAGTCAGGCACAAGACCGAATTCAGTAGGACAGCCTCTGTCAGGATTTGTTGCGATATACGGAATATCCTTTTTAGTCTGCAACAAATATGAAACATCCCACAGCTTTTTGTATGTAAGCTCAGTATCATAACCTACACAGATACAGTCAGTATCCTCATCTGCCTCAGTTGTAATCCTTACACCGTATTTTTCCATTTCAGCAATCATTGAAGCAGTTCCCATACAGTAAATCTTCTTGTTTGGAAAATGCTTGTTAAGATAAAGTGCAGTTGCCTGAGAAGATGTGAAGAAATTATCCTCAGTCACCTTAATACCCATATTTGAAAGCTTTATAACGTAATCCTTGACTGAACGTGAAGAATTATTTGTGATGAACACATATTGTCCACCGATGCTGTTGATATATGCAAGAAATTCATTTACACATTCGAAAAGACGAGCACCCTCATAAATTGTTCCGTCCATATCAAGCAAGAATAATTTTTTATCCTTTAACGACATTGTATTACCTCTTATCTATTTGCTTTTAACTTGGCAAAAAGTTTTACATTTCCTGATTTTACCCTTGAGATAAATGCACCCTCAAGGTAGGTTAAAAATGAAGATTTCATTTTAACAGGAATAAGCATAATTTTCATTACAAGGGAATTTGGCTTTGCAACCTTTAATGCAGTTTTAACATTTTCACTTGTAATTATATTTTTAATCTCCTGAATTTTCTCTTTAAATGAAAGAGTACAGGCAGAATTAGTTACGTTTTCAATACAGCCGATTACTCGTTCAATATATCGACGATTAATCATTTCGTAGCTGTCAGGAGAATTAACTCCCCAATATTTGTATAGGTCAAGCATCCATTTATGCTCTTCCTCACGCTTTTCATACATATCACTGCGATATTTTGCAGTTTCGCTGTCACTTCTTGCACGCATAAAGTGATAATAGCAATCCTCAAGAAGAACAACACGCTCAACATCACGGACAACGTCAAGATTAAAGGGAAAATCGTCCCAGAAGGTATTCTTGAAACGTATATCATTGTCCATTATATATTTTCTCTCAAAAAGCTTGTTCCAAGGAGTGTAAAGAAGATTTTTATCAAACATCTTATGAGCAAATTCCCTGAATTCTCTCTGAGACTTAAACTCCCTTGAAGGTACAGTCTGCTTCTGAGTATAAAATTCTGTATCAGAATGATATGTGTCAATAAAGAACCCTGCAACAACCAGCTGTGCATTGCTTTTCTTTGCAGCCTTATACATATCCTCAAACATTGTAGGCTCTGCCCAGTCATCGGAGTCAACGAAGTAAAGATATTCACCAAGAGCTTTTGGAATTGCAGTATTACGAGCAGACGGTGCACCACCGTTTTCCTTATGAATTACAGTAATTCTGCTGTCTTTTAATGCGTAAGCATCGCAGATAGCACCTGAATTATCAGGGCTTCCGTCATCAACTGCAATAAGCTCCCACTCTGTCAGAGTCTGTGCCTGAAGGCTTTCGATACATTTTCCTATGAAATTTTCCACGTTATAGACCGGCATTATGGCTGTGATTTTAATATCACTCATTACCTAATTCCTCCTCACAAAGAGCTAAAGAAGCTTCAATGCATTTATCCATATCGTAATATTTATACTGTCCTAAACGACCGCCAAAAATCACATTCTTCTCATTTTGGGCAAGTCGTTTATACTCCTCATAAAGAGCGTTATTCCTCTGGTCATTGACAGGATAATAAGGCTCATCACCTATTTTCCAATCGGCAGGATATTCACGTGTTATTACAGTTTTCTCCTGCTGACCGAATTCAAAATGCTTATGCTCAATAATTCGTGTGAATGGCACTTGCCTTTCGTTGTAATTGACAACTGCAACAGGCTGAAATTCACATGTATCAAGTGTTTCAGTCTCAAACCGAAGACTGCGATAATCAAGATTACCGAGGGAATAGCCGAAATACTCGTCAATTGTGCCGGTGTAAATCACCTTACCAGCAAGTGACATATATTCCTCTTTATTTTTAAGAAAATCCGTATTAAGACGGACTTCAATTCCCTCAAGTAATTTGTCGATAATTTTATTGTAGCCACCTATCGGAATACCCTGATAAGTGTCATTGAAATAATTGTTGTCGTAAGTGTAACGGACAGGCAGACGCTTGATTATAAACGCAGGTAAGTCCTTACAGTCCCTACCCCACTGCTTTTCCGTATAGCCCTTTACAAGCTTTGTGTAAATCTCACGACCAACAAGGCTTATTGCCTGCTCTTCAAGATTTTTGGGCTCTCTCACGATTTCAGAACGCTGTTCCTCAATTATTGCCTTTGCCTCCTCGGGAGTTGTGACACCAAAAATCTGTGAAAAAGTGTTCATATTAAAGGGCAGATTATAAAGCTTTCCCTCATAATTTGCCATTGGTGTATTTATGAAGTCGTTGAAATCACAAAGTGAAGTCACATAATCCCACACATTTTTGTTGCTTGTATGGAAAATATGCGCACCGTACTTGTGGACAGTAATACCCTCAATATTTTCACAGTAGATATTACCACCCGTGTGATTTCTTTTTTCAAGGACAAGACACTTCTTGCCTTTTTTCATAGCTTCGTGGGCAAAAACCGAGCCAAAAAGCCCAGCGCCAACGATAATGTAGTCGTAAGATTTCATAAAACACAAATAAAATTCGTAATTCGAAATGCGTAATTCGTAATTATAATTTGAAAATTAGTTACGGCGGGGGCAATCCACCCGCCCTACCATATTACACCACGGAGAATTGCTTGGAATTTGGATGTAGTTTCGCTTTTAAGGAGGAAGGCTTACGAGTGTAAGTCGACGACGCAAAAGTGAAAATACGTCAAATTACTGCAATTATCCCTCGTAATCGTCTTCGTTTTCCCAGTTATGATATACGTTTTGAACGTCATCATTTTCCTCGAACATTTCGAGCATTCTGCCCATATTCTTGATGTCGTCTGGGTTTGTGAGAGTAGTGTATGTGCTTGGCACGTATTCAACCTCAGCTGATACGAATTTATAGCCCTTTGCTTCAAGGTCGTCACGAATAGCGCCCATATCATTTGGCTCTGTACGAACGTCGTAAATTTCGTCCTCTGCGATAAAGTCAACTGCACCTGCTTCAAGTGCATCTTCCATAAGCTGGTCTTCGTCGATACCTTCCTTTTCAAAAAGGATAACGCCCTGACGGTTGAACATAAATGAAACGCATCCACTCATACCCATATTTCCGCCGAACTTGTCGAAATAGTGACGAACATCAGCTGCTGTTCTGTTTCTGTTATCTGTAAGTGTTTCAACGATAATTGCGATGCCTGATGGACCATAGCCCTCATATACGATTTCGTCGTAGTTATCACCACTGCCTTCACCTGCAGCCTTTTTGATAACTCTTTCAATGTTATCGTTAGGCATATTTGCAGCCTTAGCCTTTGCAATTACGTCCTTAAGCTTTGAGTTACCTGCAGGGTCTGGACCTCCTGCCTTAACTGCAACTGCGATTTCACGACCGATTTTTGTGAAAACTTTAGCTCTCGCGTTATCGGTTTTTTCCTTTTTTCTCTTAATGGTACTCCATTTTGAATGTCCTGACATAAAAACAGACCTTTCCACTTTAATATATTCGATATATTGTACCACACAACGCTATATTTTTCAACAGTTATTGCAATAAAATTGCGTCGCAGACCCATCATTTTGCGCTTTGCATTTTGCACTTTGCATTTTATAAACTTTCTCTGCATACATTTAATTGAAAAGTTACGGAAAAAGGAGCAATAACTATGGATTTCAATACACAAAAAGAATGTATATGCCTTTGTGAGTCAGGCTACAGAGGAAGAAGTGAACACGCTGTTGATATGGATATTACACTGCCCGAATATCTCCCTGACATTGTGAGGATTCTTCGTTGCAGTTGTGTGCCGGGAGTCAAGTCATATCAGGTGAATGGTGACAGAATTACTGCAGAATGCACCTGCCTTGTGAAGGCCCTTTACATAAATGAGCAGGGTCGTCTTTACTGCTACGAGCAGAATATTCAGTTTGCAAAGCAGATTGAAGTAAATGGTGAGGACAACTGTCGTGATTATTTTGTAGGTGCAAAATCAGATTATATGAATTACAGAGTATCAGGGCAACGACGATTTGAGCTTCACGGTGCAGTTACAATTTTTGCAAAATCCAACACAAAAAAGACGTGTGAAATGGTAACAGATGCCACAGGTGACGGAATCACCCTTAAATGTGAAAAGAGTGAAGTCAGCAACCTTAAATCAGTTGTTGAAAAGTTTTTTACCGTGACAGAAACATGCGATGCAGGAGCACTTTCAGAGCCTATGGGTACAATAGTTTCTGCCTCTGCAAGTGGGATTATTCACGAATTAAAGATTGTTTCCGACAAGCTGTTTTTAAAGGGTGAATTGATTATCCACACCGCCTTTACAGGTAGTGAAACAGGTGAAATTCAATGCCTTGAAAATGTTATCAACATTAATCAGATTATTGAAGCAAGTGACATAAATGAGACTTGCAGAATTGATGCTCATCTTACGGTTTCTGACCTTGAAATCAAGCCTCGATTTGACCTTTCAGGCAACAAAAATCTCCTTGATATTTCTGCTTGTATGAGCTTTTCAGCCTGTGGCTTTGAAAATATGACAACAAACTGCATCAAGGATGCTTACTCCGTAAAATACGAAACGGATGTTAAGAAATCCGTCATTTATACCTCTCTTATTGAAGAGGAAATTAACGATATTTTTCTCTGTCGTGGTGTTGCAGATTTAAGCAGTACAGGTGTTTCAAGGGTACATTCCTTTATGTGCACAGACCTTACCTCAGGCTTTTCAGTTTTTGACAGTAACTACACCATTTCAGGTGAGATTATGACAGAAATAATTTACGAGGACATTAAGGGTGAAATCTGCTTTGCACAAAGGGCAATTCCTTATGAATACACAAGGTCTGCACCTGAAACAGACAGGGCACTCACCTGCACTCCTCATTGTGATATACTTGCACGAAGCTATGTAATCAACGGTGACGGTCAACTCGATGTACGGATTGAAATCAAGGCTTCAGGCTTTATTTTCAGCGAAAAAGAAAACCTTATCATAACAGATTTGATTGTGAATAAGGACAAAATCAAGAAAACTGACACCGCAACACTTACAGTTTATTTTGCTGACGGTGGTGAAGCCCTGTGGGACATTGCAGAGAAATACAACACTACCGTTGACAGAATTTTAAGAGAAAACAAAATCACCGACACCTGTGTTAAAGAAAAATGCAAGCTGTTGATTCCAAAAATGTAAAGGAGTTGAGATTATGACTAATTCAAGTATTTATGAAAACATAGCAACAAGAACAGGTGGTGACATTTACATAGGTGTTGTAGGTCCTGTAAGAACAGGAAAATCCACATTTATCAAGCGTTTTATGGACTCGGTTGTGCTTCCCAATATGGAGGATGACGCAGTAAGGCAGAGAGCAACTGACGAATTACCACAATCCTCTGCAGGTAAAACAATAATGACAACAGAGCCGAAATTTGTGCCTGAAAATGCTGTAAAAATCACTCTTCCTGACAATGCCTCATTTAATGTACGACTCATAGACTGTGTCGGATATGTTGTTCCGTCATCACTTGGATATATTGAAGGTGATTTGCCGAGAATGGTGCGTACACCTTGGTACGAAAACGAAATTCCATTTAATATGGCTGCTGAAATCGGCACAAAAAAGGTAATCACGGAGCATTCCACAATAGGACTTGTAATAACAACCGACGGAAGCATAAGCGATATTCCGAGATGTGATTATGAGGATGCTGAAAAAAGAGTTATTGATGAATTAAAGGAGCTTCACAAGCCTTTTGTGGTGCTTCTTAACTGCACAGAGCCTGAAAGTGAAAATGCAAGATTGTTGTCAGCAGAATTATCCTCAAAATACAATGTACCCGTTATGGCTGTAAGCTGTATTGACCTTACTGAAGGTGAAATCAAGGAAATAATCACACAGCTTCTTTTTGAATTTCCTGTTAAAGAAATCGGCGTTGATTTGCCACTTTGGTTAGTAGGACTTCCTGATGGGCATTGGCTGAAAAACGACACATACAAAACAATTACAAAGGCGATTGAAGAAATCGAATTTGTCAGGGACATTGGCACAATGACTGAAACGCTTCAGAGCTGTGAGCACATTATGAATGCAGAAATTTCCTCAATGGATTTAAGCGTTGGCAGTGCAAGAATAAGTGTCACAATGAATTCAGGACTTTTCTTTAAAATAATGGAAGAGCAAACAGGCTTTTCCGTTGAAAATGAGCAGAATTTACTGACCTGTATGAAGGAATTGTCAGACATAAAACGAGAATATGAACGAATCAAATCGGCACTTGATGAGGTGCAGACAACAGGCTACGGAATCGTGATGCCAACAATTGACCAACTCACCCTTGAAGAGCCTGAAATAATGAAGCAGGGTGGCAGATACGGAGTGCGTCTCTGTGCATCAGCACCGTCAATCCATATGATGAGGGCAGACATTAAAACAGAGGTCGCGCCTATTGTTGGCAGTGAAAGTCAGTCAGAGGAATTGGTGAAATACCTCCTCGAAGGCTTTGAGGAAGACCCACACAAAATCTGGGAATCCAACATCTTCGGCAAATCCCTTAACGAGCTTGTCAACGAAGGCCTTCGCAATAAGCTATACCATATGCCAACAGATGCACGAATGAAATTTCAGGAAACCCTTGAACGAGTCATCAACGAAGGCTGCAACGGACTTCTGTGCATAATTTTGTAATTCATGTTACCACCATAACAACAAAAATCCCACCGAGGTAAAACCTTCGGTGGGTGATTTTTATATCTGATTTAATTAGTCAGCGTTTTCTTCTTCGATTTTATCAACGATTTCCTGAGGAACTGCTTCACCGTGCTTAACGAAGAGGATACAGCAGATACTGAGGATAAACATAATTGGGCTATAAACGAAGAGTGAAAGGTATGAGCCTGTAAGCATTCTTACAACACCATAGATGATTGGAGAAGCAATCTGTGCTGAGAATGTTGCTGTGTAGTAGTAACCTGTGAATGTACCAACCTTGTCAATACCACCGATATCGAGAACGAGTGGCAATGTATTAACTGTGATGAACATATTTGCAGCACCACCAAGGATAAGTGCAAGCCAGATAACTGCCATACTTCTTGTAAACACATAAAGAAGGAATACAGCCATAAATACTATAAGACCGATAAGGATTGTCTTTTTACGGCCAAGCTTTTTACCCATTTTACCTGCAGGAATTGCAGCTGCAGCAGAGCAAACAGCAAAGATTGTTGTCATAATTGTTGCTTCACCTGTGCTCTTACCGAGAACTTCTTCAGCAAAGAGTGCGAAGAATGTTGTGATAGCATTTGTACCGCAGAAGAGGAAGAAGAGACCACCAAGCATAAAGATAAGGCTCTTTCTTTCTCCCTTTGAAAGCTTTTCTGCTTTTCTTGCAGCCTTTTCAGCCTTCTTAGCTGCCTTTTCATCAGCGTAC
>CAJGCX010000071.1 GCA_904501895.1 Clostridiaceae bacterium
GACTTCTCGTGACGGTGTCATTCAGGAAGTTAGAAAAAGAGAGCATTACGAAAAGCCTTCTGTAAAGAGAAAGAAGAAGTCTGAGGCTGCACGTAAGCGTAAGTTTAAATAATTTTCGCTTTGCGGAGCTATGTTTTAAAACGCAAGTGGGCATCCATTGACGGATTGCCCACTATTTTTTTACCAACAAACAAATCCTGATTTTTAAAGGAGAATTTTCTATGGCTTCACCTATGCCGAAATATCACTACAAATCTGTACTTGATATTTCTGTTGATGATTTACACAAAATGGGCGTAAAGGCAATTGCCCTTGATATAGACAACACTATTTGCAACGACGGAAAAACAAATTGTATTGAAGGTCTTGGCGAATGGTTGAAAAAGGTTCAGAACAGCGGTATTAAGGCTATGATTATATCAAACGCTATGCCACGAAGACCTAAAATCGTTTCAAAAATGTTAAGTCTGCCTTATATTGCAAATGCTAAAAAACCTAAATCTCACACCCTCATACAAGGTGCTGAAATGATGAGTGTTAAAATAAATGAGTTTGCTATGATAGGTGACCAGATTTTTGCAGATGTTATGGCCGCAAACGATTGTGGTGCTGTTCCTATTCTTGTTGATGCACTCCCTGGGAAGACTCGCTTCCCATTGTTTTATGCAACACGTCGCAGAAAGTCAGCTCCTATTATAGCAGAATTTGAAAAATTACATGGATATGGTTACTATGATTAAACAATTACAAAATTCTTTAAAAGATAAAGGTATGGGATATTGCGCATTGATTATATCCCCTGAAAACAGAAAATATTTCACAGGCTTTGAGTCATCTGACGGATTTTTGCTTGTATCATCTGACAGAGCAGTTTTCATTACTGATGGAAGATACATTGAAGCAGCTGAAAAGCAGATTTTAAATTGTGAGGTCAGACTTTTAGGCAAAACTTATCCACAGATTGCTGAAATCCTCGGTGAAATGAACTGTAAGCATCTTCTTGTTGAAGCATCAAGAATGACTGTTGCTACATACAACTCACTTAAGGGCGTGCTTAAAAGCACAAGCATCGCAACAGACTCCACACTTGATTCGATGATAAATGAGCTACGTTCAATAAAAAATGAAGATGAAGTTGAAAGCATTGTTAAAGCACAGAGAATTGCTGAAGATGCTTTCCAGCATATTCTCAAATTCATTAAAGTTGGCGTTACGGAAAAGGAAATAGCACTTGAGCTTGATTTCTTTATGCTTCGTAATGGTGGTGAAGGTCTTTCCTTTGAAACTATCGCCGTAAGTGGTAAAAATTCTTCAATGCCTCATGGTGTTCCAAGCAACAAGAAAATTGAAAATGGCGATTTTATCACAATGGATTTTGGCACTATTATAAATGGTTACCATAGTGATATGACAAGAACTGTTGCAGTTGGTTTTGCAACTGATGAAATGAAAAATATTTATGATGCAGTTCTTAAAGCACAACAGAATTGCCTTGACAATATCAAGGCAGGTATTCCTTGCAAAACAGGTGATATGTTTGCAAGAAGCGTTATAAATGATAGTGGTTACGGAAAATATTTTACTCATTCAACAGGTCACGGTGTTGGTGTAGAAATCCACGAATACCCTAATCTCTCTCCTGCATCTGACAGTATTCTTCAGGTTGGTAATATCGTAACAGTTGAACCGGGAATTTATATTCCTGAAAAGTTCGGTGTGCGAATCGAGGATATGGCACTTATCACCGAAAACGGTTGCCGTAACCTTACAAACGCAAATAAAGAATTGATAATATTATAAGGTTAAATTATAATTTAATCATCACCTCAAAAACATTGTCGTTACGAATGCGCCTACACCCGCAGAGGCTAATATTTCTCCGATGAAAATCACTCGGCTTTTTATTTTTTGCTTGCGGGTTTTAGGCACAGAAGTAAAATTCATCACGCTTGATATGGCTTTTGTTTTTAATTTTCCTTCACTTTCACGGCTGTATTCAGGCTTTACGAAAAACAATGCTTTTTCAAAATAATCACATCCTGTTTCGTGAATTTCAAGAACCTGACGATTGACACCTTTAACCATAAAATTTTCCTCACAAATATTCATTAATATAGTGAACATATTTTTGGTAATTTAGTTGATTTTATTCTACCATTTGTGCACAATTTTCACAGAAAAATTTGTCAATATGGGATTTTAACCAAAAATAAATTTGGAATTTTTTATACAGATAGTATAATAAACTTTTCAACGAAATTGTTGAAAACTCTGTTGAAAATGTTAATAACTTGGCTTTAAATCAATGATTTTACGGAATTTTCCCTACTTTTCGACAACTGTAGAAAAACATTGTTAAAACTTTGTCAAATACAATTTGTTTTAAACGCTTGACAAATTATACAGTTTGGAACATACCTCACTCAAAATTTATCTAAAAATTTTGTGCAATATGTCATTAGTAATTTTACATATAATTTTCATATTTTTTTAGTTATTTTGCAAAGGATTTTATTATGAAAAATTGTTACAGAATCCCCTGCCCTGACAACTTCAATTTGGGCCTTTGTCTTGACTGCGGCCAGGCCTTTCGTTGGACCTTAAACGAAAACAAGTGGCAAGGAGTTGCCTATGGAAAATTTATAGAAATTGAGCAAACTGAAAACGAGCTTATTTTCCACAATTGCACCGAAGAAGATTACAATCACATCTGGAAGGGCTATTTCGATTTTGACCTTGATTATGGTAAAATTGTAACATCTTATGATGATAAATACCTCTCATCTGCCGTTACTGAATACAATGGTATTCGTATTCTCCGCCAGGAGCCTTGGGAAGCGCTCTGTTCATTCATCATTTCGCAAAACAATAACATACCACGAATCAAGGGTATTATTGAACGACTTTGCGACTCCTTTGGTGACGGTGAAGTAGGCAAAAAAACATTTCCGTCCGCCGAGACACTTTCCAAGCTTACCGTTGAAGACTTAGCACCTTTACGTGCAGGCTTCAGAGCAAAATACATTATTGATGCAGCACAAAAGGTTGCAAATAATGAGGTTGATTTTGAAAAAATCGAGAACTCACCTATTGAATTCGGCAGAGAAGAATTACAGAAAATCAAGGGTGTTGGTGCAAAGGTTGCAGAATGTACACTCCTTTACGGTTTTCATAAGCTTGAAGCCTTTCCTGTTGACGTATGGGTAAAGCGAATTATGGCTGAAATGTACCCAAATGGACTCCCTGAGTGTACAAAAGGTACCGAGGGAATTGCTCAACAATACCTTTTCCATTGGAGAAGAATGCAGGATAGATAATTTTTATCTATTTAGTTGACAACTTAATTGTTATATGCTATTATACATACACTTTACATAGGTTATATCTCGTCTCCTGACGAGTGAAAAAGGAACCCCATCGGTTTATCCGATGGGGTTTTGGGTTTTATTTATGCATTTTTATTTCTTTATAGATATTTTTTAACTCAATAAAGTATAATTATTTTCTTGCAACACCTGATGCTCTTGCAGCCTCACAAACGGCCTTTGCAACAGTTGTTCCAACTCTTTCATCAAATGCTTTTGGAAGAATATATTCCTCATTAAGCTCCTCGTCAGAAACAAGAGATGCAATTGCCTTTGCTGCTGCAATTTTCATTTCCTCATTAATATCACTTGCTCTGCAATCAAGTGCACCACGGAAAATTCCAGGGAATGCAAGTACGTTATTAATCTGATTAGGATAATCACTTCTGCCTGTGCCAACAACTCTTGCACCGGCATTTTTTGCTTTATCAGGCATAATTTCAGGAACAGGGTTTGCCATTGGGAATACAATCGCATCAGAAGACATTGACTTAATCATTTCTTCCGTTACGATATTCGGTGCTGAAACACCGATAAATATATCTGCACCAACCAAAGCATCCTTAAGTGCGCCCTTAAGATTATTCTTGTTTGTGATTTCAGCCATTTCCTTTTGTGCAGGATTCATCCACTCTTCGCCTACTGCAAGAATACCATTTTTATCACACATTATAATATTTCCTGCACCCATTTTATGTATAAGCTTTGCAATAGCAATACCTGCAGCACCTGCACCGCTGAAGACAACAGTACAATCCTCTAACTTTTTATCAACTACACGAAGTGCATTTGTAACGGCAGCACCAACAACAACTGCTGTGCCGTGTTGGTCATCGTGGAAAATTGGAATATCGCACTTTTCCTTTAATTTTCTTTCAATTTCAAAGCATCTTGGTGCAGCAATGTCCTCAAGATTAACTCCACCAAAGCTTCCTGACAAGAGATAAATGCAATTTACGATTTCATCAACATCCTTACTCTTAACACAAAGAGGAATCGCATCAACTCCACCGAATTCCTTAAAAAGAACACATTTACCCTCCATAACAGGCATTCCTGCTTCAGGGCCAATATCACCAAGCCCTAAAACTGCTGTACCATCTGTTACAACTGCGACAGTATTCCAACGACGAGTTAACTCATAAGATTTATCTATATCCTTCTGAATTTCAAGACAAGGCTGTGCAACACCGGGTGTATATGCTAATGACAATGATTCCTTATCATTTGCCTTTGCCCTTGATTTAATTTCAATTTTACCTTGCCATTCATAATGAAGCTTAAGGCTTTCTTTTGCGTAGTCCATTGTTGTATTTGCCCCTTAATACCAGGTCATTCTGAGCGTAGCGAAGAATCTCTGTTATAGTCAAACAGATTCTTCGTCGTTCCTCCTCAGAATGACATTAATCATTAGTTTTACTGTCTTTCAAAATATTCATCATCAGCAATGAAATATGTGCGTATATATCCGTCAGCTGCAACGAAAACTATTTCACCTGTTGTTGGTAGATAATACACCATATCATTACCATCCTCATCTGTTTCGTGCTTTTTCAACGCTTTAGGATTATTAATCACTTCATTTGCCCTGATTAAATATTCCTCTGCTGAATCGCAGTTTGTATCTTCTCCGTGGTCAAAGAAATGCTCACGCATCTTCTCACCGTCACGGAAATAATGCTTTATTATCATTAATGTTCAACCCAATCTCTTGAGCGTTCAACTGCACGAAGCCATCCACGGTATCTCTTTTCACGCTTTTCCATATCCATCTGTGGTTCAAAAATCTTATCAACCTGACGGATTTCCTGAATTTCCTCCATATCCTTCCAGAAGCCTACTGCAAGACCTGAAAGATATGCAGCACCGATTGCAGTTGTTTCAACCATCTTTGGTCTGTTTACATTTGTTCTAATCATATCAGCCTGAATCTGCATCATAATATCGCTGACTGAAGCGCCACCGTCAACACGAAGCTCGGAAAGCTGAATATCAGAGTCCTGCTTCATAGCCTCAAGCAAATCTGTCATCTGATAAGCAATTGCCTCAAGAACACTTCGGCAGATATGAGCAGCGTTTGCGCCACGTGTAAGACCTACAATAGTACCACGAGCATACATATCCCAATATGGTGCACCAAGGCCTGTAAATGCAGGAACAAAATAAACACCATTTGAATTCTGAACACTTTCTGCAAGCTCGTCACAACGACGTGCAGACGGAATGAGCTGTAAGTCATCACGAAGCCACTTGATTACTGAGCCTGCATTAAATGCAGAGCCTTCAATAGCGTAAGTAACCTTGTCACCTAATCCCCACGCAACACCTGTAACAAGATTATTTTTTGACTCAACTCTCTTGTCCCCTGTATTCATAAGCAAGAAGCAGCCTGTACCATAAGTATTCTTTGCCTGACCCTGCTTAAAGCATCCCTGACCAAAGAGGGCTGCCGGCTGGTCACCAATTGCACCTGAAATAGGCACACCTGCAAGCTCTTCAATACCCATAACGCCCTTTGCAACTGTTCCGTAAACCTTACTTGAAGGCTCACATTTAGGAAGCATACTCATAGGGATTCCGAGCTTTTCACAAAGATATTCATCCCAACAAAGCTTGTCAACATCAAAAAGCATTGTTCGTGATGCGTTTGAATAGTCAGTAATATGCACAGCACCACCTGTAAGATTCCAGATAAGCCATGTTTCAACTGTACCGAAAAGAAGCTGACCTTTTTCTGCAAGTTCTCTTGCACCATCAACATTGTCAAGAATCCACTTGATTTTTGTAGCTGAAAAATAGGCGTCAACAACAAGTCCTGTATGGTCCTTTATGTACTGTGTAAGCTCTGCCTCTGCCTTGATTTTTTCACACACATCAGCAGTTCTTCTACACTGCCACACAATTGCATTATAAACAGGCTTACCTGTTGACTTATCCCATACAATTGTTGTTTCACGCTGATTTGTAATACCAATTGAAGCAATATCCTCTGCAGTAGCCTTGCTTTTTGACATAACCTCCATAACAGACTGAAGCTGTGAAAAGAGAATTTCCATAGGATTATGCTCAACCCAACCTGTATGTGGATAAATCTGATTAAACTCGTGCTGTGCCTTATAACAGATATTACCTTGTTTATCAAAAAGAATTGCACGGGAGCTTGTTGTACCCTGGTCCAATGCTAAAACGTATTTTTTCATAATAACACCTCAAAATTTTAATGTATAATTAATCCCCAATTTTATTTTACACTTGCCTTGATTTTTTCTGCTTCTTTCTTTGCCTTTGCATCGTCGATAAGGTTGTGAAGTCCCTGCCAATGGAAAACTCTTCGTTTAAACCAGAGTGAAGAAGCATGTTTATAGAAAAATGACGGACAAGCCTTTTTAAGTGGTGCATAACCAACCTTGTATACATCAAGAAGCTTGTAATAGTCCCCTGCCTTGTGCATAAACGTTGTAAATGAAGGATATCCCTTTTCTGCCCATGCATTTTCAGCCATTGCACCTAATCGAGGGAATGTGAGGAATTCAAGTCGCTTCATATCAGGCACATATTCTGTCCACATCTGCGCTTCAATACCCCAAGTGTCATCATCATTATCTGTCAATGCACCTTTATCATCGCAAACCATTTTCAATGTGTTCCAACCGTAAGGGAAATCGAAATAATAAGGATAACAATGTGTATTTATTAACTTGCGTCCTCGTTTTATTTCGCTTTTTACTAATTCCTTATCGTCACCCATACCACAAACTGTCCATGCAATATCAGGATTTATGCTTCCAGCGTTTTCTATTTTGTCATAACTCCACATAGCAGAGGAATAACCCTTTGATTTAAGATATTCATTGACCTTTCCCATAAAGAACACCTGTAAATCATCTTCATTTTTAAGACCATTGTCTTTAATAGCCTTCTGACAATGAGGACAATTCTGCCAACGCATTTTAACGGCCTCATCACCACCGATGTGAATGATTTTGTCAGGGAAAATCTCGATTAACTCGTCAATAATGTCATAAACGAATTTATATGTTGACTCCTTACCTGCACAAAGTATATCGTGCTTAACACCCCAATGAGTAGCAACCTCAAGCTTTCTGTCAAGGCAGGAAAGCTCAGGATAACAGGAAATGGCAGCAACGCTGTGTCCGGGAATGTCAAATTCAGGAATAACCTTTATTTTTCTATCGTGACAATATTTTACAATTTCCTTAATCTCTTCCTGTGTATAATATCCACCATGAGGCTTGTGGTTGAAATTTGTATGACTTCTCCTTGATGCTTTCTGAGTAAGCAGAGGATATTTCTTGATTTCAACTCTCCAGCCCTGGTCCTCTGTTAAGTGCCAATGGAGTGTGTTAAGCTTATGAAGTGCCATTAAATCAATGACCTTCTTAACATCCTCAACAGGATAAAAATATCTGCCACAGTCAAGCATATATCCACGATAGGCAAAACGAGGGTAATCCTCAATTTCAGTATATGGAAGTTTACCGTTTGTCTGCAAAAGCATTTGCTTTAATGTCTGCAAGCCATAAAAAAGACCTGCTTCTGTTTTTGCATTTATGAACACTCGTCTGTTTTCACACTTTATCTTGTAGCCTTCATTATGCTCAACAGTATCATCAAGTTTAAGGATAATTGACCTTTCTTCACCTGTGTCCTCGTGCACATAAACCTTTTTGTTAAGTGTTTTTCTTACAAAGGAAATAAACTCATCCACAAAAGGATAAGGAGAAATTGTTGTTCCCGCATGAAGCGTAAAACCCTTTTTATCCTGATTTATAAATATGCTTACAGGTTGAGGAATAATATTAAACATTCCTGACACCTCCATTTTATGCTATATAAATTTATACAAATTAATTCTAACACAAAATATCTTTAATCACAATAAAAATAGTATATATTTTTCTCTTGAAATTATAAAAGATATATAGTATAATAATGTGACACGAATGATATGCCTTAATTCAGTCGTGTGCCGTGTGGGTCCTGTGCGGCGAGGCGCCGTGAACCATGTCAGGCGGGGAACCGAGCAGCATTAAGCGGTTTGCATCGGGCGCCACAGTCTGCCTGCACGACACATGACTGAGTTAAGGCATTTTTTCAATGAATATTTTAAGGAGGAATGACTTTGTATCGTGCATTTTATCGAAAATACCGTCCATCAACATTTACTGATGTTGTAGGTCAGGAGCATATTACAAAAACACTCGAAAATGCTGTTAAATCAGGTAAAACAAGCCATGCATATCTTTTTACAGGTTCTCGTGGAACTGGTAAAACCTCCTGTGCAAAAATTCTTGCTAAAGCAGTAAACTGCATTAATTCCAACGACGGAAATCCATGTAACGAATGCGAAATCTGTAAAGGAATTGATTCAGGTGCAATACTTGATATAATCGAAATCGACGCTGCTTCTAACAATGGCGTTGATAACATTCGTGACTTGAGAGAAGAGGCAAACTTTACCCCTGCCAATGCTAAATTCAGAGTTTATATCATCGACGAAGTGCATATGCTCTCAATCGGAGCGTTCAATGCGCTTCTCAAAACTCTTGAAGAGCCTCCTGCTCACGTAATTTTCATTCTCGCAACTACTGAAGTTCA
>CAJGCX010000072.1 GCA_904501895.1 Clostridiaceae bacterium
CTCATTCACAATCAATAAGGAAACTAAAGAACAGGTTCTTTCAGGTCTTGGTGAACAGCATCTTGATGTTATCGTTTCAAAGCTTAAGAACAAGTTCGGCGTTGAAGTTGATTTGACAGTACCTAAGGTTGCTTACAGAGAAACTATCAGAAAATCTGCTGAAGCACAGGGTAAACATAAGAAGCAGTCAGGTGGTCACGGTCAGTTCGGTGACGTACATATCCGTTTTGAGCCATGTGACAGCGATGACCTTATCTTCGCTGAAGAAGTTTTCGGTGGCGCAGTTCCAAAGAACTTCTTCCCTGCAGTTGAAAAGGGACTTCGTGATTGCGTTCTTAAGGGTGTTCTTGCAGGTTACCCAATGGTTGGCGTTAAGGCTACTCTTTATGACGGTTCTTACCACCCTGTTGACTCTTCAGAAATGGCATTCAAGATGGCAGCTTCACTTGCTTACAAGGCAGGTATTCCAAAGGCTGACCCAACAATCCTTGAACCAGTTGGTACTCTTGTAGCATATATGCCTGATGACAATCTCGGCGATATTATGGGTGACATCACAAAGCGTCGTGGTAGAGTTCTCGGTATGGGTGCTGCTGACGAACCTAATATGCAGGAGCTTACAGCTGAAGTTCCTATGGCAGAAATGGGTGACTTTACAACAGTTCTCCGTTCAGTAACTGCAGGTCGTGGTTCATTCTCATTCGAGTTCACTCGTTATGAACAGGCACCACAGAATATTGTTGAAAAGGTTATTGCTGAATCAAAGGTTGACGAGGAATAATCGAAAACTGAATATAAAAATTAAGGCGAGGAGTAAAATCCTCGCCTTTTGTTGTTCTGTTATGATGTTGTTAAATCGGAGTTTGTCGGGGATGTTTTGTGTCATTCTGAGGAGTGAAACGACGAAGAATCTCTGTTGTTTGATATGTTACTTTTGGGAGATTCTTCGCTTCGCTCAGAATGACATGCCAAATTATTCTCCCCGACAAATTACAATTACATTCACTCTTCCTTTTTCATCTGTTTTACAACCTGATTGCCATAAACAGCCGCGCCTGTTACAAGAATACCTTGCACAATGCTTTCAGGTGAAATGCCTATAATTGCAACAGCACCCACAATACCGAAAAACAGAAGTATAATTGGAATATACTTATCAGGAATTTTTTCGGTATTTTTGATTACAGCACCAATAATATTAAGGACCGGTATAAGTAAAAGTGCATTTTCTGTAATAAATTCTATCATTTTTATCCTCACTTTAAATTATATAATCATATTGACAACCACACCACAGACAGCTCCGATTAAAGCCACAATAAGCTTATCCCAGAACCAGTTTGGTCGTCTTTTCAGCGTTTCAATGCTTTCCTTTAATTCGCCAAGAGTCACAAGCATACTGTCAAGCTTTGTAACGCTCTGTACCTGAGTAAGTGTCACCTCGTTGACCTTTTTATAAAGGATTTTCACATCTTCTTCAACGCCATCTACTCTGTGATTTAAAAGCTCCAATTCCGTCATAGACTCACTCCAAATCACTTAACTTCACATAGCCGGTTACAAAATTTCCGATAGGCTTACGATTTACATTGCCTCTTGAATTTGTAATTCGGAGTCGGTCGTTTATAATCTTACCATCATAGATAAAATATTCACCGCTGATGCAATTTGACTCACTTGTCATTGTTGCAGTTGCATACAATTTTATATTTTCAAGAGAAATCATATTTCCTGCCTTGTACACCTTCTTTTCAGGCTTTTTTGTTGGCTTATACGGTTTTTTCTCCGTTTTTTCGTAGCCATTAAGTCCGTTGAATTTCATAATTGACGGATAGTGCTTATAAGCAATATCAAGGTCAACATAACCGTTTATTCCTGCAACCTTACCACGTGAGCTTTTCTGCCACATTCCGTAAGGCTTATTAAATGTTGGCTTTTCTGTCCATTGAGCAAGCCAGATGTCATAATTATCAAGAATTTCATCTGTAAAATAATTTTCAAGCCAATGCTTGTTGGCATAAATGCAGACGTAATAACCGTAGCTTTCCATTTTTTCACAAAAAGCCTTTGCAATTGCTGAAACACGCTCCTTACCTAAGGATGCAACACCATTTTCCTCCATATCATAAGCGATTGGATACTCGAATTTTCTGCCCTTGATTATTGAATGGCAATATTCGGCCTCCTTAACAGCCTCTTCAGGTGTACGGGCATAAGAATAATGGTAAGCGCCAACGGGTATATCAACCTTTTTTGCATTATCATAATTGGTGTCGAAAAGGAAGTCCTTACTTCCATCACCCCAACCAAATGAAGAACGAATCATCGCAAACTGTATTCCGTCACTTCTCACAAGATTCCAGTCAATTCTCCCCTGCCATTTTGAAACATCTATTCCTTTATATACTGACATTTTATTCCTCCTTACCTTGGCATTATTCTTTCAAACAATGAAATAAGCTGTGGTACATAATACTTCTTGTAGCCCTCTGCGTTTGGGTGGTCACCGATATTAAGCACGAAATAATTATCAAGATGAGCCTGACACCAGAAGTTCAAGCCACTTTCACCCCAAGCATCATAATATGGAATTGCATACTTTTTACAAATTCCTATCATTTTTTCTCTGTAATCTGCAAAGGTCTGTCCATTGATTTCGTTCTGCCATACACATTTATTAACGATAATAAAGCAGATAGGCTTACCCACAAAATGCTCTATGGCATATCTGAAAATATATTCTAACGCACCACACATAGTTTTAGTATCAAGTGTGCTTTCATAATCTCTTTCATCAAAATCACCTAACGGCACACCGTTCCAATGGTCATTAACACCACCCTCAAAGCAGTATAAATCACCGTCAGTTGGCAAATTCACAAGATTGTCGACAATAGAGTGAGAAAGTGTTACCGGATTACCCTCTTTATTAGTTGCGCCTTCTGCTGTGACTAATCTTGCACCACCTACTGCCCTGTTATCAAATGTGCAGCCTGTTAAATCCGCTATGATTTGAGGGTACGCACCACCGTTATCAATACCTTTTGAAGTATCAACCCATCTTGAGCAAAGGCTGTCACCATCATATACAATTTTTTTACCCTTAAGGATACTTTCTACGTTTTTTCCTTCAAGGTCAGTAATTCTTTCCTCGTGGTCTTGGATTTCCTCTTCATAATCAGCAGGGACAAACTTCATACCTGTTTTTGCCCAACTTTCACTTGTTGCAGATTGGCAATTTATCCATTCAACCTCTAATACAACATTACTAACATCACCTGTATATCGCATTGAATAGAAACGAACATATTTTGCGCCTGCCGGGACTGTTATTGTACTTTCTTTTTCTGCTTGAGGTGCCAGTATAAAATCAATCCATGCTTTATTTTCATCATACCAAGACGCTCTGATAATAGTATTTGTATCAACAGCAACACCCTTATAACGGAATGAGTCACCCTCTGTTACGGGAATATAATTTGTAAGCTTATGACGAGTTTCATCTATTTCGTATAAAGCCTCACCTGAGCCTGTCCAATACCAATAGCCTGAACCGCCCTCAATTATTTCGATTTCAGGATATATAGTTTTTTTCATATAGGCATAGATATTTCCGTCAGGGAGTACATAAAGCTTTGATGTGTCAGTACATTCCCCTGTATTGTTTGCAAATTCAGGCTTTAACTGTCCTCTCTTTGCAAGCTCCTCTGAAATCATAACAATGCTTTCACTTCGAAAACTCTCCTTTTCAGATTCCGTGTAGTAATCCACACCCTTTACAGGCGTATATCCATTAACACCCTTTGTACCGTTTTTAACTGTCAGGGTGTTTCCGTCGTTAAATGTAATAACACTACTTCCACCGTATTCTGTGCTTTCAGATATACTCGTAATTTGTGTAGCAGGATTTTCATCCACATTGTCAAGCTTTTCCTTATATTCGTCGGTAAAATCATTTGTAGAAAGACCTTTCCCATTTTCCTTATAAACATATTTTTCATTGGCGTATTTCAGCATTGAAGTTTCCAATTCATCCATAGAATCGTTTAATTCCTCAGTTGTTCTCGTAATTGACTCTTCAAAATTAGACATAACACGGCCGAAGTCATCAACTAATCCCGTAAGTGCTTCAAAAATCACCTTGTTCTGTACAGGATTTCTGCTTGTTTTGGAAAGTTGACTGTCAACATCGGCAATGGGCTCACCGGGCTCACCCTTGAAGGCACCTGTACGGATAGCCTCAAGGAGAGCATTGATTGAAAAATCGTTCACCTTTGCAAGCGAATTATCTGTGTCAGGTGAATAATCAAACTGAAGACAGAATTTTTTAGGCTTAACCACCTTTTCAGTTTCTCCATCATCATTGATTTTCACAATATTGAAATAGCACTCAACGCCCTTAAGGGATGTCATTGTGACAGGAATATCATAGGTAATTGTGTTGCTTTTTCTGTCAAGTTCAAGATATTCTGTCCTTACCTTTGTGCCCATCAATGAACGATACTCGATATAATATCTGTAATCACCTGCATAAGACGGGTCAATGTTGAAAACCAACGAGGTGGCATTATGCTCCCACATAACACCTGCATTTTCATTGATATCCTCGTCATTTTCAGGACTTATATTAATAGAAATAATTTTGTTTTCCATATTTTCTCCTTATTTCCTATAGTAATTTTTCAGCTGTAAGGCAGTTTGCTCAAGCTCATATTTAATTTGATAAAATGTACGAAGCTTTTTCTCAAGCTCCTTAACAGCAGTGTAGTCCCCCGACATTTTTGCTTTTTCTATTTCTTTTTTGCATCGGTTTATGAAATGCTTCTGTATTTTCACGTGCTTTTCATATTCCTTTCCTAAATCATAAAGACTAATTTTTTCAGCTTTCAATTTGCTCCCCCAATGAAAACTCACTATTTACCTGACTTAAAAATTCTGCAATTGACGGTGGCTTGATAATCTCGTTGTAATAGAGCACATATTTAAGTGATGTATCAATTTTTTCCTTGATTTCCTTAATAAGTCTGTAAAATGATGACCTTGAAATATTGTGCTTTTTTGAGATGTCGTTGATTGAAAGATTGTTGCTCCAATAATCAACTGCAATTCCGTACTCCTTTTCAGTCAGCTCGTTTTTCATAACTTCCTTTACTGTGTCCATAATCTTTTTGTTCTTGTCATAAACAAGAAACCTTACCTGATTTGCTCGTGTTTCGGCATCAACAAAGGCAAAATTTTCCGTGAGATAAAAATACTCCTCTGTGGAAATGCCGTACAGCTGTTGGTTTTTGTAAATCATAGCTTCTCTCCTTTCTGACAAAAAAGAAAAACGCATATATTTTCATATACACGTTTTATCGAACATTTGTTCGCCTTGCAATTCTATTGTAGCAACAAAATATTAAGTTGTCAAGTAAAAATTATGAAAAGAATTAAGGCGAAGTCCTCGGTGTGAGTGACCTCGCCTTTTTCTATTTATTTGTTTTCTGCGAAATTGCCTGTATAGAGCTGATAATACTTACCCTTTTGTGCAATCAAATCGTCGTGGTCACCACGCTCAATGATTCTTCCGTTTTCAAGCACCATAATAGCATTTGCATTTCTGACAGTTGAAAGACGGTGGGCAATAACGAAAACTGTTCTGCCATGCATAAGCTTATCCATACCCTGTTCAATAAGCTTTTCAGTTCTTGTATCAATTGAGCTTGTTGCCTCGTCAAGAATAAGCACAGGTGGGTCTGCAACTGCAGCACGTGCGATTGAAATAAGCTGTCGTTGACCCTGTGAAAGATTTGAACCGTCACCTGTAAGGACAGTATCATATCCATCAGGAAGATGTGTTATGAACGTGTGAGCATTTGCAAGCTTTGCTGCCTCCACAATCTGCTCATGAGTCGCCTCAAGATTACCATAACGGATATTTTCTTCAATTGTTCCTGTGAAAAGGTGTGTATCCTGAAGAACGATGCCAAGTGAACGACGCAAATCATCCTTTTTAATCTTCTGAATATTGATTCCGTCGTAACGGATTTTACCGTCATTGATTTCATAGAAACGGTTAATCAGATTTGTAATTGTTGTCTTACCTGCACCTGTTGAACCAACGAAAGCGATTTTTTGTCCTGGCTTTGCATAAAGTGAAACATCGTGAAGAACTGTTTTTTCATCTGTGTAACCAAATGTCACATCCTCAAAAACAATATCACCTGCAAGGCGTGTATAAGTAACGCTACCATCACCGTGAGTATGCTTCCAAGCCCATATTCCTGTGTGCTTTTCTGTTTCGTGGATATTGCCATTATCATCAACAGTTGCATTTACAAGCACTACATAACCCTCGTCAATTTCAGGCTTCTGGTCAATGATTTCGAAAATTCTCTCTGCACCGGCAAGAGCCATAAATGCGTTGTTAAACTGCTGTGTAATATTTGAAATAGGCTGTGTAAAGCTTCGGATATACTGTAAGAATGCAACAATTTCACCCGGTGATAACACACCCTTTACAGCAAGCATACCACCCAAAGCAGCAGTAAGTGCATAAGTGATATGAGAAAGGTTGTTCATAATAGGACCTAACATACTTGCAAAGGTATTTGCACTTGTTGCTGCCTTACGAAGATTTTCGTTGATACCACCAAAGTGATTAACAACCTCTTCCTCGTGATTAAATACCTGAACTACCTTTTGTCCCTCGATAATTTCTTCAATATAACCGTTAACAGAGCCTAATTCTTCCTGCTGTTTCTTAAAGAAAAATGCACTCTTTTTACCAAGAGTCTTTGTAACGAATACCATTACAAAAACCATTGCAATAACGATAAGAGTCATCTGCCAGCTAAGGTAAAGCATAATGCAGAATGAACCTATAATCATAACACCTGATGAAATAAACTGTGTAAGACCCTGACTTATGAACTGTCTTAATGTTTCAACGTCATTTGTAAAACGGCTCATAATCTCGCCATTTGGTCTTGAGTCAAAAAAGCTGATTGGCAAATCTGCAAGAGCGTCAAACAAATCCTTACGGAGAGTTGTAAGTGTTTTCTGTGTAAGATATACAGAGCATCTTGACTGACCGTATGAAGCAATTGCGCCACCAAAGAAAACACAAGCCATAATACCAAGCATTTTGAAGAATTCAGTTACAAGCTCACCCTGAAAGTTCTTACCGATAAGAGGTGTGAGAAAATCATCAATAATAGGCTTGATGAATAATGAGCCGGAAACAGATGCTATTGAGCTAATTGCAGCAAATATGAGCATTCCGAAGAAAAGGCCTTTTTCTTTCAGGATATATCCTAAAAGTCTGCGTATTGTACCTTTAGTGTTTTTAGGCTTTGGCATCGGTCCGTGCATACCTCTTTTGCCACCGGGTGGTCCACCCATTGGTCTTCCCATTGGTCCTGCCATTATTCTTCACCTCCTACTATATCAAAGTCGTCACTGCCCTTTTGCTGTGACTCATAAATATCCTTGTAAATCTCATTCCTTGAAAGTAATTCCTCGTGTGTGCCAATATCATTGATACAGCCTTCTTCAAGAATGATAATCTTATCACAGTCAGCAACTGATGAAATACGCTGTGCAATAATAAGCTTTGTTGTTTCAGGAATACAAGAACGAAGTCCTGTACGGATTTTTGAATCTGTAAATGTATCAACAGCACTTGTTGAGTCGTCAAGAATAAGGATTTTTGGCTTTTTAAGAATTGCACGTGCAATACAGAGTCTTTGCTTCTGTCCACCTGAAACGTTAACACCACCCTGACTCAAATCTGTGTTGTAGCCATCAGGGAATGATGAAATAAATGAGTGTGCATCAGCAATTTCACAAGCCTCAACCAATTCCTCATCAGTAGCATTTTTATTACCCCAACGAAGATTTTCTGCAATTGTGCCTGAGAAAAGAACATTCTTCTGGAGCACCATACTGACCTCATCACGAAGTGAATGGATTTTATAATCCTTTACATTAACACCACCAACGAGAATTTCACCGTCGGTAACATCATAAAGTCGTGGAATCAGCTGAACAAGGCTTGATTTTGCACTACCTGTTGCACCGATAATACCAACCATTTCACCACTTTCAATTTTAAAGGAAGCGTTGTTGATAGTAGGAAGAGATGCACCGCTATATTTGAATGAAACATTTTTAAACTCAATTGAGCCATCCTTTACAACTTTTTCTGTTGCATTGTCATCACGGATATCAGGTACTTCGTCAATAACCTCTAAAATACGCTTTGCACTTGCCTGTGACATAAAGAACTGTGCTATCAGCATAACAACCATAAGGAAGTGAATAAGAATCTGCATAATATATGTGAAAATTGCAGAGAAATCACCGATAAGCAAGGTTTCATAGGAAATTGCCTTTGCAGCAATAATGAGGATTGCAAGAATTGTGCCGTACATAATGATTGTGAATGTAGGCATACCCATAATCATAAGCTTTTCAGCATAAATAGCTGCATCCATAAGCTCCTCATTAGCCTTTTTGAACTTTTTCTTTTCATGCTCTGAACGGACAAATGCCTTTACAACTCTGATATTAGTAAGGTTTTCCTGAATAGATGCGTTGAAGCCGTCAAACATTTCAAGCATAACCTTAAATCTCTTAAGAGCAATCGGTGCAAAGATTATAA
>CAJGCX010000073.1 GCA_904501895.1 Clostridiaceae bacterium
GAATTGTCACGGATTGCAGGAATACCCTCAGCAACAGGATTTGTTTCTGTCATATCAGAGAATACTCGTTTTCCTCTTGTAAGATATTTTTTGAAGATTTCAGGGATTAAATACTGATTGTGAGTACCGAAAACAATATCAACATAAGGATAGCTTTTATAAAGCTTTTCACGGATATGTTCCTGCTGCATCATACAGCCACAAAGTGCAATAATCAGATTAGGATTTGACTTCTTTAGCTTCTTGATAGCACCGATATTACCGAAAACTCTGTCCTCAGCGTGTTCACGGATTGCGCATGTGTTATAGAGAATTAAGTCAGCCTCTTCCTTTTCCTCAGTCATTTCGTAGCCCATTAATGAAAGAAGTCCTTTGATTCTTTCGCTGTCAGCAACATTACCCTGACAACCGTAGGTGTGGATAAATGCCTTAGGACTTACACCATGACGGAGTAAAAGAAGCTCCTTCACGTCATCTGCAATATTCTTTTGTAATTGAATCTGTTCGTTTGATATAAAATTTGTCAAAATTTATACTTCCTTAGTATAGAGTGATAAGAGGAATTTGAGAACATCCTTGAAAACAACATCACGGTCAGTTTCGTTTGTGATTTCGTGTCTCATTCCTGGATAAAGAATTGTTGTAGGCTCAATGCCTGCTGAAACAAGGCTGTCAGCAATTGCTAAAACGCCCTTACCATTCATACCCACAGGGTCATTTGCACCTGAAATAATCATAATTGGCAATTCCTTTGGAATTCTGAATACCCAATCAGAGTCACAAGCCTCACGCATAATGTTGTAAATATCACGATATCCTGCAAGTGTGTATGTAAATCCACAGAATTCATCGTTTGAATATGCAAGACGGTTATCAGCATTTTCTGAAAGCCATGCAAGTGAATTTTCCTTATCAGTACCAAGCATTGAGAAGCCCTTGTTCATAATTTCTGCAATTTTGTCAACTCTTCTCATAAGACCGTATTTGCTTACAAGTGCATCGATAAGGTCAACACCTGCATTGATAATGTCAGGCATATCACCTGTACCACAGAGAATAAGTCCGTCAAGCTCATAGCCAAAGTGCATTGCATAAATTCTTGAACAGAATGAACCCATTGAATGACCAAAGAGGAAATAAGGAATATCAGGATTTCTCTTTTTCATAATTTTTGTGAGAATGTGCATATCGTCAACAAGACGCTTGTCACCGTTATAATCGCCCATATAACCAATCTGATAACGGTCATCAATGCTCTTACCGTGACCTAAATGGTCGTTACCACAGACAACGAATCCGTTAGCAGCAAGATAGCTTGCAAATTCGTCATATCTTGCAATATGCTCAGCCATACCGTGAGCCAACTGTACAACACCAACAGGTGTTAATTCGTCATCCTCCCAGATAAGTGTTCTGATTTTATTTTTTCCGTTTGATGAGTTAAAATAAGCCTCTTTTTTAACCAATGCCATAATTTTTCCTCCCATAAACAGAAGCGATTTTTACATTTGCGCATACTTCTGCATATTAATAGATAGATTATACTACATAATAAGGATTTTGTCACCATTAAATTTTAAAAATTTTGTTAATTTTATTTCTGTATTTTTGACTATTTCAGTGTGTTTGAATATGTCGATTTTTATGAAAATTAATTAAATAAGCTCCCCTATTTTCCATAATTCTACATTTATTTTAGCGAATTTGCATAAATAATTAAGGTTATTAAAGTTGCAATAAATTCTCATTTATGATAAAATGATAAAAAATAAAAATAAGGAGTGAAAACTATGACATACGAACAGGTTGTTGCTAAGGTTAAGGCAAAGTTTACAGACGTTGATGCATCCGGTGTTGACGGTGTTGTTGCATTACAGATTAACCTTGAAGGCAAAAATGTAAACGGCATTTTCTACATTGAGGTTAAGGACCACAAGGTTAATGTTGAGCCTTATGAATACTATGACAGACACGCTATTGTTACTGTTAACCCAACAAACCTTATGAAGCTTGTTGACGGAAAGCTTGACCCAATTGAAGCATATAATAAGGGTAAGGTTACTGTCGAGGGTGACGCAGGCGCAGTGCTTACTGTTATGAATCTTGTAAAATAATTGATTTTTGCACAAAATTAACGGACATCGGATTGATGTCCGTTTTTTTGTTATATCAACGACAAATTATAATTTACACTTTACTTTTTATTGTTGTATGGTATAATTCATATATTGAAATTTTACTCCACGAGGGAGATGCAGATATGTCAAAACCTATTACAGCCATTATTGTTGGTGCTGGTCACAGAGCGTTGATTTACGCTGAGCTTGCTATTACTAATCCTGAGCTTATGCAGATTGTGGGTGTTGCTGACCCTAATCCCGTAAGACGTGAAATGTGTATGAAAAAGTTCGGTTTTTCAGAGGATATGTGCTTTGAAACTGCTGAAGAATTAGCAAAACACGGTAAGCTTGCTGACACAATTATCAACGGTACAATGGACCATCAGCACCTTGAAACATCTATTCCCCTTCTTGATGCAGGCTACGATATGCTTTTGGAAAAGCCATTTGCACCAAATGAGGATGAAATGCGAGAAATTGTTCAGTGTGCAAGAAAGAATAACTCAAAGGTTATGATTTGTCACGTGCTTCGTTACACTCCTTTCTATTATGGGATTAAGGAAAGAGTTGTAAGTGGTGAAATCGGTGATATTATCAATATTCAGATGCTTGAGCACGTAAGCTACCATCACCTTTCAACATCATATATCCGTGGTAAGTGGGCTAACTCTAAAGAATGTCACACATCAATGCTTTTAGCCAAGTGCTGTCATGATATTGACATTATGATGTGGCTTATGAGCGAAACAAAGCCTACTCAGATTGCAAGCTTTGGTGGTAAATATCAGTTCAAGCCTGAAAATGCGCCTGAAAACGCTGGTACACGCTGTCTTGTTGACTGTCCTTTAGTTGAGGATTGCAGATATTCTGCAAAACGACTTTACATTGACCAGCCTGAAAGATGGTCATTCTACGTTTGGGACAAATTGGAGCATATTGAAAATCCAACTATTGAGGATAAAATCAATCTTCTTAAGGGTGATTCTCCTTACGGCAAGTGCATTTACAAGTGCGATAACGACGTTGTTGACCATCAGTCTGTGCTTGTGAATTTCGAAAGTGGTGCAACGGGTACACACAATCTTGTTGGTGGTAACTCAATGTCACTTCGTCGTATTCATATTACAGGCACAAAGGGTGAAATCTACGGTAATTTTGAAGAATCAAAGTTCTATGTTTCAAAAATTCATCCAACTACAACTGATGAGAAAATCGTTGAAGAGGTTGATTTGAAGGTTACAGGCGATATGGTCGGTGCTTACGGTGGCCACGGTGGTGGCGACGAAAGACTTGCCGCTGACTTTGTGTCATTTGTACGTGGTGAAAAGCCAAGCCTTGCTTGTACTTCAATTTTCGATTCTGTCGCAGGTCATTTATGTGTGTATCTCGCAGATAAATCACGAGAAAATGGTGGTATGCCACAAGAAGTAATATTATAAAATGATAAAAAATTAAGGCAGTCAATCGACTGCCTTTTTTATTTATAATTCTTTTGTTAACCATAAATAAATGCCCATTACAATTATTCCTATTCTTCTAACAATTCGCAAAGCAATATCCGAATGTGAAACTGAAAAGTATTGTAATACAAGAGAAATCACAAGCACTACAGTTAATATTAGCCACAAAATAATCCTTTGTTTTGATGTCTTGTTTTTTATATAACTATAAATTGCAATTATTGAGCCAAATACAATACTAATTAGTGCAATTATTTTTCCCCACGATGTTGACAATGTAAACAATGAAAATACCTGAATTAAAGAGATAACAATAATAGGTAATTCAGATTTATTTATTTTCACCATAATATCACTTCTATTCTTCACCTTCAATTTAGTATATCAACATAAGATACAGTAGATGCTTCTATGTATTCTCGTCCCATGTTGTTCGTTTTTCACTATCCTTAATTTAAATATATCATTCTCATATCACTTTGTCAATAAAAACGGCGGGGTCAAGACCCCGCCCTACCATTGTATATTTTATTTTGTGCCGAAGATTCTGTCGCCTGCGTCACCGAGACCAGGAACGATGTACTTATGCTCGTTGAGTTTTTCATCAAGTGCTGCAAGGTAAATCTCAACATCAGGATGAGCATCTGTAAGAGCCTGAAGTCCTTCAGGAGCAGCGATGATACCCATAAACTTGATTGACTTTGGATTGTAAGTCTTAATCTGATTGATTGCATCGATTGCTGAACCACCAGTTGCAAGCATTGGGTCAATAACAATTACTTCACGTTCTTCAATGTCTGATGGTAACTTGCAATAATAAGGGATTGGAAGTGCTGTTTCTTCATCTCTGTACATACCGATATGACCAACCTTTGCAGATGGAACGAGTGAAAGAACACCGTCAAGCATACCAGTACCTGCACGAAGGATTGGAACGAAAGCAAGTGTTTTACCTGAAATAACCTTTGTCTTTGCCATAGCAACAGGAGTTTCAACCTCAACCTCAACAAGTGGAAGGTCACGAGTTGCTTCATAACACATAAGAGTTGCGATTTCAGAAACGAGTGTTCTGAATTCCTTTGAGCCTGTGTTTTTATCTCTTAAAAGAGTGAGCTTGTGCTGAATAAGTGGATGATTTGTAATTGTAACTGCCATTTTTTATTCCCCCAAAAATTTCTTGGATTTTATCAAAAAATATTATATACCTATATTTTACATTTTACAAGATATTTTATGAATTTTCTATCTCCATAATCTGGTCAATTCTTCTCTGATGACGACCACCCTCAAATTCAGTCTCAAGGAAAACGTCAACTAATTCAAGTGCAAGTCCTACACCAACAACACGACCACCCATACAAAGAGCGTTTGCGTCGTTATGCATACGAGTTAATTTTGCACTGAAATAATCTGAACAACAAGCAGCACGGATACCCTTTACCTTATTTGCTGCCATTGAAATACCGATACCTGTACCACAACAGAGAATTGCCTTTTCACATTCTCCGCTTGTTACCTTTTCACAGGTTGCCTTTGCGATTGGAGCGTAGTCAATTGACTCTGCACTGTATGTACCGCAGTCAACATACTCAACACCTTTTTCGTCAAGGTGTTTTTTTATTGCCTCTTTTAATTCAAAACCACCGTGGTCTGCACCTAAAGCTATCATATTTATATCTCCTTTTTCAATGAATTCTTATTATTAAGCTCTCTTTCTGCCTGTGGTAATCTCAGGTAGAATGGTAAGAGCTTTGATGACTCTATTGAGCTTTCGCCGTTTTTAATTTTATCCTCTGCAAGTCTACCGATTGATGAAGCGTGAACGAATCGGATGCTTTCATCTGCAATTTCACAATTCACAATAACTTCGTGAAGCTTTTCATAACAGATTTCTGCACCGTCACCGATAAAAATAACCTTTTTATCAAATTTTTTAAGCTCAACACCCAGCTCGTCGATTAAAACTGCCTTATCCTCACAAAGACGGTTACCCATATTGAATAACGCTGTATAAACCTGATTACAACGGGCATCCATTACTGCACAAGCAATAACATCCTCGTTTTTAAGTGGCTCTGCAATTGCTTCAAGAGTTGAAACTGCAAAGCAAGGCTTATTAAGAGCATCTGCCATACCCTTAACTGCAGAAATGCCAATTCTGACACCTGTAAACGAGCCGGGACCGTTAGTGACTGCAAAAAGGTCAATATCCTTGATTGAAGTATCACTTTCCTTTAAAGCCTCTTCAACCAATGGCATTAAAGTCTGACTATGAGTAAGACCGTTATTGATAAATTTTTCAGAAATGATTTTATCATTTTCAGTTATTGCCACGGAAGCAGTAACCGATGAAGAATCAAGTGATAAGATTTTCATATTTCAACGCCTCCGTCAATAGTAATTATACGCTGATTGTCATTTTCACCACGCTGAATCGTAACTCTCACAGTATTTTCAGGCAAGGCATTTTCGATATTTTCGCTCCATTCAACAGAGAGAATTCCTCCTGCCTCATAGAAATCGAAAAAGCCACTTGAATAAAGGTCATCCCAGCTTTCAACCCTGTACATATCAAAATGATACAAGGGAGGATTTCCACCGTAATCGTTTACGATAGCAAAGGTAGGACTACTCACCTCTTCATCAACACAAAGAGCCTTTGCCATTCCTCGTGTAAATGCAGTTTTGCCCATACCGAGTCCACCAAAGAATGCAACAACAGTTCCACCCTTTAATACACTTGCAAGTCTTCTGCCTAATTCAATTGTATCTTCCGTACTGTTTGAAATAAACTTTTGCATAAAACGAACCATTCTTCATATATTTATTCTATAATTTTATCAAACAACTGCATTTTTGTCAATTTGTATAAATTCACAATAAGAAAAATTTAGTTGTTCATTTTTTGAAGCCATTATACATAATTTCCTGCAAAAATCACATAAAAATGCAGGAAAAGTAGTCAAAAATGAATTTCTGTAGTTTTGTTTTGTCGTTTTTAACAAATTAAAGCGTTGAAATCAGCATATATTTTTCAATATTGTTAATTGAAAAAAGCACCCATTTTGTGATATTATTTTTTCATAATTTTAAAGGAGGCTCTTTATAATGAATAGTTATATCGAAAATGTTCTCGCAAGAGTACAAGAGCGTGATGCAAAAAAACCTGAATTTCTTCAGTGTGTTAAGGAAGTTTACAGCTCACTTGAAAAGGTAGTTGAAGCTCATCCTGAATATGAAAAATATGATATTTTAGGAAGAATGGCAGAACCTGAAAGAAGTGTTAACTTCAGAGTTGCTTGGATTGACGATAACGGTCAGACACAGGTTAACCGTGGTTTCCGTGTACAGTTCAATTCTGCTATCGGTCCTTACAAGGGTGGTCTTCGTTTCCACCCAAGCGTAAATGCAAGTATCGTTTATTTCCTTGGCTTTGAACAGACATTCAAAAACTCACTTACAGGTCTTCCTATGGGTGGTGCTAAGGGTGGTTCTGACTTTAACCCTGTTGGTAAGAGTGATGCTGAAATTATGAGATTCTGTCAGGCATTTATGACAGAGCTTCAGCGTCATATCGGTGACAGCCTTGACGTTCCTGCAGGTGACATCGGCGTTAGCGGTAAGGAAATCGGTTACCTTTTCGGTCAGTACAAGAGAATTAAGGGCTGCTTTGAAAACGGTGTTCTTACAGGTAAGGGTCTTTCTTACGGTGGTTCACTTGTTCGTCCTGAAGCAACAGGCTACGGTGCAATTTACTACACAAACGAAGTTCTTAAGCACGAAAACGAAGAAATCGCTGGTAAGACATTTGCAGTTTCAGGCTTCGGTAACGTTGCTTGGGGTGCAATTAAAAAGATTGCTGAGCTTGGCGGTATTCCACTTACAATTTCAGGTCCTGACGGATACGTTTATGATAAAGACGGTATCGTAACAGAAGAAAAGATTAACTATCTTCTTGAAATGCGTGCATCAGGCAGAGATAAAGCTCAGGATTACGCTGACAAGTTCGGTGCTGAATTCTTCCCTGGTCAGAAGCCTTGGGGTGTTAAGGTTGACATTGCTCTTCCTTGTGCTACACAGAATGAGATTACTCTTGAGGAAGCAAAGAAAATCGTTGCTAACGGTACAAAATACTATATCGAAGTTGCTAATATGCCAACTACTGCAGAAGCTATTGAATACTTCCTCCAGAACGACGTAATCGTTGCTCCTTCTAAGGCAGTTAACGCAGGTGGTGTTTGCGTTTCAGGTCTTGAAATGAGCCAGAACAGTCAGAGACTTGCTTGGACTGCAGAAAAGGTTGACGAAATGCTTAAGAGCTCAATGAAGAATATCTATGATATTTCAGTTGCAGCTGCTGCTCGTTACGGCCTTGGTTACGACCTTATCGCAGGTGCTAATATCGCAGGCTTTGAAAAGGTTGCAGAAGCAATGCTTCAGCAGGGTGTTTATTAATCCCCAACACAAACGAATAACAACAAAAATCCCTCGTACAAATCAAGTACGAGGGTTGTTTTTTATGAATTGGAGATTATTTGGGAGTGCAAAATGCAAAGCGCAAAGTGCAAAATGGAGGAACTGCGTTGCGATTATATGCCTCCCTCGTCAGAGGGAGCCATGAAAATATACACTTAAAATCTACGACAAACAACAATTTAAACCAACAAAAAAAGCGGGAAACCCTCTGTCACCTTACGGTGACATCTCCCCTTTTAGGGGAGACGAGAGACCCCGCCATACCTTTATTTATCAATAGGTGTGATTACAGGCTTACCATCTTTGTCAAGTAAAACTGTCATTCCACCTGAATAGCCACTCTGACAGTAAAGATAATTTACACCTGTTTCCTTATCAACCAAGATTTCAATCGTACCCAACACACCTTGAGAATAAATTTTTTCAAATCTATCATTACGTGCCATTATACTGACCTCCATAAATCTACATTTATGAATTTATTTAATTTCAGGTAAGCTTGCGGCTGCAAC
>CAJGCX010000074.1 GCA_904501895.1 Clostridiaceae bacterium
AGACACCACAAGCTTTGCATTTGTATCCTGACACATATATTCAATTCTCTCTGTCGGCAATTCCATATCAATAGGTAAATATGCAGCACCTGTTTTGAGTATGCCAAACAAGGCCGTCAAAAGACAGCTCTTTCTTGGAAGCATAAGGCCTACAATATCACCCTTACCGATTCCTTTTTCAATAAGGCTATGTGCTATTCTGTTTGCTTCCTCATTTAACTCTCTGTATGATAACTTCTTATCTGTTGCAACAAGTGCAATCTTTTCAGGTGTTCTTTCTGCCTGTGCTTCAAACAACTCATGAATACACTTATCCTTTTCGTATTCTGCTGTTGTGTTATTGAAATCGTTAAGGATTGTTTCTTTATCTTCTGTTGTTAAAACAGAAATGTCCTTGATGAGTGTATCCTCATTAAGTGCTTGTGTAAGGATATTCATATATGATTTTATGTATTTTTCAATGGTTTCTTCTTTATATAATTCTGTTGAATATTCTGCTACAAGAACAAATTCATCTTCTCTAGGCAAAAGTTGGAACAACAATTCACATCTAGCAGTATTACCATATACAGGGAAAAGCTCGGCTTTTTTATCGCCAAGAATCGGATGTGTCATTTCCTCACTCTGATATATGAACATAACATCATAGAGTGTTTTTTTACTGTCTGTTCTCTTAAGAAGCTCGTGCTGCGGATAATTCTGATGACTGATTGCAATAACAGATTTTTCCTTAACCTCAATTGCAAACTCTTTAAATGTCTTTGTTCCTCCAGGTTGATTTCTCAAAGAAAGCGTATTAACGAGCATACCCCAGGTGTTGAGATACTTACTGCTTCTGCCACTTGATGGCACACCTACGCATATATCCTCATTTCCTGAATATTTGGAAAGAAGAATATTGTAGCAAGCCATATAATAAGCATACGGAGTGATGTTTAACTCCTTGCACTTATCCATAATTTTGTTATAGATTTTAAGGCTTATGCGTTCAAAAACTCTTGCACCTGCAACACTAATGCTTTCAGACTTAGGATAGTCTGTATAAAGCTCAAGAACAGGCACTTCATCAAACTCATTAAGCCAATATTTCTCGTCTTCCTCCGTATATTTGTGCGTTACGGCAAAATCACCATACTGAACAGCTTCAGGTAATTCTCTGCCCATATAAAGCTCATTAAGCTCCCTATAGAAAATAGCAACCGTGCTACCATCAGCAATTATATGGTGCATATCAACCATAACCATATTTTTATAACAGCCAACACGAATAAGCGGTGCTTTTGACAAGTCAAATGGTTTTATAAAATCTTTTGGATTTTCACCATCAAGCTGTTCAACCACTACACAAAGCTTATCGTTTATTACCTGAACAATTTCACCATTTCTATTTTCAAAATGTATTCTTAAGCCCTCGTGACGAGCAATCAACTTGTTTATCGCCACTTGAAGTCTGTGAACATCAACCTCTTCAGCCTTAAAAACACAAGGAATATTATATAATGTAGAATCTGCGTTCATCATCTGCGGTGTATATATAGACATCTGAGCAGCAGTTGCAGGAAGAACAGATAAATATTCAATCTGCTCCTCATCAGTTACGATTGTTCTGATTTCCTTTGCAAGAGATTGAATATCCTTTGATTCAAAGATTGTTTTTACATTTACTGTATAGTTGTTATTTTCCAACTCTGCAGTGAGCTCAATAGATTTGAGTGAATCTCCACCTAAATCAAAGAAATTATCAAGTATACTTACTTCTTCAACATTAAGGACAGCCTCAACACATTTAACAAGAATCTTTTCTTCTTCTGTTTCAGGTGCAACATATTCTGTTTCAGTAGAAATACTTTCAAGGTCAACCTCAGGAAGACTGTTTCTGCTGATTTTACCACTTGATGTAAGTGGCATTTCATCAAGATGAGTAAACACGTGTGGAATCATATATTTAGGCAATTTTGAAGAGAGAAGTGCTCTGAAATCAATCGCATTTGTTTTAGCACCCGTGTAAAAAGCACATATAAACTGTCTGTCGTTTGAATCTGTTCTTACAACAACAGCACACTGAACCACGCCATCTATATTTGCGATAGCGTTTTCGATTTCACCTAATTCAATTCTGAGACCATTAATTTTAACTTGGAAATCATTTCTTCCAACAAACATAAGATTTCCATCTTCGCACCAGTAAGCAAGGTCACCGGTTTTATAAAGCTTTCCACTGCCGAACGGATTATCGATAAATTTTTCTGCTGTAAGGTCAGGATTATTGAGATAACCAGCACAGACACCGTCACCCGCAATACAAAGCTCACCTGTTACACCAATCGGCAACAAGTTTGTGTGTTTATCGACAATATATATCTGCACATTATCAATAGGAGCACCTATAGAAACAATATCATCAGTGTCATTACAAGAGAACAGGTAGTCGACACAGCTAACGGTTGTTTCTGTTGGTCCATATTCATTATGAATCTCTATGTGCTTACCGAATTTTTCTAAAAACTCGATACAATCATTCTGGCGAAGTGATTCACCACCGGATATGAGATATTTCATATTGTTGAGAGCTTTACCCTCAATATGCTGAAGAATTATCTGCAAATGTGTTGGTGTTACCTTAATTGTATTAATTTCTTCGTTGTCGAAGATATCCTTAAGGTCACTTAACAAGCCATTATCGTAAAAATATGATGTACCGCCTGTTACTAACGGAAGAAAATATGAAGGTACAGACAAGTCAACGCTTGTTGATGTGAAAAATGGCATATTTATAGACTCATCACCATAAATGCTCATCAACGCAGACATATACCAGCATATATTTTTATGCTGAATCATTGCACCCTTCGGAGTGCCTGTACTACCTGATGTGTAAATACAATAGCATAAATCGTCACCTGATATTTTTATATCAGGATTTTTTTTGTATAAATTTTTAAGGAAATCATCGAAATTTTCTTCAGTGATACAAATCTTTGCTTTGCTGTCTGATAATATTTGTTCAATTCTTTCCTGTGGATGAGTTGCATCAAAAGGCAGATATGCTGCACCTGATTTAAGAATACCAAGCAAGGAAACCATAAACTTGCTTGTTCTTGAAAGTTTAATTCCGACAATATTGCCTTTGCCTATACCTTTTTCAATAAAGCTATGAGCAATTCGGTTTGCTTCTTCGTTAAGTTCTTTGTATGTAAGTGTTCTATCACTTGCAACAAGTGCTACCTTATCAGGTGTTTTTTCAACCTGTTCTTCAAACAACTTATGGATGCACTTATCCTTTGCATATTCTACTTGTGTATCGTTGAATTCGTTCAGAATCTTTTCTTTTTCTTCTGCTGAAACCATTTCAAGTTCATAAATATTTGTATCCGGATTTGCAATAGCATCTTCTAACAATGCAAATATTGAAGCTTGCATGCTTTTGATTTCTTCTTCATTAAACACAGATGTTCTGAAACAAATTACAAGATTTTGCTGCTCATTATTAAAACTTTGCAAATGGAATTCTAATGGAACAGAAAGGTTTTCACTATATGGAAGGATTATCTTATAGTCGTCATTAGGCTCAAATTCAAGAACATCCGCAACAACATCAAACAAAGCGTTAACCGGTTTGTTTTCTTCTTTCAACATTTCTTTCATATCGTGCTGTGTGAATTTTTGATGTCTGAAAATATTCATCCATGAGTCTTGAATGTGTTGCGCATTTGCAAGGAAAGAATCTGCTTGTAAATTAACTACAAGTGGTACGATATGCATATACAAACCAACAGTATTAAGCTCTGATTGCGTGGTTCGGTTTAATACAGGAACACCTATTGTAAAGCTCTCAACATCATATTTTCTGTTAATGTAAGTTGCATAAACAGTATTGAAAAAAGATGCTGTAGAAATATCATATTCTGTACAGAATTCTTTTATTTTTTCGTAAAGAGAGGAAGGAAACGGAATCATCAATTCCGATGAAGAAAAATCAAACTTTGTATTCTGGACAGAAAAAATATCACATGCCGGATTTGAACTGAATTGATTTTTCCAGAATTCTTTGTCACGAAGAAAACGTTTTGAATTTTTATGCTTTTCCTCTTTTTCAATATATTCGCTATATCGTTCAGTTGACGGGATGTAGTCCGGATTCTGTAAAAACTCATTAATTTGCTTTGCCATAACAAAGCCACTGAATCCATCCACCACGATGTGGTGAGCACATATCATAACACCAGAGGTTGTTGGTGTCTGGAAAATAATGCAGTTAATTAATCTGCCATAAAAATCCATACTTGTGTTCAAGAACTCTCTTGCCTTGTCCATTAATTCTTCTTCTGAATTAACTTTTACGAGAGGATAATATTCATATGTAAAATCTTCAACAAAAGTAACAACGCCATCATCAGTTTCTCTAAATTTAACACGAATACTGTCATTAGCTTTTACAAGCCTGTTATATGCATCGTTAATCTGCTCATAAGTATATACTTTTGGAAACATCTCAAGCACACTTTGATTCCACAGAGTGCTGTCAAGAGTAATGTTTTTAGTATAGAAATTTAATTGGGAAGATGTAAGTTTAAAATCCATTTTTTAACCTTCTCCTAAACACTAAAAAATAATTAGATGCAATAAACTACAGTTATCATAATTATATCTAATATATCTTATAATGTCAACAAATTAAGAGAACACCAAGAATAGTAATATCTGTTATTTACCAAGTGTTTAATCATCTAATTTATGGAAATAAGACTTGAAAAAAACTGTTTTTTAATATATAATATTAGAATAATAAATTTTTAATACTTTTGAGGTGGAAAAATGAAAAGAACACCTAACATCTGGAGTTCACATCACGGCAAAGATAATTTCATACCCGAATATCCCGATTGTTCTATGTTTTCTTTCATGGAAAAAACAAAAAACAAACACCCTGATTTTACGGCTTTGGAGTTTCAAAATAACAAGTTATCATTTTCAGAAATGTTTGCTCAAATTGAATTGATTGCTCAATCTCTTTTGGCAAGTGGCGTAAAAAAAGGTGACCATGTTTCAGTTGTTGCACCTAACACACCACAAGCAGTTAATATGGTATATGCAATAAACCGTATCGGTGCAATTGCAAATATGATTCATCCTCTGCTTTCACAAGGAGAAATCAAGCTACTCGTTGAAAACGTTAACAGCGTAGCCTTATTGACTTTCGATTTGGTATACCCTAAAATTGCTGAAATCGAGTGGAAAAGCCCATGTAATCCACTTATGATTATTGCTCATATTTCTGATGCGCTTCCTTTTTACATTAAACCTATCTACAAACTTAAAGCAGAAAAGAAAATAAGCTACAAGCCAAACCATAACACTATAGAATGGAAGGATTTTATCAAAAAGGGAAAAATAAGAAAAGAACCTCTTCCTGTTGATGAGGGTAAGGGTGAGGATGTTGCAGTTATTCTTTACAGTGGTGGTACAACAGGTCTCCCTAAAGGTGTTATGCTCCAGAACTTTGCCTTTAACGCTATGGCGGTTCAATCTTCAGAAATCAAACCTCTTGATACAAAGGACACAGCCGGAAAACGCGTACTTGCACTTATGCCTGTATTCCATGGTTTTGGACTTGCTATGTGTATTCACGTAATGCTTTCTTTTGGTTGCCATCTTTTCTTAGTGCCAAAATTCGATTACAAAGCATGTGCAAAGTTGATTTTCAAGAAAAAACTCAATTACATTTATGCTGTTCCTGCTTTATATGAAGCATTATCAAGAACTGAGGAAATTGAAAATGCTGACCTGTCATTTATGGAAATGGTTGCTGTTGGTGGTGACAAGTGCGATAAAAAACTTATTGCCCGTATGAATAAATATCTCGAAAAAGGTCATTCAAACGCACGCTTGATGGATGCTTATGGACTTACAGAAACTGTATCCGGTGCAATTATTAATCCTTTCTTCGGAATGAAAGAAGATAGTATCGGACTTCCTTTCCCTGATAACGAAGTTAAAATCGTTAAATTTGGAACACAAGAAGAATTACCGGTAGGCGAAGATGGCGAAATCTGCATTTCAGGTCCTACACGAATGCTGGGTTATTATAATAACGAAGAAGAAACTGCTCGTGTTATACAAAAACACGAAGACGGAAAAGTATGGGTGCACACCGGTGATATTGGCCACGTAGACGAAGACGGTTATGTTTTTTATGGTCAAAGACATTCTCGAATGATTATCGTTGCAGGTAATAATGTGTATCCGACTCAAATCGAAAACGTTATTAATCAGTGCGATGACGTTAACACTTCTTGCGTAATTGGAGTTACAGGTCGTGCATCAGTTCAAAAAATCGTTGCTGTTGTTCAACCTACAAGCATGGATATTGACCTTGAAAAACTTTGTAAGGAAATTGCTAACGTATGCGAAAAAAATGTTGCTGACTATGCAAGACCACAAGAAATTGTTTTCAGAGAAGAAATGCCAAAAACTGCCATGGGCAAAGTCAGCTTTAAAAAATTAATTGAAGAAATGGAAGGAAAAAAATAAACCATGTTTGAACGTATCTTAAAAGTATTTACCGAGGTTACCGGTGTAGAAAACCCGGATATAACACCTAAAACTAAAATTAATAAAATTCCAGAGCTTTCATCTTTAGGTGTTGTTCAGCTTATCTGTGGTCTTGAGGATGAATTTGATGTAGAAATTCCAAATTCTGTTCTTAAAAAAATCAAGACAGTTGGCGACGTTGTTAAGTTCCTCGAAAAAAATGCAGACTAAAGAGGTATCTAAATGTATTTAAATATGTTAAAAAGCAAAATTCATCGTGCTACCGTTACTCAATCAGACTTAAATTATGTTGGTAGTATCACAATTGACAAGGCTTTGATGGATGCTGCAGGATTACTCGAATATGAAAAGGTGCAGATTGCTGATATTGACAACGGCAACAGATTTGAAACCTACATAATTGCAGGTGAAGAAAACAGTGGTTGCATCTGCCTTAACGGTGCTGCTGCAAAATGTGTTGAGGTTGGTGATAAGGTGATTATTATGGCCTATGCGCAGATGACACCGGAAGAAAATGAAAACCATTATCCAAAGGTTGTTTTCGTCAACGACAACAACGAAATTACAGAGGTTGTAAATTACGAAAAGCACGGAGAAATCAAATAAACATCAAGTTATTAAGCAGTTGCTTTCGGGCAGCTGCTTTTCTATTATTGCTTTTTACCGTTATTTGTGTTATGATAATTTATTATAATTAATTCATTGGAGAAATTAAAATGAGTATCGTAAGAAATATCGACCTTTATGTATCGGGTCAGCAGAAAATCGACTGGGTAAAGGCACATATGCCTGTACTTCGTAGCATCGAAAAGGATTTCAGTGAAACAAAGCCTTTTGCAGGTAAAAAGGTTGCGCTTTCAATTCACCTTGAGGCAAAAACTGCATATCTTTGCACTGTACTTGCAGCAGGTGGTGCTGAAATGTACGTTACAGGGTCAAATCCTTTATCAACCCAGGATGATGTTGCTGCAGCACTTGCTCACAACGGACTTAATGTTTTTGCTTGGTACAATGCAACAAGTGAAGAATATATGGAGCATCTTCGTTGTGTTATTTCAGCAGGTCCTGACATTATCATTGACGACGGTGGTGACCTTGTTAACCTTATTCACAACGAATATCCTGAGCTTTTACCAAACGTTTTAGGCGGTTGTGAGGAAACAACAACAGGTATTATCCGTCTTGTTTCAATGCACAAGGACGGACAGCTTAAATTCCCTATGATTGCTGTAAACAACGCAAAATGTAAGTATCTTTTCGACAATCGTTACGGTACAGGTCAGTCTGTATGGGACGGTATTAACCGTACAACAAACTTGATTGTTGCAGGTAAAAAGGTTGTTGTTGCAGGCTATGGCTGGTGTGGTAAAGGCGTTGCAATGCGTGCAAATGCTCTTGGTGCACAGGTTATCGTTACTGAAATCGACCCTATTAAGGCTATGGAAGCAAGAATGGACGGCTTCTCAGTAATGGAAATGACAGAAGCAGCTAAAGAGGGTGACTTCTTCGTTACTGTTACGGGCTGTAAGGATGTTATTACTGAAAAGGTCTTCAATAATATGAAGGATGGTGCAATCTTCTGTAATGCAGGTCACTTCAATGTGGAAATCAACATTCCTGACCTTGAAAAAATGGCAGTTGAAGTTAAGCCACAGAGAAACAACATTATGGGTTATGTGCTTCCTGACGGAAGAACAATCAGCATCATTGCTGAGGGTAGACTCGTAAACCTTGCTGCAGGTGACGGTCATCCTGCTGAAATTATGGATATGAGCTTCTCAATTCAGGCTCTTTGTGCTGAATATATTGTAAAAAGCAACGGCAATTTACCTGTTGAGGTTGTTGATGTGCCTGAAGAAATCGACAAAAAGGTTGCTCTTCGTAAGCTTAACAGCTGGGGTACTGAAATCGACAAGTTAACTGACGAACAGGAAAAATATATTAACAGTTGGAACGTGTAAAATGTCAAATAAGGATTTTAGATTTACAAATGAAAAATGCCTTGTTTGTA